>CANKTP010000006.1 GCA_947486375.1 Candidatus Hydrogenedentota bacterium | reverse complement strand
GGGTACGTCCGCGGCGCGGGCGGCAAGGCACAAGAAGAGTGCAACAAGGATACGAATCGGGGACATGGGGGCAATCCAAGGGGCGAGGGTTGGCGAATGGGCGACTGTATCACCGGCATGCGCGAAATTGCGAACGGCCCGATCCACGGACGCGTGCATTGGGTATGGACACGATGGACACGATGGACACGATGGACTAGATGGACGATGGGGACGGTAACGGTCCTACCAATGAAGTGTTTTTGTGAAGCGTCCCATGTGTTTAATACATGACCGCCATCATGAAGAGTCCGTGCGCGGGGGCGCTATAGCCGGCGTAGGGTCCCGGCGCGGCGAGCCGCTCGTCGATCGCGGAATCGGGGATGTGCCCGCGCGCGGCGTCGACCAAGGTGCCGGTAATGTTGCGCACCATGCGGTATAGGAACCCGCTCCCGGCGAACTCGATGCGAAACAGGCCCTCGGCGTCGGCCGGTCCGGCGACGCCCCCATCGCGAACCGTGATGGAATGGATCGTGCGGACGGAAGTCTTCGATCCGTGGCCCGCGGAACGGAACCCGGCGAAATCGTGCGTGCCGACGAGACGTTTTGCCAGGTCCTCGACACGCGCGGGGTTGATGGGCCATTTCACGCGCCAGGCGTAGCGGCGAGAAAACGGATCCGGGAATCTTGCCGTGCTGATCACATAGGCATAGCGTTTTCCCGCGCTTGAGAACGAGGCGTGGAAATCGTCGGGAACGATGTCGATGGACACGATGCTGATGTCCGGGCGCAACAGGGAGCACAAGGCCTTTTGCAGCGCGGCGGGCCGTTCCGGCAACGGCCACCGGCAACTGAAGACCTGCCCGAGCGCATGGACCCCGGAATCGGTCCGGCCGGCGCCGTGGATGCGGACGGGCCCGTGGGCGATGCGCGACATGGCCGCCTCGATGGCGGCTTGGACCGAGGGCCCGTTCGGCTGTGTCTGCCAGCCGACGAAATTGGTCCCGTCGTACCGGACGACTACTTTGAGGGTACACGCCATGCGCGGGATTGTATCCAACCCATGATCGCCGCTCCAGCGCGGGTTTGCTCCCATCGGACGATCGGGTAGTATGAACGCCATGCCGAATTCGCGCGTAAAACTACTCGTCGCGGCCGCCGTCATCGCCGGGGTCGTTGTCTTGGGCCAACTCGTGGACCTGCGCGGGGCCCTGACGCAGTCGCTCGACCGCATCGACGGCATGGGGTGGGCCGGCATGGGCCTCTTCATCGCAGTCTATGTCGCCGCATGCATCTTCCTGTTGCCCGCCTCGGTGCTGTCGCTGGGCGCGGGCGCCATCTATGGCGTGGCCGTGGGAACCGCGCTGGTATCGGTATCGGCGACCCTCGGGGCATCGGCGGCATTCCTCGCCGGGCGCTACCTCGCGCGGAACTGGATTATGAAGCGCATCGAGGGAAACCCCGTATTCAGGGCGATTGACGAATCGATCGCGGCGGAAGGATGGAAGATCGTGGCGCTCACGAGATTGTCCCCGGCGATCCCGTTCAACCTGTTGAATTACGGTCTCGGGCTGACCCGCGTCGCCTTCGGCCACTACGTCCTCGCGTCATGGTTCTTCATGTTCCCCGGGATTCTGCTCTACGTATACATCGGCGGCATTGCCGGGGACCTCGTGCAATCGGGCGGCGAGGCGCGCCAACGAGGCCCGCTCGAATGGACCATGCTCGGCATCGGATTGGCCGCGACGGCGGCGGTCACGGCGCTGCTCACCCGCATCGCCCGGAACGCGCTCCGGCAACGGATCGATGGGAGCGGCACGGCCGGATGACCAGGAACGGAAAGGAGTTTGGGATGCCCCCCGCCGACACGAACGCCGCCGCTTTCGCGTTGGACCCCCACAACCGTCTCCTCCTGGATCGTGTCCGTCCCGGGGACTGGGTCAATCCCGAGCCGAAGGACCACTATCACCTTGTCGTCATCGGCGCCGGGGCCGCGGGGCTGATCAGTGCCATTGTCGCGGCCAGCCTGGGAGCGAAGGTCGCGATTGTCGAGCAACACCTCATGGGCGGCGACTGCCTCAACGTGGGGTGTGTCCCCTCGAAGAGCGTCATTGCATCGTCCCGCGCCGCAGCCGCCATGCGCGACGCCCGACGCTTCGGCGTGCGGCCCGGCGAGGGCGGGGCCGATTTCGCGGAGGTCATGGCGCGCATGCGGCGGCTACGCGCGCATATCGGCGAGGCCGACTCCGCGCAACGGTACAAGGACCACGGAGTCGACGTGTTTTTCGGGCGCGGAACGTTCGCCGGGCGCAACACGGTGGAGGTCGGCGGAAAGACCCTGCGATTCGCGCGGGCGGTAATCGCGACCGGCGCGCGCGCGGCCATTCCGCCCATCGACGGACTCGCCGAGGCCGGGTGCCTCACCAACGAGTCCGTATTCGACCTGGCGGAACTTCCCGCGCGGCTCGCCGTCATCGGCGCGGGTCCGATTGGCTGTGAACTAGCGCAAGCCTTCCAGCGCCTCGGGAGCGCCGTCACGGTAATCGAGATGACCCCCGGCATCCTCGGCAAGGAAGAGCCCGACGCGGCCGCCTTGGTCCGGAAATCCATGGAGCGCGACGGCGTCGAGTTCCTCCTGCACACGGCAATCCGGCGCGTCCGCCGCGAGGAGGGCGCAAGGCGCATCGAGGCGGTCACCGGCATCCACGAACAGACGGTCGAGGTGGACGCGATTCTCGTCGGGGCCGGACGCATGCCCAACGTCGAGGGCCTCGGCTTGGAGGCCGCGGGGGTCGAGTACGACCGCGTAAGCGGCGTGACCGTCGACGATCATCTGCGCACCTCGAATCACTCGGTCTATGCGGCGGGCGACATCTGCATGGCTTGGAAGTTCACTCACGCCGCCGACGTGGCGGCCCAGATTGTCGTCCAGAACGCGCTCTTCAGCCTGGGTCCGATTGGCCGGCGAAAGTTGTCCTCGGTGGTGCTCCCGTGGACGACCTATACCGATCCTGAAGTCGCCCACGTGGGGTTGTACGAACATGAGGCATCGCTCCGGAAAATCGAGGTGGACGTGTACACCCAGCCCATGTCGCAGGTCGACAGGGCCATACTCGATGGCGACGAAGAGGGATATGTCCGGGTGCTCGCCGCGCGCGGGACCGATCGGATCCTGGGCGCGACCATCGTTGCGCGTCATGCGGGGGACATGATGGGCGAGATCGTCCTGGCCATGACGAATGGACTAGGGCTGGGCGCGTTGGCCACGGTGGTGCATCCATATCCGACACAGTCCGAGGCCATCAAGAAAGCGGCCGGACAGTACCGGAAGACGAAACTCACGCCAAGCGCGCGCTGGGTGCTGGCCCGGTTGCTCGCGTTACGCGCCTAGGATCGGCTGGCCGGTTTTCAGCGTGGCACGAAGCGGGCATTCGCCGCACTTCGGGGTCGCCTTGCAGTACCGGCTGCCCGTCAAGACAATGAGGCCGTGGTATTCCTTGAACAGCTCGACGTCCGGTCCCAGGTTCTTCTCGAACAATTCCCGCAAGGGCTCGTATCCCACGTTGTGCGCCGCGAGGCCGTGCCGCGAAAGAATCCGCCGCGTGTAGGTGTCCACCACGAATACCGGATGTCCGCAGGCATACAGCAAGATGTCGTCGGCCGTCTCCGGGCCGATGCCGTGGACCGCGAGCAACTCGGGGCGGAGTTCGCCGAGCGGCTTGCGCGACATTCGCTTCATGCTACCCGCATGTCGCTCGACGAGGTATTCGCAGAAGCTGCGAAGCCGACGAGTCTTGACGCGAAAATATCCGGAGGGCCTGAGGGCGGCCTCGACGATTTCGATGGGCGAATCGAGAATCGCGCGGGGCGACAAGAGGCGCCCGGCCTTCAGGTTGACGATTGCCTTCTCGACGTTACCCCATGCCGTGTTCTGGGTGAGAATCGCCCCGGCGGCCACCTCGAAGGCCGACTCTCCCGGCCACCAGCCCGTGGGCCCAAAGTGGCCCGCCATGCGGGAATAGAACGCGGAAAGGGCCCGCTTCACTCCCACGCCGGCACAGGCTCAGTTAAAAGGGGACTTCTTGGCGGCGGGTGCCTTGCCGGCGGGGGCCGCCGGCGCCTTCTTGGCGGCTTCCTGTTTCGCCTTGAAATCCTTTTCCGCGGCTTCTGCCTCGACTATCTTGTCTTGCGAGCGCTTGATGACATCTTCCCTACGTTTCGCATTGGCCCCGCCGGCCGAATCCGGGATGGCGGCGACCACGGTGTTCACGGCGCCATACTTCGCGACCGCGTCCGAAAAACGATTGGTCTGCACGAGTCCCTCGCCTTCCTCAATCAGTTTGTCGGCGCTGTCGAGCATTTGGTTGACGATTTCCTTTATGCTCTTGTCAATCTTGTTCGTCTCGGCCTTTGCCGTTTCGCTCAACTGCCGGAACCGGGTGTCGACCGTCTCGAGCACGCTCAACGCCGTATTGTAGTTCGAGATCGCCTGCTCGAATTGCGACTCGACGCGGAGCTTGTCGGCCTCCTGGCCAATGCCCAGCGCGCGCTCGATAAAGCCCGTCTGCATGTTGAACGCCTCGCGGCGCTCGGCAATGGCAATCGTCGTCTCGTTAATCCGGTCCGCGGCGATGTCGTTGGCGCGATCGAATTCGAGCGCTCGTTGGAACGAGCGCAATGCCTCTTCCAGATCGGTGTCCGTGGCCTCGGGCGAGTCGGAGCGGCGGAACCATACCTCCCCTTGGGAAATATAATGTTTTGCCAGCTTGCTCGAACTCCGTTGCCGCTGCGGGCCGGGCTTACCCTGCGCCAACTGCCACTCACGAACGCCCCGTTCCCGGGAGCTGTCATTGTTCGCACTTTCTCCGCTGGCGTAGTACAGGTCCCCGATCGTTTCATAGTCCAACCGCTTGTCCACGCCCTCAACCTTCGCGAAATTCTCGTAAGCCCGGTCGGCTTCCCTGGGGTTCTTGCGCACCTCGAGCAAATACCGGATTTCATCCACGAAATACGCTGCCAATGCGTCCGGCGACGGTTCCAAGTCGTCGGTGTCGCCCGCGGGACGCAATACGGTAAACCAAGTGTCCCTTGCCGCCTCGACGGAGCGCTCGAAGTAGGACTGCCCCGCCTGCGCCAGAAAGCCCTTGGCGCCGTTCCCGCGTTTGTAGTCGTCCGCGATGATGGCCAAGTCGTCGGGATAAAATGTCCGCTTTGCGGCGAAATACACCGCCACGTCGCGCATATACTCATACTTCCCGGCCTTCGGGGTCACGGAGAACCGCTCGAGCGTCGCCTCCATGTCGGAATCGACACGTTGACCCAACGAACGATCCTCGTCCGAGAACGCGACGCCGAAGGGTTCGACCAAGTTCGCCGCCAAGGCGGACAGGGCCCCCATCCGAAAGGCAAAATAGCTCCCCGCTCCGGCCTGCTTTGCCGCGCGAAGCAGTTGAATCTGGTTCGAGACCCCCGCGATGGCCTGTTCATCCGAGTGAATCGGCGCCGCCGCGTAAATGATATCGAGGCCGGTTTCCGCGCCACGCAGGATGTCGGCATCGTAACTCGCCTCGCCCGCGCGAAATACCCCCGGGAATTCTTCCCGGATGGATTGCAGCGCGGCCATGCCAATCGCCTTGCGCGCACGCGGGCCCCAGGCAAGGGCATCCGTCGCGCACAGCGCGAGGCAAAGCCCCAAGCTCATGTAACGTATAGGCGAAAGCAACGTACTCTCCTCGCGACCGGGCAAGAACCAACGCTCCCCAATGCATCCCGGACACCCGGAACGGCGGGGACGGTTCGGCGAATCGATATATCCACCTTGGCACGAAACTATCATATGCCCCTTGGACCTGTCAACGGCGGGTCGAAATTCCGGACATTATAGGGGAGTAATGTCGTGTGATATCATCGCCGCGTGACGGGTGTCCGGGCGCAAATTGGAGTCGAGTCTCATGGTGTTCAGCCTTCGTGTCGTTGCGGTGTGGTCTGTCGCGTGGTTATCGCTGGTGCTTCCCCCGGGCGCCTTCGCGCAGGATGTATTCGCCTTCGAGAGCAGCGTGCCGGCGCTGGCCGAGCCTTGGCATTTCGACGCCCCCTCGGGCGTGGCGGTCTCGGACGGGGGCCTCGTCTTCGTGGCGGACACGGGACGCGACCGGATTCGCGTCTTCGGCGCGTCGGGAATGCTGGTAGCGCAGTGGGGCGGCGAGGGTCCGCTGGCGGGAGAGTTTCAATCCCCTTCGGCCGTGGCCTGGTCGCGCGCCGGACTCGATGCGCCCTCGAGGGTATACGTGGCCGATACCGGCAATAACCGTGTCCAAGTTTTCGATCCCGATGGGGAATTTCGGGGCCAGTGGGGGAGCGCGGGCCAGGGCCAGGGCCAATTCGATTCGCCGCGGGGAATCGCGGTTGACAATACGGGCCGCGTGTACGTCGCGGACACGGGGAATGACCGCATCCAGGTCTTCGATTCGGACGGAAATTTCGTGCGTGCATGGGGGACTTCGGGCAACGGCGACGAAATGCTCGACCGTCCCGCGGGGATTTCGGTCCGCGACGCGGACAATGCGATCTTCGTGGCGGATTCGGGCAACAACCGCATCCAACAGTTTTCTCCCGATGGCGTCCTAGTGCGTTCCAACTTCGGCGCGGTGACCGGACCCGCGTACAACGGACCGATGTCGGTCTCGGCGGGCGCCGCTGGCGAGATATTTGTCGGGGACACCGGGAACGACCGCGTCGTCGCGCTGTCGGCCGAGGGGGTCCTGATCGCGTAATGGGGCACACGGGGCGTGCAACGCGGGGAGCTTTCTTCCCCTCACGGCGTGGCGTGTACCCCGGGCGGCGACCTCATCGTGGCGGACACCGGGAACTCGAGGGTGCAGCTGTTCACGGACGACGGTACGCCGCGCGCATCCTGGGGCGCGCGGGCCGAGGCGGGGCGCTATCTCGAACCCAAGGGGATCGCCTACGGCGCGAACAACGACCTGTACGTGGCAAACACGGGCAACCACACCATCCGCAAATTGACCTTGGAAGGATTGCAGACGCGCCAATGGGGAAGCGACGGGGACGGGCCCGGCCAGTTTCACCTTCCGCGCGGTATCGCGGTCGATGGCGCCGGCCTGATCCTGTATGTGGCCGATTCGGGAAATCACCGTGTGGCCAAATTCGCGACCGCCGACGGCAGCTATCTGCTGGACTTCGGCGCGGAAGGATCGGACCCCGGGGAGTTTATCGATCCCCAAGACGTCGCGGTCGATCCGGACGGCTTCGTGTACGTGGCGGACACCGGAAACCATCGCATCCAGAAGTTCGGCGCGGAAGGCCCGCCCGTGCCGGCGTTCATGACTGGCGAGGGGGAGCTTGACTCGCCCGCGGGCGTCGCGGCGGATGCGTCGGGAGACGTCTATGTGGCCGACACCGGGAACCATCGCATCCGAAAGTTTTCCGGCGACGACGCCTCCCCGTTATTTTCGTTCGGCTCGGAGGGGATCCTCGACGGCCAATTCCGGTCGCCATCGGATGTGTCCATCGCCCCGGATGGAACCGTCTCTGTCGCCGACATGGGGAACCACCGGGTGCAGTACTTTTCTCCCGGGGGCGAATTTCTTGGGAAGTTCGGAACCGCCGGGGATTCGCCCGGGGAATTGAGCGGGCCATCCGCCTTGGCGGCAGGCCCCGGAGGCCGAATCGCGGTCGCCGAGACGGGTACTCACCGGGTGTCGCAATTTGTGCAGCGCCCGGGAACGCACATGGCAATCATCGTGGGCACGGCCCCCCACGTCGAGGGCCCCGAGCGCGACGATCTCGGCCCGGCCATCGCCAAGGCCGTCGCGCGTGCCCATCGCGCCTTGTACCAGCAGGGTTTCGACAACGAGTCGATATACGTGCTGCACGGCCCCCTCTCGCTCGATATCGACGGCAACGGCGTCGACGACGACGTCGACGAACTCCCGTCTCTCGATAGTCTCGATTTCGCCATCAACGTGTTCGCCCAGGGGGCCGACTCGCTGACCCTCTATGCCGTGGGCCACGGGGGCGGGGACGGCGGCGGCTTCCGGCTCGATGAGCGCACGATCGTCACCCCGTTGCAACTGGACGCCATGCTGGATGCGTTCCAAGCGTCAAGCGCCGCCGTCGTCACGGTCATCGTCGAGGCCGGCGCCTCCGGCGCGTTCGTTCCGGCCCTCACGCCCCCCGCGGGCCGCGACCGCATCGTTATTTCGAGCGCCTCGACCGAGCGGGCGTGGTTTCCCAGCGAAGGCCCGAACTTCTCGCGGGTGTTTTGGGGCCAGGTGTCCCAGGGGCGCACCGTACTCGAGGCCTACGAGAAGGTCCGCGCGACCATCTCGGTCCAATCTCCCCTGTTGGAGGATCGGGAAGACGATGCCCTGGCGGGACGCACCTTTATCGGCGCGGGGAACAAGGCCCTGGGAGATCTCCCGGATGCCGTCGTAAGTTCGATTCCATTGGACACCGGCGGGGCAACCACGGCCACGATTGAAGGCACCGCCACGGACACCGACGGGGTGTCCCGGGTGATCGCGTCGATAGTGCCCCCGGGACCCGATCGCGCGCAGTTGCGCAATCCCTACGTGAGTTACCGGCCCGTGCAGGCCGTCGACGTGTTCGATCTCGACGCCACGGACGAGGGTCCAGGGGGAGGCGTGTTTAGCCGGGCCTACGCGGGCTTCACCATGCGCGGTACCTATAACGTGTCCCTGATCCCGATCGACATGCTGGGCTACTCGGGATGGCCCCGGACCAAATCGGTCCAGGTATCGGGCGCCCCGCCAGTGGCCAGGGCAATCGTGTTGGCGGGCGGATCGACCCGCGACAGCCATTGGCCGGCGGTGTCAAACGCAAGCGAACGGGCCTACGATGCCTTGATCCTGCGCGGATACCGCGAGGACGACATTCTTTTCCTGACTCCGCGCGTTCCCGGCGACGGCGAACACGGGTTCGACGGCCATGGTTCGTTCGACGCGCTCGAGGCGGGCGTGGCCGGATGGAATGGCGAAAACACGACGGACGTGGTCGTCTATTTGGTGGGCGACGGCGCCCCGGGTATTTTCCGAATTGGGCCCGAGGAAGACCTGGCCGCGGACGCGCTCGACGGAATCCTCGATGCCCTCGAGGACGCGCTCGACGAAGGGGCCGGCCCCGGCGCGCCCATCCGCGTGACGATAATATACGATGCTCCGGCCTCGGGCAGTTTCATCGGACCCTTGGCCTCGGACCGCCGCACCGTGATCGCGAGCGTCCTCGGCGACGCATCCGCGATGTTCGCGCTGGACGGGGACATCTCCTTCTCCCGCTATTTCTGGTCAAGGGCCCTCGACGGGTACACGGTCTTCGACGCATTCGCGTTCGCCGGCGGGGCCCTCGCCGCCACGGGAAGCGAGCAGCGCCCCGCGATCGACGACGATGGCGACGGGCAACCGAACGGGCCCACCGACGGAAACCGCGCCCGGGCGCAGCGATTTCAGTCCGGGCTTCGCTTCGCGCAAGACACGCCCCTGGTGCGCGGCCTGCCCTCCTCGATTTCGCTGCCGGCCTCTTCCTCGGCCGTGGTGCGCGCGGAGTACGTGACCACGACCGGCAGGCTCGGCCGGGTCGCCGCGGTGGTCTTTCCGCCAACCGTCGAGAATTTCGCGGTGCCTGTCCCCATTATCAATCTTCCATCATTCGACCTCATGGCGAGCGGAGGAACCGTGTTCGAGGCGGCCTTCGGCGGGTTCCAGCAATCGGGCGCCTATCGCGTGGCCGTGACGGCCTCGAGCCGCGACGATTACTCCGTTTCCATGCCCAAGTTGATGACCGTGACGCGCCAAAACGGCGAGCCGCTCGGGAGCATCCGCGGGACCGTGCGGGACATCGTCACCCATGAAGAATTGGCGGGCGCGACGGTCCTGTTGACGAACTTTGGCAATGTCCCGGCCGTCGCCGATGCCTCGGGCGACTACCTCCACGAGGAGTTGCCGGCGCGCGAATATGACCTGACCGCGCAGGCGCCGGGGCACTACCCCCGATTGATCACCGCATCGATTCTGGCGGGCGGGGGGACGGCGACCGCTGATTTCGAGCTGGCGCCCTTCGGAACGGCCTGGCTGTTTCCCGAACGCAAGGACCTGTTCGTCCCTCCGGCGGCCGGCAGCACCGGGATTTTCGTCGACGGCGCCGGTACCTTCGCATGGACGGCATCGGTTAGCGCCGGCGGCGACTGGCTTTCGGTTTCCAGTGGGCCTGTACTTGGTCCGGGCATGCTGACCGTGACCTACGAGGAAAACACGCTCACGAGCGTGCGCGAAGGCGCGATTACCCTCGATAGCGATCAGGCGGACAACGCGCCCTTCACGATCCTCGTGACCCAAGCCCGGACATCCGCGCCCGTGCTCACCGTGTCGGCTTCCCTCTTGAACCTCAGCGCGGCTGCCGGCTCGACCCCGGTCCAGGTGACCAACGCCGGCTCGGGCTCCCTCGAATGGAGCGCGTTGGTGACCACCGGCCAAGATTGGTTGACCGTCACCACCGCGAAAATATCCGGAAACGGGACCATCACCGTGTCCTACACCGAAAATACCTCCACGCGGGAAATCCGCAGTGGCGGCATCGAGGTGACGGCCCCCGGCGCTAACGGCAGCCCAAAACAGATCAACGTGATTCAGGCAAGCGCATCTGAAGGTGAAGGCGAAGGCGAAGGAGAAGGCGAGGGCGAGGGAGAAGGCGAGGGAGAAGGCGAGGGAGAGGGAGAAGCGAATCACACGCCGGTCCTATTTGTCGTGCCCGAGGGCCGAAGCGTCCAAACCGGCGACTTGGTGGAGTTTCATGTGTCGGCAACCGACGCGGACGTCGGCGATACGGTGACGCTGAGCGTCACGGACTTGCCGGTCGGCGCCATATTCAATGCGGCCACGGGCGTGTTTTTGTGGGTGCCAGCCCAAATCGGTACCTACACGCCGACGTTTAAGGCCGCCGACAACGGCGACCCGGTCTTGTCCGAGAGCAGGACCGTCACGATCGAGGTCGCGTCCCGGTTCGTGACCTGCAACGCTTCCGCTTCCGGCGCGGAGACACGAGGCCCTGTCGGCTCCGCCGGGGACTTGGTCATTCTGATGGGTGCGGCGCTTGGCCTGTTGGCGACGGGTCTACGACGCCCCATGATGATTAGGTCGCGAGGCTGAACGCGAACGGACAGGATTCGCTGCGGGCGGGCCAAACCCGATTCGGGTATTGACAAGGCCTTCGTATTGTGTTACAGTTTCGACACAATAAGTAATCGACGGCTTCGAGGTATCCTGCTCCATGCTCCATCTCTCCATCAACCCCGGCGACGGCGTCCCCCTCTATCTCCAATTGGTGCAACAGCTTAAGCACCTGATCGCCACTGGAAGAGTCCGTCCCGACAGCGAATTACCCCCCGTCCGCGTGCTGGCCCAGCAGTTGGTCATCAATCCCAACACGGTGGTTCGCGCGTACCGCGAGCTCGAGGTGGCCGGGCTTGTCTACAAACGTCGCGGCGCGGGGACCTATGTCTCCGCCAAGGGGACGCCCTACACCGACGAGGAGTGCCGGCGAATTCTCGGCCAGCGCATCGAGGCGCTGCTTGTCGAGGGACGCCACCTCGGATTCGATGCGGACAAAATCGTCAAACTCGTGATGGAATGTGACCGCGACTTGCGGCGCGAGACTGCGCGCGAGAACGCGAACGAAGAAGGAGCCCAAGTATGAATGAGCAAGGAACGGAACCCATCATCGCGGTACGCAACCTGAGCTGTCACTTCGGCAAAAAGGTCGCGCTCGACGGGGTCAGCTTCGAGGTCCGCCCCGGGCGGGTCTTCGGCCTCGTCGGCGAAAACGGCGCGGGCAAGACGACGCTGATGAAGCACCTGCTCGGCGCGCTCACGCCGCAACAGGGCAGCGTCCACGTGCTCGGGATCGAGCCCACGCGCAACCCCGCCACGCTGCTGTCCAAGATCGGATATGTCTCCGAGGACCGCGACATGCCCCGGTGGATGCGCATCAAGGAATTGCTCCGCTACACCCAGGCCTTCTACCCGGATTGGGACCAGGCCTACGCCGAGCGCATGCTCGGGCAACTCCGGCTCGACCCGAACGCAAAGATTCGCGCGCTGTCCCGCGGAGAACTCGCCAAGGCCGGCTTGCTCGTGGCGCTGTCGCACAAGCCGCCCGTGTTGCTGCTCGACGAACCCTCGTCCGGCCTCGACGCCGTCGCGCGGCGCGAGATCCTCGCCGTCGTCATCCGTTCCGTCGCCGAGGAAGGCCGGACGGTCGTGTTCTCGTCGCACCTGCTCGACGAAGTCGAGCGCGTCGCGGACGATGTCGCGATGATCCATGCGGGCAAACTCGCGTTGCTCATGTCGATGGACGAAATCCGCGCGACGCACCACCGGCGAATCGTCGAGTTCGGCAAGGACCTCGATGCGTTCCCCGAGGCCTTCGGCGTCATCCACGTCGAGGGCGAAGGCCGCGAATGGGCCGTCGTCAGCCACGGCGACGCCGCCGCCACGCGCCAGGCGCTCGAGGCCATCGGCGGCAAAATCATTGAAGAATCGACGCCCTCGCTCGACGCCGTGTTCGTCGCGCGAGTAACCGGCGCCCGAAGCGGCGAGGCGGTGGCGTGACGAAAATTGGAAGCGGCGTCTCGCCGCTTTAGAGGTACGTCGAATCGTCGAAACATTGGATGACGGTGATGCGGGTCGAACGAGTAGGACGTTGTCATTGGACGCGGTCTAAAGCGGCGAGACGCCGCTTCCACTTTGGACGCGATGAAAGGTTGACGTCATGAGCACAAAAGTCCGGGCGCTGGTGTGGGAAGAGTTCCGCGTGGGCGGGGCGATCGCCGCACTGTGCTCCGTGATGGGCGTGTTGTTCTTGGTGGAATGCCGCTGGGTATTGGGAGCGGAAGCCTGGGTCAATGGGGAAGAGTGGCTCGCCATTGCATCGATCGCGGGCCCGATTGCCATTGGATTATTGTTAGTCCTGAACCCGAATAATTCCGGACATCTTGAGGGAGGTTACGCGCGGCGCATTTTGTGGATGCCCGTGCCAACACCGCTTGCCGTGGCGGTCCCATTATGTGTGCGTTCCTTGCTTGTTCTTACTGTGGCGTTCGTGATGTTGGGGGTCACCCGGGGCCTTTTCGAAGGCGGGCCGAGCCTCGCCCTTGCGCTGGGCTTCCTCATGATGTACCTGATCGCCCAGGTATTCGATTGGCTCCGCGCACCGGTCTCTGGATTGAGTAGCCTGGCCGGCCTATGCATTTTTTTAGGGCTGGTGTATTCGCTGGCATATGTGCGCGTCCATGAAATCCAGCAGGTTTTCTCGTTGGCCGAAGTGGCCTGGTTTCCGGCGATCATCGTGGCGCTCCTAGCGATTCCCGTGGCGTATGCCATGTCGGTCGCGGCGGTGTATGCCACTCGAGTCGGACGGCGCGTGGGCGTTCCTGAGATTTGGGAATGGCCGGACCGAATTTCGCTACCTTGGGAAGGCAGGATCAGGGCCTTCTCGTCTCCTGTGGCCGCCCAGATATGGTTCGGTCTGCGCCGTCGCGGTTGGGTCTACCCGGTATCCGCGGTTGGAATCGGGCTTTTGATGTACATCCCCCTATGGGTGTTGGGCCGGAATACGGCTGGAATGCTAGTTGTGTTCATCCCGTATATCGCGCTCGTTGTCGCCGCTTTTCCTCATGCCGCTGTCACCTATGTTTCCGGATTCGGAACGCCGATGGGAAAGGCTGGTTTCGAGTATCTCAGGCCAATGTCCACCGCGGATTACGCGCTGGCAAAAGTTTTGACGAACGCCATAGTCTTGATTCCCGCGCTCGCGCTTGCGGCGGCCCTGCATTTCTGGACCACCGGGACGGTATTTCGCACCGAGGTCATTCCGTTCGCGTGGGGATCCGGGATGACCGATGCACGCGAGTTCGCCTGGATATTCCTCGGTCGATGCTTCGTCGTCGGAATGATCGCCTGGGTTGTCATGTCCGCTGGCACGCGCTGTGTCTCGACCCTATTGCTCGTTGACGTGTTAGTGTCGCTGGTAGATAACGCGGCGACCCTGATGATCGGAGAGACCAAGAACGTTTTTGCCAACGCTGCGGACTGGATCTTATTGGCGACTACTACGACATGGTCGTTCGCGGTATTTGCATATGCCATGAAGAAACGTCTGCTGACCTGGCATCATGCCGCGACTTGTGGCTTGGTCTGGCTGCTGTGCGCCTGGCTGATAAGGGCGGCGTTTCCGTGGCCGTCGACCGTCATGGGACTGGTCACGCAATCAGTCATCTGCCTGGGAGTCGGGGCGCTGATGCCCTTGCCATACGTATCGTTCCTTATCGACATCGCCCGCCAACGCCACAGCACGGTCCCAGTCCAAGACAGCATCAGCGGGGCCCAACCGGATGGCAAGGCAATTCCTTATTCGCGGGGTATCGTCGCTCTCGGAGCGGCTGCCGCTGTGTGGCTGGGCTGGCCCGCGGAGCCTGCCTATTGGGATTACTTCCGGGCACAGGGTATTCCCGTAACCGCCGAAGAACTGAATGCCTCCTATCCCGAGGTACCGGAGAACCAGAATGTTGCGTTGGACTATCTCGCGATTTCCCGTCGATTGGACGCGTTACAAGCCCAGTTCCTCGGCCTAGATTTGCCCGAATCCGGCGGAGACGCCTCACTACGGCGTATACAATTCTCGGCAGATACCCACATCCTCATTGTCGGCGATACCGAGATGCCCGGCTCGGGCCCGATACCCGATGACGTCTGGGGTGCGACCGAGACATATTGGACCCGCGTCACCTCCAAGATTGCGCCAGCGCTCGTTGAACTTGGGGCGAAAGGCGGCGATCCAAGCCGGTACCCCATTGATCCCTCCGAAAATGGAGAGTTTAATATGTCGCACCTTGGGAAATTGTCGGCCCTCCGTTCCGAATTGGAGTTGGACGTGGCATTCCGCTCCATAACGGGGGAGAGCGGAAAGGCCGTCGAGTCGGCAATGTCGCTGTTGCCGCTATGCGCTTCGCTGGTCCGCGAACCGCTGCGCTACTCGGCGGGGCAGGTTCGGAATTCGCTGGCGTCCGGTTTTGTAGACTCTGTCGGTGTCTTGATGACGCGCGCCAACCTCACGGATGCGCAACTTGCCCGTCTCAACGATGCGTTGGACAAAATCCTTCCCCCATACGCCGGGGGCAAGGAGATCGGAGAGGCGTTGCTTTCCGAGTACGTACTCTACTTTGACAACTACAAGAATACGATCTGGTTGGACGATTCGGAAGATGACGGCGCCAAGGATATTGTGCGTCCGATACAGATTGCCGCTCTACCATTCGTTCCATCGAATGGGGATTTTTTGTCCGCAGTTTACCCAATCGTCCAATCGATGGATATTGCGGAAAAAATATCGCCGGTCCGCCGGGCTCGACTGGAAAACTTGGAAGAGAAGTTCGATGCTTCGATGTCCATCTTCTCGATCTTGTCCAGCATCTACTTGCCGCGTATCGAGAACGAGTACGTCCGCGAGTGGCACGTACGAATGAAGCTCGGCATGGCCAGGTCGGCGATCGCTGTCGAGCGGTTCCGTCGCGCAAATGGACGATTTCCTGCGCGACTCGCCGATTTAGTGCCCGCCTACCTCGATGCCGTGCCGTTGGACATCTATGCCCCTACGGAATCGTTCGTCCAAATGACAACCCGGGACGACGGCTCTTTCCTAATCTACAGCATCGGGCGAAATGGACGGGACGACGGCGGTATGGAGCATTCGCCGGAGAATCGGGGCAGCGACGATATCGCGTTCGAGGTCGCCGCGCGGAATTGACCCAAAGTGGAAGCGTCACGCCACGGCGTGATTTAGGCAACCTTCGGCAACCGGGCCGTTTTCGGACACCGAGCATGGGTGTAACTATCGGACATTCTAAAATCACGCTGGGGCGTGACGCTTCCACTTTGGACGCGATGAAAGGACGAGCCTCATGAGCACAAAAGTCCGGGCGCTAGTCTGGGAAGAGTTCCGCGTGGGCGGGGCGATCGCGGCGGTGTGCGCGATGTTCGGGGTGATCTGCATCGTCGAATCGCGATGGGTGCTCGGGGCGGAGGCGTGGGGGAACATCGATGAACTAGTGACGCCGCTGGTGCTGGGCGTGCCGCTGTTCGTGTCACTGTTGCTGGTGCTCAATCCGAACAACTCGGGGCACCTCTCGGGCGGGTATTCGCGGCGGGTGTTGTGGTTGCCGGTCCCGACGTGGATGACGGTGGCGGTGTCGCTCGGCGTCCGGGCCTTGCTGTTGGGTGCGGCAACCGCGATCCTCCTCATGACCACGCGCCAGATGTATGTCGACGGGCCCGGCCTGTTCATGGTGCCGCTGTTCGTGATGTTCTACCTGGTCGTGCAGGGCGTCGAATGGCTTCGCGGCGCGGTTTCGGGAATCACAAGCCTCATGCTGGTCATCGCGGCATTTCTACTGGTCTTGGTGGCCACGCAATTGGTCGGGGCCGCTGTCTATCACCGGGAAACGGCGTGGGGGACCGCAGTCAACTTATGGTTCTTGGATTTTGCAGAGTTCAGCGAGCGCCTATGGACGCTCGGCGCGGGCGGCGGGACATGGACGCTTGCATTGGCGACGGCGTTGACCGGGACGCTGATCTACGGTGTATCCGTTTACTCGGTCCATGCGGTGCGCCTGGGACGCCGCACGGGAATTCCCGAAATCTGGGAGTGGCGCCGCAGCTTGATGCCGGAGCGGGTCCGGGCCGACCGCATCTTTCAGTCACCCTTGGCCGCGCAGACTTGGTTCGAGGTACAGCGCGCCGGGAACACCCTTCCCGTCGCGACGGTCGCCATCTGGGCGCTGGTATCGGCGCCGTTGTGGTTATACGACCCGAAGGGATCGTGGACGCCGATTTCGTTTCTGCCGTTCCCGGCGCTGTTGCTCGCGGCCGCGATACATGGATTGCGCACGCGGGTGGTGGGATTCCGGAAGCCGGTCGGACTTGCCGGGTTCTCGTATTTACAACCCCTCACGAGCGCGCAGTTCGCCGGGGCGAGGGTGTTCGCGAATCTCCTCATTCTCGTTCCTTCGTGTGTCCTTGTTCTTGCGATTCATTACGCGATGGTCATCGATCGGTTTCCCCTCGCGTTGGTCCCCTTTGCGTTCGGCCTGGGCCTTGATGGCGTTCGCGAGTTCGTGTGGCTCTTCATCGGCCGGGGCATTCTCGTCGCGTTGCCCGCATGGGGTCTCATGGTCATCGGCACGCGCGTGTTTCGCTCGGCATGGCTGCCCGCCGTGTTCGTGCCCACGGCGGCGATGGGCGTCCTGTTCGCCCTCGGCGACTCCACGATAGAGACCGTCTTTCCACCCGTTTTCCTCGTGTTCGGGATCGCGTCAGCCACGCTCACTGCCGGGACGTACGCCTATGCGTGGGGCAAGGGCTTGATTACCGCGCGGGCCATCGGCGCATGGTGCCTCGCGTGGTTCCTCGTGGCGTGGCTAATCCGCGGCGGACTGCTCGCCCCGTCCACACCAATTGGGATCCTTAGCCAGGCCTTGGTGTGCCTCGGATACGCCTCGCTTGTGCCGCTCCCCTTCGCGGCCCTGACGCTCGATATCGCCTTGCGCCGGCACGGGGCCACCGTCGCGCAAGACTCTTCTTTGCTCGGCCATGCCCCCAAGGCCGCCGCGACCCCGGCGCATCGTGCCCGTGTATGGGTCGCGACGGGGATAATCGTCGCCACAATCCTATGGCTGGGCTGGCCGACGGAGCCTTCGTACAAGGGCTACCTCCGCGAACGGGGCCTTCCGTCTACTTGGGCCGAACAGGCGGCGCGATACCCGGAGGTCCCGGCGAAGCTCAACTTGGCATCGAAATACTCGGCGGCGGCGGTGGAGGGGAACCGGCTTGCCGTGATTTTCGAAAAGAGAAATGTGCCGGATCCATTCGTACTTGACGAGGATGGAGACCCGCTTCCCCACCCGATAGACTTTGTCCTGATCCGGGGCCTAGCCTCGCTCCCAGACGTTAGTCCGATCCCTGATCGTGTTTGGCTAATGACCGAATTGTATTGGGAACAGGTGACGTCGCACATTGCGCCGGAAGTGATCGCCGTCGTCGCGGTCCAGCCGCAACACAATCGATTTATTCTGAAGGAGTCGGAAAGCCCGCAGATCGAACGGCTCCGGTATCTGGCGGAAGAGATGCAGTTGGACGCCTTGCATTGGGCGGTGGCGGGAGACTCGGCCAAGGCGGTGGATTCGACGCTTGCGACGTTGGTCCTGCAGGAAGCACTCGAAGCGGACCCGTTCCTCCTGTCGCAGTTGGTCCGAATTCGAATGGCCGAGAACATCGCCATCGAGTCGCTGCAAACCATCATGAATCGGGCCAGCCTAACCAACGGCGAGTTAGCGCGACTCCGCGATGGGTTCGCCCGGCTTGATGCGTCCTTCGAGCGGGACGAGACGATGCTAGATGCGCTTCGCGGCGCATGCATGATGCAGATTTCATTTTTCGACGATGTTGGCCTCAATCCTTCGGGCAATCAAATCGGTATGCGAGCGCCTTGGTTTGATCCATCGTGGGTGCTGTCGGGCCTGTCACGTCCGATATCAAGCCAACAAATGCTCATGGTTTATAGCGCCTCATGGAGTGTGCTAGGCGACGATCCCCTGGGGCGTTCCGCGTCATCCATCGATGCCTTCTACAGAAACCGATGGGCTGTCTACGGAAACAAGCGAGCTGACAACGGAGACGGAAACCATCGAGCGGGGGGAATTCCTTACCCGTGGTTGATAACTTCCATGGAGCAGCAGCAAGGGGTAACCGCCGAACTGACGCGACGTTTGACGATGAAACTTGGAATGGCGCGGGCGGGCATTGCTGTCGAACAGTTCCGCCGGGCCAACGGTCGCCTTCCCCTTGACCTATCGGAGTTAGTTCCGGACTATCTACCAAGTATTCCCGTCGACGTCTATACACGTAGCGGCCTTCCGGTGAAGTATCGAGCCGACGACGATGGCTCGTTCGTCATCTATAGCATCGGGACCGACAAGTTGGACGATCGCGGCGTGGATTCGGACGATCACGTGTACGTGGACGACGGTCCAAGGGGATTTGCGGGGTCGAAGCGTGAAGCCGACGACATTGTGTTCGAGGTCGGTGGGGCGGCGCAAAGTGGAAGCGGCGTCTCGCCGCTTTAGCGTTACGCCAGGACGTCGAAACAGCAGTGGATGGCGTCGCGTGGCGACCAAGCAAGGGATAGACGTTGGACAGGGTCTAAATCACGCCAGGGCGTGACGCTTCCACTTTGGACGCGATGAAAGGACGAGCCTCATGAGCACAAAAGTCCGGGCGCTAGTCTGGGAAGAGTTCCGCGTGGGCGGGGCGATTGCGGCGACGTGCGTCGTGTTCGCGTTGCTGTTTCTCGGTGAACTGCGCGCGGTGTTGGGCGTGGAGGCATGGGGGCGGAACGAAGGGGGCTTGATTCTGTTCGTCGTGGCCGCGCCGGCGCTTATCGGGCTGTTGTTGATCCTGAATCCGAACAATGCGGGCCACCTTTCCGGTGGATACTCGCGGCGTGTGTTGTGGTTGCCGGTACCGACGCATATCGCGGTTGCGGTGTCGCTGCTTGCGCGGACGTTGCTCGTATTCGCGGCGACATCGATACTATTGGTGGCGACGCGTGCGCTTTTCACGGAAGGGCCGGTGCTCTCGCTGGCGTTTATGTTTGTCGTGCTTTACCTGGTCGCGCAAACCGCGGACTGGCTTCGCGCGCCGGTGTCGGGCCTGTCGAGTTTCATTGCCATTGCGGTGGCCGGCGCGTTGTTCCTGGTGTTCGCGAATGTTGAGGAAATCGCGCGCGAGTTTGCGGCGGCCGATGCCTCCGTCTCCGGCGCGTATGCCGTCATGGCCGCCGTGCTCTTGCCCACGGCCTACGGCGTGTCGCTTGTCGCGGTGAACGCCACGCGGGTGGGCCGCCGCGTGGGGATTCCGGAGTTGTGGGAGTTGCCGGGCCGCATGGGCATCGGCGACGGGGCGACCGCGGTTCGCGCCGCATTCTCGTCGCCCATCGCGGCGCAGGTCTGGTTCGAGCTGCGGCGCAAGGGGTGGATACTGCCCACCGCCACCGTGGGCCTCTGGTTGTTGATGTGCATTCCCGTCGGCTTATACACCGAGCAAGACGCGGTGGGCATCGCCGGGGTCTTGCCATTCATCGCGTTGCTCGCGGGGGCGATATGCCACGCCGGGGCCACGAGCGCGATTGCGCTGAAGCGTCCGTCGGGACGCGCGGGTTTCGAGTACCTCCGGCCGATGTCCACGCAGGACTATGCGACGGCAAAAATCCTGACGAACCTCATCGTGCTCATCCCCACGGTGTTCCTGGTGTTGGCGTTGCATTTCGGCCTTTCCGGAACCGGCTTCGTCACGAAGATCCTCTCGTTCGCCTACAACTCCGGCGCGGCAAGCGTGCGCGAAATCGCGTGGGTCCTGCTGAGCCGCGGCATTCTCGTTGCGCTGGTTGCGTGGCCGCTGATGGCCGTGGGAACGCGGCTAGTCCTGGCATTCGTGGGGGCCGGAATCTGCATCCCCGTGGCCGTATTGATCGTGGACGATATCGTCTTTACACGCTCCGAATCGCCTGACATTGCTCTATTTCTCTCGTACTGGATATTCTTACTCGCCGCCGTTGGGATCGCCGTCGCGGCATATGCCGACGCATGGCGCAAGCGTTTGCTGTCGACGCGCGCCATCGTCTTGTGGGGCTGCGTGTGGCTGTTGAGCGCATGGCTTTTGCGGGCCGCGTTGCCGTGGCCCTCGAGCTTCTCCGCCGCATGGAGCCAGTTGCACGTCAGTCTCGTCTATGCGTCGCTCATTCCCTTGCCCTATGTGGCGTTCATACACGACATCGCGCGCCGCCGACACGATTCGACCCCGGTGCAGGACGCGCCTTCGATGTCCGCAACGAAGAGCGCCCCGCGACCGCTCACCTTGTCCACGGCGGGCGCGCTGGTCCTCTTTGTCGCCTGGCTCGGCTGGCCCGCCGAGTCGCCGTCGGTTGCGTATCTGCAAGCACGGGGAATCGCCCCGTCGCTCAAGGCGCTAAACGATTCGTATGCATCCTTGCCCGATTCGGAAAACGTCGCGTCGGACTACCTCGCCGCGGGCGATGTTGCCCGCAAGGGCCGGTACGCTTACTTTCAGACTCTCTATCCCGACGCCCATGGTGGCGCTACGGGAGTCGACTACCTCAGACGTGAAAACATTCTTATCGTTGGCCAGGCCGAGGTGCCCGATTCCGGCGCCATTCCCGAGAATGTCTGGGACGAGACGGAGAAGTACTGGACGGCGGTCACGTCCCATGTGGCGCCCGCCCTCGTGAACATTGCCGCTGCGGGGTCCCGCCCCGGCAGATACCCGGTCGACGTGCGGGACGGCTGGAACATGAACCTTTCGTATCTCGAGAAAATCGGAGCCCTAGGCCGCGAGCTTGCACTCGATTCACTCCATTGGTCCGTCGCGGGCGACACGAGCAAGGCGGTCGAGTCCACGCTGGCCATACTGCCCCTCCAGGCCTCGCTTGCTTCCGAGCCGCTACTCATCTCGCAGTTCACGCGATTCGGCATGGCGCGGTTGGCGCTGGATGGTGTGCAAACCCTCATGAACCGCGCGGCCCTCACTGACGGGGACCTCGACCGCCTGCGCACGGCCCTCGCGGACGCATTGCCGCCCGTCGAGGAGGGCATGGTGCTCGAGGCCGCCATGAAGTCCGAGTTTGCGATGAGCCTCGCGTACTCAGAGATGATCGGCTTGCCCGACCTCGTGGATGGACAGGGAAGGCCGGGTTCCTTGGATCCGAGCGCCCGGGCAGTTCATCCCTCGGAGGTCGCGTCGAGGCTTGTGTTTTCCTCGGCCGGTGGGCGCATCGTGATGATTTACTACTTCAGCAGTACCCTCGCGGTGGACCCTCATGCGGTCCAAAAAGGCGCCTATGGCGGTCTTGAGAGTCGGCTCATCGAGGAAAGCCGTTTCATGGCCCCCTTCGCGGGAATCTACATGGGCGGCATGCGAAACGCCTACGAAAGCGAATGGAACATCCGCATGCGGCTGGACATGGCCCAGGCCGCCCTTGGCGCGGAACAGTTCCGCCGCACCAACGGCCGTTTACCCGCGACGCTCGCAGAGCTTGTGCCCGCGTATATAGACAAGGTCCCGGCCGACGTCAACGCGCCCGAGGGCAGGCCCACGCCGGTGAAATACGTCGTTCGCGACGGCGGATTCGTGATCTACGGCATCGGGCGCAACCAAAAGGACGATGGCGGGACAGAGAAGTCGGACGAAAACAGGAAGGCGGACGACGTCGCGTTCGTGGTCGCCGCGAAGGGATAGGAAAACGGCGCGGCATTACCGCAACCAAATCCGGAACTGACACGAATACCCTCCTGCTATTCGAGATATCGGTATTGCGTTGGGTTGGGACGGAACCACGAATGAACACCAATGGACACGAATATTCTTTTGCATCAGCGTGGGACGGTGTCGGCATTCGTGTCCATTGGTGTTCATTCGTGGTTCCCAAGTTCTCACGCAGGGATGGTAGCCACGGGGTCTGATATGGTTCGCCAAGAGTCTCCCCAACGAGCGCGGGCGTCGCACCGGGAAGTAGTTTTCGCCGTGTGAATTTCTGCGAAAGAAAACAAGATTCTGGCGGGTAGCAGTGCAACGCGGGCCGCCACGCCATGAGCGTGACGGCCCGCGTAAAGGACCGAAGTTCTCGATGCGCTGACTACTTCCGCTTGCGGAAGGCCACCGCGCCGCCCATAAGGCACGAGACGGCCAGGACGCCGAGCCCGACCATGCCCGCGACGGGCAACGAATCGGGTGGTGCAACAACCAACACGATCGGGCCGCTCTCGAAGGTGCCCTTGGCCTCGTCGATCCCGGTGAGGATGTACGTGCCGCCGTCCGTGGGCCCGACGTTATTGATCGTCAACGTGGCGGTATCCACGCCGGTCACGTCCCCGAAACTGTCCCCGCCGTCATGCTTCCATAGATACTCGGGGCTACCGGTGATTCCGGAAAACACAACGCTGAGGATCCGGGTGGAGCCTTCCTCGACAAACCCGCCGTTGGACTGCGAGACGACCGTGACGTCCTCGCTCACCCCGTCGCTCGCGGCAATGGTGATCGTGGCCGTGATCGGCGTCCCAAGGACGATGCCGGCCGAGGGGCCGCTCAGGGTGACGGTGAAGGACTCGGCGTTTTCCACGTCGGGATCGTCGGCTATTGCGATGGGCACAATGACCGAGGCGGCTGTCGGGCCAACATTCACGGACTGGCTAATCGGCGTGTAATCGAGTCCGCCGGCAGTGCCCACTGCGGATTGGATGGTGACGGACTCGGTCGTGCCGGGAGCTTGGTTCACCGTGATCGTCACGCTAACGGTGCCCGCGCCTTCGGACGTGTTGTAGGTCGTGGCGCTCAGCGCGACCGTGGGGGTTTCGGCGACCGCCGCCGCGTTCACGTACCCCAGGTCGATAAACGTGCCGATCTCGACCGGGGCGTAGGTACGCTTTTGGGTCCCGGGAGAAATCGCGTGTTCCATGACCGCGCCGCCGGGGATGTCCCCCGTGCTGAAATGGCTGATACTGCTTCCCGCGGCAAACGTGGCGGGCGCATACACCGGCGGATTGCTTCCGAAGGCCGCCGTCGCATTCGCGCCCAGGAACTTGATGCCGTTGGCGCCGCCTTGCATCCCGGAGGCGTTGGACTGGAACACCGTGGTCGCGGAATTCCACAACTTCGTCGCGTTGCCTGTCTGGAGCAAATCGTCCCAATTGGTATAGACGCCGGGATTGGAACCGCTGACCGAGCTGTTCCCGCTTGTTCCGCTGGTCAAGGAGGTGATGCCAAGTCCGTGCGTAATCTCATGCAACAATACCGAGAACAAGTCGAACTGCGCCCCTCCCGGGTTGGCAAGCGTCGCGTTCCAGTTGTACCCAAAATCGACCGTCACGAAAATGTCATCGAAAGTCGGCCCCGCGACATCGACACCCGTGGTGATGTGTTCGAACGCGATCCCGGGTTGGAACCCGTTGGGCGATGTAAAGAAGAGGGTCCCTGCGGCGGCAAGGAAACCATTGCCGCCCGTTTCGGAGACCTCGAACGTGATGTCGCACACCCCGTTCTCCCCGAGCACCGCGTCGAGATAGTCCAACACGTCCAGCACCAAGGCCTGGCGGGTCGCGCCCTGGCCCGGGTCGTCGAAGCCAAGGCCGTTGTTGTTGTCGACATCCGTGAAGGTCAGGTTGAACGCAGTGCTCTTCGACTTGTGTTGGACGGTCGGCGCGCCGCTCGATTTGAAGCGGGCGGGGGGATTATTGGCGTCGAACTCGACCCGCTCGCCCGAATGCGGCGCATAGTACACCATCGTCTGTGCCTGGGCCGCCCCGCCGCAGGCCAGCCCCAGCGCCACCCCAGATTGGAATAAGGTACGAAACTTCATGCCACTACCTCCTTGCACCGTTTCCGAAGGACGGTATGCCCATCGGCCCTCCCCAAGAACATCCCTCGGCGGTGCAAGCGCCGACACGGGCCGGGAGCCACCCGGCGACTCCTTCCATCGTATCCCAGATTTTCGTGGCCGTCAAGAGATTGTTTACCTTTCCGAAACGTAGGAATTGACAAGCTTGCCGCGCACGGGCATCATGAAACTCGTAACCAACCCCTTGGCCCCCGGATTTATCGAGATGAAACAATTGTGGATTGTCCCCCCCTATTTGACGATGCTGTTCGGCTTCGCGTGTTTGTCCGCCGTGGTGGATCCGGCGTTCGGCGCGGAGGGCGAGGTCACGAAGGCCTTTATCGACGGTCAAGGCCCTGGATGGCGCGCCCTCTGGCAAGAGGACTTTGTCAACGTCAATTGCGACGCGGACACATGGTCGTGGAAAGACGGGACCATTTACTGCACGGGCCTCCCGGTCGGGGTCATCCGGACGAAGAACACGGTGACCAACTTCGAGTTATGCGTGCAGTGGCGGCACATGCGCTCCGCAGGCAATTCGGGCGTGTTTGTCTGGGTGCCGCTTGCGTCGCTCGAGGGTCTCGGGCACGACAAACTTCCGCACGGCATCGAGGTGCAGGTGCTCGACCACGGCTACACCGAAAAGTACGAGAAAGAATCCGGAAAGAAAGCCGACTGGTTCACCTCCAACGGCGACGTGTTCCCCGTCGGGACTTCCGACATGAAACCCTTCCCGCCCGTCGCGCCTGATGGCAAGCGCAGCTTCCCCACGAAGAATCTCAGCAAGGGCGTTGGCGAATGGAACCACTACTACGTCCGCTGCATCAACGGCGAAGTTCGACTTTGGGTAAACGGCGAGGAAGTCTCGGGCGGGACGGGATGTACGCCCAGCACCGGCTATCTCGCGCTCGAATCCGAGGGGTCGCCGGTTGAATTTAAGGAACTGCGTATTCGCGAACTTCCGTGACGCGGATCGATCGGTTTGCACGCGATGGGAATCCACCGATGACACCGATGGATAGTCCCCATGTATATCGAAAACCCGCACGGGATTACGCCAGTCAGAATCCGGTAGAATTGACTTCTGCAACCCAAGGAGGCCCCATCATGAATCCTGAATCATTGGCCCATTTGAACCAGTTTCCCACGTTGACGCGGCGCGATTTCGGCCGCATGGTGGCGGCGCTCGGAATGCTGGGATATATCGACGGCACGACCGCCGCGATGGCATTGACCGAGGACAAACGCCGTCTGGGTTGGCTGTCCAACCGGGCCGCCGGGGCGGAAGGAGTCTGGGATCTGGCCGACATCGAGGGCGCCATTCCGAAGGAACTCGACGGGACGCTCTATCGCATCGCCCCGGGCCAGAAGGAGACCTTCGGGGTCACGTTGAATCACCTATTCGATGGCGACGCCTTTGTGTCCGGCTACAGCATTCGCGACGGCAAGGTCCGCCTCCGCGCAAAGTTTGTCGAGACGCCCCAGCGACTCGAGGAACTCGCGGCGGGCCGGATGATCTACAACGAATTCGGCACCCTCGCGCCGCCCGCCGCGGAAGGCGCCCCGAAACCGAAATACCAGGGGAAAAACCAACCGAGCGTCAACGTCATCGCCTACGACGGGCGATTGCTCGGCCTTTCCGAAGGCGGGCATCCCACGGCTATCAACCCCAAGGACTTGTCGTTCGCCGGGTATTGGGATTTTTACGGGACCTTGCCCGCGTCAATGCCCTTCACGGCCCATCCGAAATTCGACCCCAATACGGGCGACATGTATGCCTACGGCGTCATGCAAGGCCCCACCATGGCCCTCACGGTGTATCGGATGGAACCGAACGGAAAGCTGACCCAACTATTTTCGATTCCCCAGAAGGGCTATTTCATGGTGCATGACATGTTCATGTCCAAGGAACACCTGATCTTCGCGATACCTCCCGTTCGATTCAATGTCGGCGAGATGTTTTCCGGCAAGGCCACCCCCGCGATGGCGCTGCGTTGGTTCGAGAACGAACCACTTCGATTCGTCATTATGCGGCGCGACGGAACCGGCAAACCCGTGACAATCGAGCAGCCGGCCAGCATGGTATTTCACAACGGCAACGCATTCGAGTGGGGCGAGAATTTGGTCCTGGATACCTTCCTCAGTCCCGACGGTACCGTCCTCGACATGCTATCGAAATGGTCCGCGGGCAACGACATCCCCGAGTACCCCGGCCCGAAGGCAACGCGCCTTGTGTTGAATCCGGCCACGGGTGCCGTGGTGAGCCGGACGGAGTTCGCCGCGGACCAGGAGTTTCCTCGCTTCGACATTCGCCGCAGCGGCGAAGACCTGAAATACCTTTATGTGGCGGGCGCTGGGATTCCCGACGATCCCTTGGCGGTGCCGAGCATCGTTCGCCATGACTTTGCCACCAAGACCTCGGCGAAAATCGACGCCGGCAAGGGCCGCACCTACGGCGAAACGGTCTTCGTGGCGCATCCCGGCAAGGACGCCGAGGATGCCGGCTGGCTCCTGACCCTCGGGTACGACGGCGCGCGCGACGAGACCTACCTCGAGATCAACGACGCCGGCAGCCTCGAATTCCAGGCCCGCGTCTGGACCGGGAACCATTTCCCGCTCGGGTTCCACGGGAACTTCTCGGCGGGGATGCACGTCGCCTAAAGACATTCGTGCCTCGCACATAGGCCGCCGGGTGTATGCGGCGCGCCGCTCCCTTATAATGCGGCCTCCTCGGAAGCAATATTGGAAAGGCGCCGCGTCCGGATGAACGATACCGAAAATCCCGCCGGAGAGATGCCCCCTGCCCGCGAGGCGACTCAGCCGCCGGGCGCCGGGAGTATGACCCGCAAACGCGTCGCCAAGGCCGGCGCATGGTCGCTAGTCGGCCACGCGGCCGACCAGGGGACACGGTTCGCGGGGAGCGTCGTGTTCTCGTGGCTTCTCGCGCCCGAAGTGTTCGGCTTGATGACGATCGTCAACGTATTCATGCGCGGCCTGGCCATGTTCTCCGACCTCGGGCTCGGCTTGAACATAATCCAAAGCAAACGCGGCGAGGACCCCGGGTTCCTCCGCACCGCGTGGACCATCCAAATCGCGCGGGCGGCGCTGATCGCGGGCATCGCGTCGTTGTGCGCATGGCCGCTTGCCGCCGCGAAGGGCGAATGGGGACTGCTGTGGTATCTACCCGCCGCCGCCTTTGGCACGATCCTCGCCGGGTTCAAGGCGACGACCGTCTTCACCTTGAACCGGCGCCTCGACATGAAGCGCTCGACGGCGATCGACGTGTCGGGTGCCCTCATCGCCATGACGGCGACCATCGGCCTGGCCTATTGGTGGCGCAGCATTTGGGCATTGATCGTCGGCGGCTGGATCGGCACCGCCGTGTTGGTGGCGATGAGCCACGCGATGGTCCCCGGCCCCGCAATGCGGTTTCAGTTCGATCGCGGTGCGTCGCGCGAGCTGCTCCATTTCGGCAAATGGATTTTCATCTCGACCATCCTCACCTTTCTCGCGACCTACGCGGGTGACATCGTGATGTCGATGTTCATGACGGCGGCGACGCTCGGGATTTACACCCGGGCGAGCCTTGTCTCGCGGGGGGTGACCGAGGTCGTGACCGTCGTCGCGAACCGGGTGCTGTTGCCGGTGTACTCGGAAATAATCCGGACGAACGCGAGCGGGTTGCGCGGACAGGTCTTCAAGATTCGCGCGGGATTGATGGCGCTGACCCTTCCCCCGGCGTGTGCGCTCGTGGTTTTCGGGCCCGAGATCGTCGGGTTGCTCTATCCCGAAAACATGGCCGCCGCGGGCGAGTTTCTCCCGGTGCTCGGGGTGGGGACCCTGTTTTCGGTGATCCTCCTGCCGTCGTCCAATGTCCTGCTGGCTTCCGGCGATTCCTACCGGCACATGTTGCTGCAATCGACGCGCTCGGCCGCGGCGGTCGTGGCGATGTTTATCGGGGGCTACGCCGGATTGTCGATGGACGGTCAGCCGTTTTGCGGCGTGACGATGTCGCAACCCATGGGGCTGGTCATGGGGTTCGCCGCGTCGTCATTCGCCTATTACCCGATGCTTGCCTGGGCAATCCGCCCCTACAAGACCTGGATGCCGCTTCTCGACCTCTCCGCGGTGGCGGCCTCGGCGGCCGTCATCGCCGCGGGCCTTTGGCTGAAGGACCTCGCGATATGAAGTTCCCCGCGAAATGATATACTTTGTGCCGGTAGCTTGGGAGAGCAGCCTATGCCGACATACGAGTATCACGCCATCCGGGCGGAGGGCGACGACGAGAAATCCTTCGTGGGAGGCGCCGTCATCGCGAAATCGCGCCATGACGCCAAGGAGAAACTGCGCGAGCGCGGCCTAAAGGCCACCATGTTGCGCAAGGCCAGGGGCGTCGTCGGCGTGTTGCGCTGGTTTGACGCGGACATCCGGTAGCCCCCAACCGCCCCTCGCCTACAGCGGGCTGGACCAGAACTCGAACAACGACCGCCCCCGGGGCCCGGAACCCGTGAACTTCATCCGCTCGTAGAGCGATTTCGCGTTCCGGTTGTCCGAGCGCACCTCGAGCGTCAGCGTACAGCAACCCAGCTCCCGCCCCTTCTCCGCAACCGCCTCGATCAGCTGCTTCCCGATGCCCTGCCCTTGGTGCGATTCCTCGACCGCAAGATCGTGGATATTGATCAACGGGCGTGCGCGGAACGTCGAAAATCCGGTGAAACAGGTCGCGATCCCCACCGGCACTTCCTCCTCGAACGCGAGGAACACCAGTGCATTCCCCGCCGACCGAAGTCCGGGCACGATCCGATCCAGCACCTCCGGCGAAAGACGCGCCCCACCGCCGAATTCGCCCATCGCGTAATCGTTCGTCATCCCGCGAATCGCCGCCGCGTGCGACGGATTGTCGAAATCCGCCTCGACGATCGTCATGCGCCGATCTCCCTCAGACCTGCGAACACGCCGCGGGCTTCAACACCAGGTTCGTGATGTTGCTGACCAGGTTCTTTTTCGCGTATTCCGGCTGCGAACTGAGGCTCTTCCACTCGGGATGCGCCAAGAAGGCCTTCCATGCCGCGTCTTGGGCGGCCTTATTCTCGAACCCGACCATGTACGTCAGGTTCGGCATGGCGGCCCCGGCGAGGGTCTCGCCGAAAAATACGGGATTGAGGCCCGTCTTGCGGAAGATGCCGATTTCCGCCGAGTTGAACATCTCGATCTTCTTGCTCGCCGCGACGAGGGTCGGGCTTTCGTAAATGCGAAGCTGGAGCACGCGGTCGGCGCTCTTCGTGGGAATCTCCATGCGCGGCATGCCCTCGAAGGCCAGGAGCAACGCGCTCTCGATGCGCGAGTAATTCGGGTGTTCGTAGGAGACGTTCAAGAAATCGGCGCCGTCCTTCTTGAAGGTCTCGTCGGAGAGAAGTTTACCCCGGAGGGAGCCCACCGAATCCATGCTCGCGTGGGGAAGCAGCACATACACCGGGCTGAACGCGTCCGCCGAGACGAACACGCCCACGGTCTCGACCCCGGCGCGGTTCAACGCGGGCACGCCCGCCTTGCCCATGAAGTCGATGAAGGCGTCCGCCTGGGCCTGCGTCTCGAAGAGGTAACGGCGGAGCTCGTATACCTCGCGCCCCTCCGCGGCCTCGGCCGTACCGGTATTACCCGCGCCCGCCGCAAGGCCAAGGCCCACGCCGGAAGTCGCCGCCAGAAAGTTACGTCTGTTCATGGAAAGAGTCTCCTTGGGTTCGATGAATACGCTGAAGCATACGGAACGCCGCGGGAAAATTCCACGTCGAACCCGCACACAGGCGAGCGGCGGCAAAGCGCGGTTTGCGGGACCGGACCCGGGCTGGACTCGCGCCGGGAACCGTGGTCTCCGCGAGGGCGTCTAGGAAGGTCCGGCAACTCCGATTTCGCCGATGAATCTCGCAATCCGCGCAACTACTTCCTCGCGCTCGTAGTCGAGGAACACATGGTGATCGGAGTTGGCCAGGGGCATCCGCTCGACCGTCTTTGAGCCCAGCGCGGCGAGGGCCTTCTCCGCGTCGGCGAAGCTCGAGGCGCGGTCGTCGGGCGAGTGAATCCACAGCACCGGGCATTCGATCTCGCCAAGCAACTCGGGATCGCGGGCCCGCTTGGCGAGATTGAACAACGCCAGCGAACCGGCGGCGGGGACCCAACGGTAGGAAAGCACCTCGGGGACCGCCTCGCGCCGCTTGACGCAGACAAAGGAGTTGCCCTTGTAGCTCCACCGGAGAAAGGGCGATGTGAGGGCGGACCAAGACTCGACGCGAAACCCATAGTACCAACGGTGGGGAATACGGAAGAACGGGGCCGCGAGAACGAGGCCGTCGACTTCCTCGATCCCCGCCGCGAGGGTACACAGGGTGCCGCCCATCGAGAACCCGCCTATTACCACGCGTTCGTGATGTTCCTTCAGCTTCCGAATTTCATCCAACACGGACTGGAGATAGCGCGCGGGCGGAATGGGGATGAGGTCGCGCGGCGAGTCGCCATGTCCCGGAAGCCGCATCACGCGCACGCGGACCCCTTGGGTGGCCAAGGCTTCCGGCAAGGCCCCGAAATTGCTCCCGCCCCCGAGGAACCCGTGAACCAACAGAACCGCCGTCTTGGCGTCCGCCGGGCCGAAGTCGCGTTCCTCCGCGCCCAGGAGAATTCCTGACGCCCCCCGCGCCGCGGCGGCGTCCGCGCGATCCACGAAGATGTTTGCGACTCCGTGAATGGCCATGAGCACGATCGCGATCCGCACGGCCCAAGGCGACACCCGCCACGCCGTACGAAAGGCAAGGCCCAAGGCCCGGCGGAAAATGCCCGGCCGACGCGTTATACCGGCCCCGTCAATCATTCGCCGATATCCAACTGCCGCGCCAGCGTTTTCACCGCCTTGAGGTCCATCTTGCCGGTGCCCAGGAGCGGGATCGCGTCGACCTTGTAGAAGGCCTTCGCCTTGGGGACCCACAAGTTCGGCAATCCGGTCTCATCGAGCTTTCCAAGCAATTCGTCGAAACGGTCGTCGGACATGGTATGGAGGACAACCAGCCGTTCCCCCTTGTGTTCGTCCGGGACGCCCGCGACCGCCAACACGCGCTCCGATTCGTCGAGCAACTTCAGCAGCGATTCCTCGACGATGGTATGCGAGATCATCTCGCCGCCGATCTTGCTGAACCGCGAGAGCCGGTCGGTGATCGTGATGAAGCCGTCCTCGTCGATGGTCGCCATGTCGCCCGTCTCATACCAGCCGTCGCGAAGCACCTCGGCCGTCTTGTCCGGGTTTCCGAGATAACCCTTCATGACGTTCGGTCCCTTGACCAGCAGAAGTCCAGCGTCGCCGTTCTGCAGGATTTCGCGCGTGTCGGGGTCGATGATCTTCACGCTGATCCCGGGCAAGGGGTGGCCAATGCTTCCCCGCTTGAGGCCCCGTTGGTACAGGCCAGGGGCACGGAAATCGGGAAGGTTCAACGAGACAATCGGGGCGCACTCCGTCGTGCCGTATCCCTCGAGCGGCTCGGCCCCGAATTTCTCCTTGAAGGCGTCTCGGACCCGCGGCGATAGTTTCTCCGCCCCCGTCACAATGTGCTCGAGGGTGCTCAGCTGCGCCGCGCTGCACCGCCGGATAAAGCCGTGCAGGAAAGTCGAGGTGCTGAAAAGAATCTTCCCCTTGTACTTTTGGATCAGTTCGCCAATCGCCCGGGCATCGAGCGGGTTCGGGTGATAGACCCCGCTGAGTTTCTGCGTCAACACCACCCACAGCGTGCCGGTGTATCCGAACGAGTGGAAAAAGGGCAGCATCCCGACTATCACGTCGCCCTTCTTGTGGGGAAAAACCTGGATCGCGGCCTCGATGTTGCTCATCACGTTGAAATGCGTCAGCATGATTCCCTTCGGCTCGCCCTCGCTGCCGCTCGAGAAGATCACCGTGGCCAGTTCGTCGCGCGTGCGGTTCGCCGGCGCCCCGAGCATCCGCTCGATGCGCTTGACCGGCATGAACAATCCGATCAGCAACGCCTTGATGCGGTCCCTCGGGGTCACCGTGGGCAGGATGTCGTCGACGAACAGGGTTTCCCCCGGGGGCTGGACCGGCACTTGCTCGAGAAAGGCCCGCGCCGTGACAATCTGCTTCATCCCGCACTGGCGGGCCGCCGCCATCAACGCGTCGTTCGATCCCGTGTAGTTGAGGTTCACCGGGACTTTGCCCATCAGCGGCAACGCGATGTTCACCAGCGCGCCGCCCACCGATTGGGGCAAAAGCACGCCGACCATTTCCTCAGGCCCGAGCAACGGCTTGAGCTTTTGCGCGAGGACGATGGCCCCCGCGAGGGTCTTCCAATACGGGAGCGCCCCGGAACGTCCGTCGGCGACGCAGAGCATCCGGGGATGCCGCCGCGCTTGCTGGATAAATGCGCGGTGCAACAGTTCCGCGCGCATCTTCCGCGTCGCGTAGGCCTCCGTGCCGACTTGCTGGATGGACTGCCGAAGTTCGTACGCGCTCGTCGTCGAAGGCATCGGGCCCCCGAACCCGATGGTGATCGGGAACGGGAAGCGGCGCGGCCACTTCCAAAAGAACCGTCCCCCCGCGAAACTGAACACGCTGCCCCAGACCTGGTCGATAAATACGGGAATGATCGGCGCGTCGAGACCCTTCATGATCTTCTCGAAACCGCGCCGGAACGGGAGCATCTGGCCGGTCCGCGTGATCTGTCCCTCGGCAAAGATGCAGACCAAGTCGCCATTGCGGATCGCCTCGGTCGCGGTGCGGAGCGAATTGACCACCTCGCGGGGGCCGCCGCCGGGCATGACCGGGATCGCGCCCATCATCTTCGCGAGCGGCTTAATCCAGGGGACCTCGTATATCGGTTGATACATCAGGAACCGCACGGGCCGGTCGATCGCGGCCAACACCACGAGCGCGTCGAGAAACGAACTGTGGTTCGACACCAACAGTCCCCCGCCCTGCTCGGGCACATGGTGGCGATTGATTATCCGCAGCCGGTACAGCGTGTTTCCGAGGAACCAAAGCCCAAGGCGCACAACAAAGACGGGGATGGTGAAGCAAATGTAGATGCCCATCACAAACGTCATCACCGCCGTAAGCAGGAAGATGCCGCGCGGCGAAACGCCCAATTGACCCAACCCGTAGAACAACATCGACGCGACCGCCATGCCGACGAAGGTCAGCATATTTGCAGTCGCCATGATGCCGCCGCGCATCTTTTCCGGCGCGCGATGTTGGAGCGTCGAGGCCAGGGGGACGTCGAACATGCCGCCAAAGAACCCGAGGCCAAGAAGCAACACGAGGGACCCTTGGAAGTTGAAGAGATCGAGCGCCAGCAACCCGCTGAAGACCGTCATCCCCAAGGCCCCGAGGGGGATTAGGCCCACCTCGATCTTTCCGCGCGAGAGATACCCTGTCGCGGCGGCGCCCGAGCCGATCCCGAGACCGATGAAGGCGAGCATGATGCTGGTTTGCGTTTCGTCGAGATGGAGCGACTCCCCGTATACGAGGATGTTCATGTTCAGCAGCGCGGCCACGAACCAGAAGTAGACGTAGCCAATCACCGTCAGGAATAGCCAGCGATCGGCCATGAAGGCCCTAATATGCGGCAACATCCCGTAGTAGGGGTTCAGGGGGATGGGCTGGCTTGGGTTGGCGGCGGCCACCCTCGATATGCCCCGCGCACTGAAGGTGCCCCCGACGGCAAGGGCCACCAAGATAACGGAGGCGTAGTGGACCGAGTCCATTCCGTCCAGCCAGTGAAAGAGCGGACCCGCCAGGCCGGTGCCGGCAATGACGGCCACCATCGTCGCCATCTGGACCATCCCGTTACCCCAAGAGAGCTTCTCCTCAGGGAGCATCTCGGGCAGGATGCCATACTTGCACGGCCCGAAAAACGTGCTGTGGACCGCCATGAGCACCAGCAACACCCATAAAAAGGCGGGATTGTGGGCCAGCAACGCGAGGCCGCCCAGCGCCATGATGCCGATCTCGAATACCTTGACGCCGATCATCACCTTGCGTTTGCTATATCGGTCGGCCAAGGCCCCGGCGATTCCCGGCAGCAGGATGAAGGGGAGCGAGAACAAGAAGGTCGCCATGGACGTAATCGTCGAGGCCGCTTCTTCTTCCGTTACGGTGGCGGTCACAAAACCGCCGTACTTCACCAGGAAGAAGATCAAGAGAAACTTGAACACATTGTCGCTGAAGGCCCCTTGGGCCTGCGTCGCCATCAAGGCCCAAAAGCCCGGGCGGTATTGATCTCTGCTATAGGTCGATGATTTGCTCATGGACTAAGTCCTCGTTCGGGGTTTCCCGCTCGGGCCGCGCGGGCCGGGAACATCGCGGAGCGGGAAATCGGTCAACTGTCCTCGGGTTCATCAAGTTCGCCGTTGCCCATCATTTGCCGCAGGCGTTCGCGTATTTCCTCGAGCTCGCCGATTAAATGGCGGCAGCCTTCGTCTTCCATGCCCGCCAGGGCCAGGTGGATTCCCATGCGGTACGGCGGTTCCAATTGTTGGACCACCCTCGTTCCCTCGGGGGTGATAATCACGTGGTGGATGCGGCGGTTCCCGGCCACCTTGGCCCGCCGCACCAGCCCCTTCGCCTCGAGCTTGTCCAAAACCGAGGTAATGCTGGCCCGCGTCACCACGAGCCGCTTGCCCAATTCCGCCTGTGTGACGTTTCCCTTGGTGAAATGCAGGGAAAACAGCACGTTGAACTGGGCCTCGGTCAGGTCGAACCCGCGAAATATCTGTGCCGCCCGGAGCGACAGTAGATTGGACGTCCGGACAATGTTCAACACCGCCTCATGGCGGATGTCGATAAACGGATTTTGTAGTCCCAGTTCTTCTTGCAGGCTCATGATTTGTTCCTTGTCATACAGTGTCTATAGATAATGTATCACATAAAACCGTTTGATGTCAAGTATTATTTTCGGGACACACCATTGGGGAATGATTCCGTAAGGCGCAGCCTATACCCACAATGCCCGGAGGGCAGGAAAAGTTTCGATTAACTTGTAATACTTCTAACATTTTTTCGAACTCAATTACACGGCGAAGAATGAAGCCGGAGGGTATTGCCCGCTGAGGGTCTCAATTCGGGACGCTAATCGAATCGTTTGACGGTTCCGGCGGGGACTTGTTAGACTAGCCTGAGAGCGGGGTAGCAGCAAGACCCTTTCCCGCGGACGATGGATGAATAAGGAGACCCTGCCATGCCGCTGTCCAAGTGCCCCCGTTGCGAGAAGATTTTCGACAAGTCCAATTTCCCCGTGTGCAATGCCTGCCGAGAATTGGAGGAAGCGGACTACGCCCTGGTAAAGGACGCGCTCGCGGTCAACTCCGATATGTCCGCGGAACAAGTTGCCGAGGAATGCGGCATCGACTTGGTCGTGGTGAAGCGCATGCTCGACACCGGGAAGGTGAAGCTGGTCTTTGCCGGGGACACCAGCGTCACCTGCGGACGGTGCGGCGCGCCCGCGATCAGCGCCTCGAAAAAACTTTGCCAGTCGTGCCTCGATGCATTGAACCGCGAGGTGGCGATGGCCCAGAAGGACATGCGGCTAGGCGGGCGGAAAAAAGTCGAGCTGGGCCAGTTCTCGACGAATGTTCGCAAGACGCTGGACGACAAGCGCATTTGAGCGGCGGATCGGCGGGCGCGATATCCGCGTTGCGCGGCCGAGGGCCGGCGGGGCGCGGCGACTCGTGAATCGTGTCCCTGAACACCGGCCAAGGGGGGGCGCGTTTGCCGCGCTGATGTGCATGTTTGCGGCGTGCGCCGTCCGTGCGAGCGCCGAGGACGTGACTTTCGTCACCGTCCTTCGGGGCGAACAGCGTGCCGCAGCCGTGGAGATCCAGACGGTCGATGACATTCGCTACGTTTCGCTGGTGCGCATCTTGGAACAGTTCGGCGGGGGACACTCGTTGCTCGCGTCGCGGATGCGCGCCGATTTCGCCAATATGACCGCCTGGGTCCAATACGACGACACGCGGGTGAACGCGATGTCGTTGTTCAGCCTGCGATGGAAAGCCATCAAGCTGGACGACGACGTGCTCATCGCCCGGGACGATGTGCCGTTGTTTTTCGAGAGCGCGTTCCGCACCGAGGTGACGATTTCGAACGCGCCGGGACTAGCGCCGCGCCTTCCGGGAGACCCTCGAGAAGTCGCCATGCCGGTTGCCGAGTCGCTGGGGCGAATATCGCGGGACGCGGCGCACGCGGAGCCGGAGGCGCCGGCGGACGAACCGATCCGCGTGCTCGTGATCGACGCGGGCCACGGGGGATACGATTCGGGCGCCGAACTCGGGCCAGTCCTTCAGGAAAAGAACGTCACGCTCGCGATCGCGTTAAAAGTCAAGGCCCTGCTCGAACGGGAGGCGCGGGCGACGATTGTGGCGACCCGCGAGGCCGACACGGACATTGGCGTGAAGCAGCGGGCATTGCTCGCGGCCAATGGGGAAGCGGATTTTGTCGTCACGATTCACGTCGGCGCTTCCTTCTCGCCGGCCAGCAGGGGGCCCGCGTTGTTTTATACCCCGGACGCGCCTTCAACCGCAGCCAAGTCCCCCGGGAGGGCAGAGGCCATGGCGCGGGCGATCGCGGAGAAATTGGCGGGGCCCGATTCCTTCCCCGTTAGGGGGATCTATGAGGCGCCGTTGCGTCTTCCGGGCTTGGCGAGAATGCGCGGAGTGTTGATCGAGGTGGGCTGCATCACGAACGAACAGGACGCCCAACGCTTTCAAACGGCCGAATTCGCGGATGCCATCGCCGCGGACATCGCCTCCGGTATCTCGGACTACCTGGCCTCCCAGCCGGCACCGCCACCGGCATGAAGGCAGGGATCGAATGAGCGGCGAACGCAAGCGCGACGTGGTGACGACCGGGTTGTTGGCCACATGGGGGATGGCCACCCTTGTCCTCGTGTTCTGCGTCGTCTTGCTCGTGTTCGAGATGATCCAAAAGGGACAAGACCCGCTCGATATGTCCATCCTGCCCGATCGACCGGTTCCCGCCCTGCCCGGCTCCCAGCCCGACGCGGCCAGCACCATGCAGGACGTGCTCGTTTATTTCGCCAACGAAGACGGCGCCCTGTTGTCCGCCGAGCCCCGGAAATTGATCCATAGCGCCGAGTACACCGTGGCCAACTGCCGCGCGGCACTCGAGGCGCTGATCGCCGGCCCGAGTGCGCCGCTGACCCCCTTGGTGTCGCCGAACGTCAAGATTCGGGGGATCTATCTCCTCGAGGGGAACGAACTGGTCGTGGACCTCTCCCGGGATTTGGAGTTGACGCACCCGAAGAGCGCCACCGCGGAACTGTTGATGGTCAGGGGCATCGTGACGACCCTCACGCAAGATGTCCTACGCGGGAGCCAGGAGACCGGCGTACAGCGTGTCCGGTTCCTGTTCGAGGGCTCGCCGCAGGACGGTTTCCCCTCGCATCTCGATTTGTCGAATCCCGTGCAGCCCGACCCGGCTTGGCTTGAGTCCGCACCGGCAACGGCCGGCAATGGATAACGGCCCGGACGCGATCGGTATTTTCGATTCCGGAATCGGGGGCTTGACCGTGCTCCGGCGGATCGTGGAACGCCTTCCCGGCGAGAGTACCGTTTATCTCGGGGACACCGCGCGGGTACCCTACGGGACGAAATCCCCCGACACCGTCCGGCGGTACGCGATGGCGTGCGCGCGGGTCTTGCTTGGCCGGGGAATCAAGATGCTCGTGGTCGCGTGCAACACAGCCTCGGCCCATGCGGTCGAGTACCTGCAAGATGCGCTCGATGTCCCCGTCGTCGGCGTGGTCGAGCCCGGGGCCCGGGCCGCGGCATCCTGCACGGTTTCGGGACGCATCGGCGTCATCGGGACGCGCGGCACCGTGGCCAGCGGCGTATATGAAAGGGCCATCGCGGCCATTCGACCGGACACCCGGGTATGGAGCCGCGCATGCCCCCTATTGGTGCCCCTGGCGGAAGAAGGGTGGGTCCGCGGCCCGGTGCCGGAACAAGTGGTGGCGGCGTACTTGTCGGAGTTGTTGGAACATGAGATCGACACCCTGGTGCTCGGGTGTACCCACTACCCGTTGTTGTCGGATATCATCCGGGCCGCCGTGGGCCCTTCCGTGCAGATCGTCGACAGCGCCGAGGCCACCGCGGCGGTGGTCGAGGAAGTTCTCGTGGCGGCGGGCATCGCGTCGTCCGGCGGAAACGCCCAACGTACCTATCTTGTAAGCGATGCGCCCGAGAGTTTTGCGAAGACGGGCCGCGAGTTTTTGAACCACGGCATCGACGATGTCGAATGGGTGGATTTCTGATGTCCAAGGACGCCGCTTCTCCCGGGGGCCTTCCCCCGTACCCGCATTCCTGGATCGGGATTGTCCTGGCGATGGCGGCGCTGGCCGTCGGGGCGGGGTTCGCGGTGATGTTGACGGCCCATTTCCTATTGACCCGCCCCCTGGATTTGAGGGACGCCGTGGCCCGGCGCAGCGACGCGGTCGAGACGCTCTTGTTGAACAGCCGCATCCCGGCGGCGAATGTCGAGCGCACCCCGGCGAGGCCGAAATCGGACGGCGACGCGGTATGGTCGATCGAGGATTTCAACGTGGTGCTGCCCGACTCGTTGAACGCCCCGGCCATCGAGGACCTCGTCGCGCGGCACATGGAACGGCAGGGGGCCTTTGTGACTCCCTTGATCGAGAGCGGTTCACAGACGGGACTCAGTCTCTCGCTGAAGAACCGGACCTTCGCGCGAGTGCGGCTTACCCACAGCCTGAATCCGTCCGGCGGCCCGGCCGTTCCCGAACGCCCGCCCCAAGAACATGCGACCCATGAGGAATTCCCGCCCGAGACGGCAGGGGCGCCGGTCGAAACGGGCGGCCACGCATTGGCTGCGATCGAGCCTGATGAGCACGCCGCGGAGCCGGGGACACCACAGGCCGAATCGATCGCCGCGCCGAAGCTGGCCATAATCCTCGACGACGGCGGGTACGGCGGCGAGGTCACCGAGAAAATCCTGGCGTTTCCGCCCGCGCTGACGCTGTCGATTTTGCCCGATACCCCGAAGGGGAAGGACACCGCCGCGCGCGCGGCGGAGCTGGGATTCGAGATCATGCTGCACATGCCGATGGAGAACGACGACCCGGAGTTGAAATTCGAGGGCCAACTCGATGTCGGGATGTCCGAGGAAACCATCCTCGAGCTGACGCAAAATGCGCTCGCCCAGGTCCCCGGGGCGGTTGGCGTGAACAACCATACGGGCTCGAAGTTCACCGCCAATCCCAAGGCGATGGCGCTCTTCATGGAGGGCGTGAGCAAGCTCCCCTTGTACTTCATCGACAGCCGCACCACGGCGGACACCCGCGCCCTCAAGATGGCCGAGGCATTCAACGTCCGCTCGGCGGCCCACGATCTCTTCCTCGATCACGAGGGCGAGCCGGAGCGCATTCGTTCGCGCTTCGACCAGGTCGTCGCGATCGCGCGCGAGAAGGGCCACGCCATCGCCATCGGCCATTTCCGCCCGAACACGGTCGATGTGTTGGCCGAGAAGTTGCCGACGCTCGCGGCCCAAGGCATCCAACTTGTCCACGCCTCGGAACTGGTGAAGTAATGCGCGTCCTCGGGATCGAGTCCTCCTGCGATGAGACTGGCATCGCCATTGTCGAGGACGGCTGCCGGGTCATACTCAACGACGTGGCCTCGCAAATCGCCTTGCACGCCGAGTTCGGCGGCGTCGTGCCGGAACTGGCCTCGCGCCAGCACACCCGGGTGATCTCGCAGATGATCTCGCGGGCGCTCGAACGCGCGGGAGGCCCGATAGACGCCGTCGCCGCCACCATCGGCCCCGGCCTCATGGGATCGCTCCTCGTCGGCGTGAGTTTCGCCAAGGCCTTCGCGCATGCGCGGCGGCTCCCCTTCGTACCGGTACACCACATCGAGGGGCACATTTTCTCCGCCTTCCTCGAGGGCAAACCGCCCGAGTGGCCCGCGCTGTGCCTGATCGTGAGCGGCGGCCACACGCAACTGATACTCGCCGAGCGCCCGCACGAATACCGCATCC
>CANKTP010000005.1 GCA_947486375.1 Candidatus Hydrogenedentota bacterium | reverse complement strand
GGCGGCGAATGCCTGCCGGACGCCGTTGCTCGTCGTGGCCAGCAACATGTCGCTGCGCGGCGACGACACCGAGTCGAATATCCAGCGCGGCTACCAGCAGCCGATGACCGAGGGCATCAAGAAATACGGCAAACGGGTCGTCGACAACAAGCGCGTCCATGAATACGCCGGATACGCCTTCCGCATGCTGAAGTCCGGCGTGCCCGGCCCGGTGCATCTCGATTTCACGAACGAGTCCGCGGGCCGCGAGTCGATGCTCGATACGGAGATGGACATCGACTGCTACTTCGACAAGACGAAGTACCGCACCGACTCGAAGCCGTATCCCGATCCGAAGGATGTCGCCAAGGCCATCGAGTTGATCAAACAGGCGCAACGCCCGATGATCGTGGCGAGCATGGGCGTGTTTTACAGCAAGGCGTGGGACGCGCTACGGATTTTCGCCGAGAAGGCGGACATCCCCGTCGCGGAATCCGGCCCGATGCGCGGACATTTTTCCGATGGACATCGCTTGTCCGCGAGCACCGCGCCGGGCGCGATCTACAGCGTGGATCTGGCGATCTTGATCGGCCAGTACTGCATGCCGACGCTCGGCGAATATCCCTTCGACGTGGACTGCAAGTACATCCGCATCGATCCGCGCGCGGAAGACGTGGGCCGCAACATCCCCATCGACCTGGGCATCATCGCGAACGAGAGGAACGCCCTCGAGGCCCTGTCCGAGGCCATCGCGCCGATGAAACACGACGCCTGGGTGGCGGAAGTCGCCGCCGCGCGGGACGCCTTCGAGAAGGAAAACGACGAGCACTACAAGATTGGCCTCGGGTATACCGACGCCGTCCACCCCGCCGTGATTGCGACCGAATTGTCGAACTTCCTCTATCGCGGGGACCTTCCTCCGGAGCAAACGACCGTGGCCTCGGGTGGCTTCGGTATTGGCAAATACACGCGCCGCCGCCTGCGCGCCTACCGGCCCGGGCAAATCTGCAACGGCGCCTACCAGTACGGGTCGATCGGGCCCGACGTGGGCTATGCCCTCGGCTGCGGCGTGGCGATGCACCTCGGCGCGGGACCCCAGGCGCCCTACAAGGGTTCGCCCGTGATCGGGATCACCGGCGACGCGGGCTTCGCGTACTCGGGGATGGAGATCGAGACGATGGCGAAGTACAAGATTCCCGCGATCATGATCGTCTACAACAACAATGCGTGGGGGACGTGGGCCGGCTATGCGAGCAACCCGCTCGCGGCGCATGTTCACCTCTTCCAGGAAAATCTTCGCTACGACAAAATCTCCGAGGCCCTCGGCGGTCACGGCGAGTACGTCACGGCGCCCGATCAATTTACGCCGGCGCTCAAGCGTTGCTGGGACATTGCCGTCAACGAGCGCCGCCCCTCCGTGATCAACTGCCAGGCGAAGAAAGAATTCTGGATCGCGCGCGACTACCCGCCGGGCATGTTGGGCCAAGTCGAACCCGGATGCATGTCGTACAACCATTGACGGCGGCGAAACGGAAACCGGCAGGGCGTCCGGCGGAAGATCGGCATGCCCGAATCGTCCGCGAGAAGTTGCAGGGCTACGCCGACCGGGGCGTATTCCGCGCGTACCAGGAACGCGCTCGCCCGGGCGGCGTCATCGAATTTCGATTCATCTGGTTGATGTCCAAGCCTTTGGTGTTAGTCTTCGAGCCACTGGAGCATCGGCTCGTATTCAAGAACCTCCTGCCGAACGTCCCGGCGCGGTCCGACATGTACGCTAAGCTGAGCGCCTACTTGGCCGGGCGCTCCGATACCTCCCTACCGCCCCATCGCCGGGTCGACCCGAGGAACGCCGACGCCTCCTTCGAGAACCGGCGGAGTTCGGTTTCGCTGATCCTAGCGGTCAAAGGGAACCGGTACGCATATGGGATCGGCAAGATACTGAACCTAACCAATGAACTCTTCGGCTATCTCCAGATGAACCATTTGCCCTATTTATGGGAAGAATTTGACGTTTCGCAAGAATAGGGCAGGGCGAGGGAGTCGACCAATCCTGATTTCGTGGCGAATCTATCGACGGGACGATGTAGAATAATCACAAGATGAGGAGGCTTGACCTCCCGAGAATGTCTCGTTGTCGCGATGTACCGATGACAACATGGAGGACGGTCACCATGCTCAAGAGTTACGAGGCCATCTACGATCATGGCCGGGTCGAATGGACCGGAGCGGCCCCATCATGTACCCATGCGAGGGTGTTGGTGGTGCTCGATGAGTCGGCGGAGGAAGCTCCCCCAGCCGAGGAAACCGGCAGGACTAACGGCGATCGGTTGGTCGAATTGATAAAGGGATGGGGCCCGACGTTCGGAGCTAAAGTGATGAAGACGTTCGGCGATCCCGTCGAGTGGCAGCGCGAACAGCGGCGGGAACGTCCGCTACCGGGTCGTGAGGATGCATAGTATTGCTTATGTCTTCTACACGGCCTACAAAGCGGAGCACGCAAGGGAAAAAAGGATTGAGCTTGGGTAAATGATTCGGTCCACGGGCGGGACGCCCGTGCCACGTGGCATGGGCATCTTGCCCATGTGGCTGTGGAAAAGTAGCTCGGGCATCGAAAGTAGGCCTGCGATTGGGCGAAAAATACCGATGTAGTAATAGGACTACAGTCCAAATCTGCGGGAACCCCTTGGCCCGGGCAGGGTTATTAAACCTACCCAGATTGAATTGGACGAAAACACATAAATCGTGTATTCTGGTTGCACCGGCGGGTAGGCCGGTCGCGGGCCTTGGCTCAGTTCGCCGGCTGCGTCCGCGGACAACGTTCATCCTGGCAGGAGGTAGACAATCATGCGGGCATGGGTCAAGACCAGCCTATTCGGAGCGGTCGCGGCAGTTGCGGCGCCGCTGGCATTCGCCAACGGCGAAGCCGGACCGGTCACGTTCTACAAGGACGTGCTGCCGATTCTCCAAGAAAATTGTCAGGAATGCCACCGCGCCGCGGGGGCGAATTTCTCCGGCATGGTCGCGCCGATGGCGCTCACGAACTACGACGAGGCGCGCCCTTGGGCGAAGGCCATCGCCAAACAAGTATCCGCGAAGACCATGCCGCCGTGGTTCGCGTCGCCCGAACAACACGGGCAGTTCGAACTCGAGCGCGGCCTGACGGACGCACAAATCGAAACGCTCAATCGCTGGGCGAACTCCGGATCCCGGCCCGGCAATCCCGCCGAGGCACCCGCGCCGAAAGCATTTCCCTCGACCGCCGGTTGGACATTTGGCGAGCCGGACGTGGTCATCATGATGCCGGAGCCGTATTTCATCGCCGACGACGTGAAGGACATCCAGCCGACCTTTAGCCTCGTGTTGAGCGAGGAACAACTGCCCGAGGACCGCTGGATTCACTGGGCCGAGTTCCGGCCCGGCAGCAAGTTCGTGCATCACGGCGGTGCGTCAGTCATGCCCTTGGACGAAAACGGCAAGCCCAAGCCGGATGCAATCAGCGGCGGAAAAATCATCGGCACCGCGCAGGGCGATGGGCCGGACTATTGGCCGGAAGGGTACGGCAAGCTCGTGCGCAAGGGCTCGAAGTTCACCTTCGGCCTGCACTATCACAAGGAGCCGGGAATCGGCACGGGCGTCTACGATCAATCGATGATCGCGATTAAATGGCACACCAAGCCGGTGAAGTACGTGGTGCATTCCGCAGGGGTGAGCACGCGCGGCTGGGAAATCCCGCCGTTCCAGGACAGCTGGCTTGTGGGCGCGGCGCACACCTTCAAAGAAGACTCGATGATCATCAACATGATGCCGCACATGCATTTCCGCGGGAAGGCGTCGCAGTACGTGGCGGTATATCCTGACGGGCGCCGCGAGACGCTGCTGAGCGTGCCCAAGTACGATTTCAACTGGCAGCAGACCTACACCTACAAGCAGCCGAAGTTCATGCCCGCAGGGACGCGCCTCGAGGTGACGATGACCTTCGACAACTCGACGAATAACGAGTGGGTGACGGACCCCGAGCGCGCCGTGGGCTGGGGCAGCATGACCGACGACGAGATGAACATCGGCTGGACGGAATACTCGAACGCCGAGCCGATCGAGGACATTTTGAACCACGACTTCGGCGAGCCGGTCGAACAGGAAGACACTTCGGACACCGAGGCGGACTAGGACGACTAGGGCATAAATCGAATTTTCGATTGGGAGATAACAGCATGTTGACGTATTCGAAACTCGGGTTGGGCGCGGCGCTTGCGCTCGCGGTAACCGTCCCCGCCTTCGCCAATGGCGAGCCTGCCGGCGCGGTGACCTTCGCCAAGGATGTCCTGCCCATCTTTCACAAGAACTGCGTGGGCTGCCATCGTCCCGGCGGGGACAGCATCGCGGGCATGGTCGCGCCGATGTCGTTGATGAATTTCGAGGAGGCGCGCCCTTGGGCGAAGGCCATCGAGAAAATGGTCACCTCGAAACTCATGCCGCCTTGGTATGCGTCGGAGGAAACGCACGGCGTATTCGCCAACGAACGCGGCCTGACGCCCGAGCAGATCGAGCTCGTCGCGACATGGGTGCGGACAGGCGCGAAGCTCGGAAACCCCGCCGATGCGCCCGCGTCCCCGGTGTTTCCCGAGACCGGCGGCTGGCTCATTGGCAATCCCGACCTGATTGTCCCGATCAAGGAACCGTATTGGGTCGAGGACGATGTGGTCGACGAATACGTGTATTTCTCCGTGAAGATCACGCCGGAGATGTTGCCCGAGGACCGCTGGCTGCGCGCCATCGAGTGGCGTCCCGATAGCGACGTGGTACACCACATCGTCGGCTCGGAGCTGTTCACTGCGGACGGCAAGATGGGCTATCAAGGCATGGGCTCGATCGCGCCGGGCGAGGAACCCCACGTCTTCGAGGAAGGATACGGCAAGCGTCTCCACGCGGGCAGCGTCCTTCGCTTCTCGATGCACTATCACAAGGAACCGGGCAAGGGATCGGGACGCTGGGACCAGTCAAGCGTCGGGTTCCGCTTCTGGGATGACGAGAAAGACCCCCCGATCAAGCACAACATGATTTGGACGGGCATATCGAACGGCACCTTCGAGATTCCCCCCGGCCAGAGCGACTGGCAGGTGGGCGCGGCGATGACCTTCGAACGCGACGCGCTGGTCGTCTCCCTGCACCCGCACATGCACCTGCGCGGCAAGGACGCGACGTACTTCGCCGTGTTGCCGGACGGATCGCGTGAGCAGCTATTGCGCGTACCGTCGTGGGATTTCGCCTGGCAGCTCGACTACACCTTCAAGGAGCCGCGCCGTTTCCCCAAGGGAACACGCATCGAGTTCGTCGTCACCTACGACAACTCGACCGCGAACGCGGCGAACCCGGATGCGACGGTTCCCGTTCATTGGGGCGGGCCGACGACAGACGAGATGATGATCGGCTTCATGCACTACACCGATGCCGAGCCGCGCGATTTCGCGGCGGAAGCAGCGGCCAAGCCCGATGCGGCGAAGTCAACCGACTGATTTGTTCGCCGGTGGATGGCGGGAATGCCATCGACCCGGCAACCCATACGACAAGGATTTACAGGAAATGCGATTGAAAGCGATTGTTCCCTTGAAGGCCGTCATGACGGCTTCCTGCATGTTGTTCTCCTGCGCGTTGATCCTCGGCATTGCGGTGGATCCGGCGGGTGCCCAGCAGCGCCGGCCCCAACAAGCCACGGAGGGCGACGACGATTCGGGCGGGGAAAGCCCGACCGCGCGCGTCAAGACTTCCGAGGAGATCAAGGCAGCGATCGGCGAGGACAAGAATGTGAGTATCGTCTACAACATCATGCTGAAGACCAGCGGGCCCGATTTCGCCGCGATGGAGAAGATGGGTGAGGGGCAAGTGCTCCCGATCACGATGTCGGTGCCGCCCAAGCTCAAGACCGACATGAATCTCGCCTTTGGCGAGACGGTCATCAAGACGGAGAACATTTCCAAGGGCTACCCGGGCGTTTACAGCCTGTGGTTGAAGAAGACCGCCGCGGGCTGGTCGTTGGTGTTCAACGGGCGTGCCGATGTCTGGGGCACGATGTACGACTCGAAAGCGGACGCGGCGGAAGTCCCGCTCACCCACGAAACCCCGGCGCAGCCGAGCGACGCGCTCAAGGTGGCCATCGAGGGAGACAGCGCGGCGAAGACCTTGCGCATCACATGGGGCACGCATGCGTGGTCCGCCGGGTTCACCGCGCAGGGATGACGGTCGAGCGAAAATGGGGACAGTCACCTATTATTCGTAAGACCGTTAAGGGCATGGCATGGGTTCTCGGACGAATAATAGGTGACTGTCCCCATTTTCGCGTCGCGTCTCTGCTCGCCCTGTTTCTCCTTGGCCCCCTCGCGTCTGCCCAAGGCACGGCCAACGGCGAATGGCGCGAATACGGAGGCGACCTCGCCGCGACGAAGTACTCGCCCCTCGACCAGATCACGGCGGAAAACTTCAGCTCGCTGAAGATCGCATGGCGTTGGAAATCCGTCGACGGATTTCTCAGCAAGACCGAGGGCGGCGGCGAATGGTGGGGCCCCTCCGACACGATATTCAAGGAACTCCAGGCCGAGAAGGAAGACCGCTGGCGCGACCAGAATCCACCGCGCCTGGCCAGCCTGAAGGCGACGCCGTTGATGGTCAAGGGCGTCATTTATTTGTGTACGCCGCTGTACCAAGCCGCCGCCATCGACGCGGCGACCGGCCAGACCCTCTGGGTCTACAACCCGAAGAGTTACGAGGCCGGCACACCCGCGATGAGCCTCATGTGGAACCACCGCGGCGTGGCCTATTGGGAAGACGGCGGTGAAGCACGCATCTTCTGGGGCACCGGCGACGGCTACCTGATTGCCGTCGACGCGAAGACAGGCCGGCCCTGCGCGGACTTCGGCGAGGGTGGGCGAGTCGACCTGACCATCGGCATTCCCCGCGCGACGCGTGGCGAAAAGGACGAACTCGGCGCACTGCTCTATTCGCAGTCCTCGCCGCCGATCGTCTGCCGCGACACCGTCATTACCGGCTCGTGCATCTCCGATCGGCGCAACGCATTGTCGACGCCCCCCGGCGACGTGCGCGCCTGGGACCCGCGCACCGGCGCGCTCAAGTGGACCTTCCACACCATTCCCCATCCCGGCGAATTCGGCAACGAGACCTGGGAAGACGGCTCGTGGGAATACACCGGCAGCGCCAACGTCTGGACCCAGTTCAGCGCCGACGAGGAACTCGGCTACGTCTACCTCCCGCTCAGCACGCCGACGAACGACTTCTACGGCGGCCACCGCCTCGGCGACAACCTATTCGCCGAGAGCCTCGTCTGCCTCAACGCCGAGACCGGCGAGCGCGTCTGGCACTACCAAACCGTCCACCACGGCATCTGGGACTACGACCTCCCCTGTCCGCCGAACCTCATCGACATCACCGTCAACGGCAAGCTCATCAAGGCCGCCGCGCAAGTCACCAAGCAGGGCTTCACCTTCGTCTTCGATCGCGTCACGGGCGAACCCGTGTTCCCCATCGAGGAACGCCCCGTCGCCGCGTCGGATGTTCCCGGCGAACGCACCGCGCCGACCCAGCCGCACCCCACGAAGCCCGCGCCCTTCGCGCCGCAGGGGGCCTCGGTCGACGACCTGATCGACTTCACGCCCGACCTTCGCGCGAAGGCCATCGAGGCGATGAAGAGCTATCGCATGGGGCCGCTCTTTACGCCGCCGTCGTTACAAGTTCAGGGGGGCACGCAGGGCACCATCCAACGCCCCAGCCTTGGCGGCGCGGCCAACTGGACCGGCTCGGCAGTCGATCCCGACACGGGCATGCTCTACGTCCCCTGGAGCGATTCCTTCCACATCGTCTTCTTTTATCAGCCCGACCCGAAGCTCGGCGGCGTCGTGCGCTATACCCACGGCGGACGCGGTGCGTATCCGAAAGGCCCCGAGGGCCTGCCCCTCTTCAAGCCGCCCTATTCGGGGATGGCCGCGATCAACCTGAATTCAGGCGAACTCAAGTGGAACGTGCCCATGGGAACGGGTTCACCCACGGTCAAGAAGCACCCCCTGTTGAAAGACCTCAACCTCCCCCCGCTCGGCGGCGACGAAGGCCGCGGCCCCGTCCTCACCAAGACCCTTCTCATATGCGCCATCAGCGGCCACGGCATCGAAGGCGAACCCGGCGCCAATCCCGCCCTCGTCGCCTATGACAAGGTAACCGGCAACGTCGTCGGCAGCGTCGAAATCCCCGCTGCCACCATGGGCACCCCCATGACCTACCTGCACGACGGCAAGCAATACATCGGCGTCACCATCCAAGGCTCGCCACCGGAGATGATTGCCCTCACGTTGCCGCGCACTTGAACGATCGGGATCGAACTCGCCAGGCCGGAATGTAGAGCCGCTTCTGGTAAGATCGATTGGGCGAACCGACCTTACGAAACGGTCGAAACGAAAGGGCATCCGATGTTTTCCAGTCTGCGGATTCGCGGGTTTCGCTGCATTCCAGAGGTGCGACTCGACCGGTTGGGACGAATTAACCTAATCGCAGGCGAGAATAATGTGGGGAAGACCTCCGTCCTCGAGGGCCTATATCTCCTGCTGGGACATAACGACGCATTCAAGCCGACGTTGCTTAATCAATGGCGAGGATGGGAGAGGGTCCGAAAGACCAACGACACGGTAACACCTGGGGAACTTTGGGGGTGGCTGTTTCACAACAAGGACGTAAAGAGTTCGATCCTGATCGACACCGAGGAAGACAAAACCGCGTTCCAGCTAAGTATTCGACTGGAGTCGAGGGGAGCAGTCGCTTTCACACGCGAGAATGGCGGGGCAAAGATTGACGAGGCGGTCCTGACGCCCGCAGATTTCGAGAGCCAGTACCAACTTGCCCTCGATTACAATGAGAACGGAAAGCGCGTGGCAAGGGCGACGACTTGGTTCGAGGACGATCACCTGAAACTGGAGCCTGCGGAGCTCAAGCAGCGGCCCGCCGTGATTTTGCCCTCCAGTTTCCTGAACCGGAAGGCGGACTTCGACACGTTTAGCGTCGTGATGGAGAAGAACCGCGAGGGGGAACTGGTCGATGCGATGCGGGTCTTCGAGCCCCGATTGAAGCGTATCGACCTGCTCACCACGGGCAGTAGCCCCTATCTCGCGACGGACATCGGCGATGGCAGACGCATTCCGTTGACGCTCGCGGGAACGGGGATGCAGAGGTTCCTGTCGATCATGCTGGCATCGATGGAGCTCCGCGATGGCGTACTACTGATCGATGAAATCGAGAATGGAATGCACCACTCGACGCTGAACGCCGTTTGGGAGGCCATTCACGCGCACGCAGCGCGGCACAACAATCAAGTATTCGCGACCACGCATAGCCACGACTGTGTAAACGCGGCATGGTCCGCGTTCGACTCGATGGCGGAGGGCGAATTCAGGTATCACCGGATCGAACGAAACGGAAACGCACTCCGGGCCGTAACGCTCAATCACGGAGAACTCGCCTCGATGATCATGTCCAACTACGAGGTCAGGTGAGGATGGCCAAGCGTGGAACGGATCCCTTCAAGAAGATAACGCTCTCGGCGCCCCACATCCTCCTTGTCGAGGGCAAGGACGACGGCTTGCTCGTCGAAAGTATCGTCCGCAAGATGAAATCCGACGGTCAACTTTCCGAGGACGTCGATATCCAAGTCCATTGTTGCTGGGGACGGACGAATTTTGGCGAACAGCTCCGGGCTATTCGAAGCATCGCGAAGTTTCCGGAGACTGTCGTGGCCGTCGGCGCGATGCGCGATGCCGATGAAAGCGAGGACAGCGCATTCGAAAGTATCCGCGAGGCATTCCGGCGAAACGGAATGGGACCGCCCACACGGATTGGCGCATTCACCGAAGGAGAGGCGATCCGGGTTGGGGCGCTCATTCTGCCGGGTCGCCAATCGAGCGGCGCCCTGGAAGACCTGTGTATTCGCGCACTACCCCGGAAAACGAAGCCGTGCATCGATGAGTTCCTCGCGTGCATGGGAATCGACGAGGCGAACCGTTCCAAGGCGCATCTTTTTGCGTATCTGGCGTGTTGCTCGCGGCCTGGACTTCGTGTCGGCGAAGCTTCGGAGGCAGGATCAATCGACGTGCATCACGCGGCGTTTGACGATGTTCGGGCCTTCATCAAGACTATGGTAAATGCCTAGACTTACCCCACCATTTCCTTCCGCACCGTCAACTTCTCTATCCGCTCGACCTCGATATGAATGCCCAATCCCGGCATGTCCAACAGCACCTTGACGTACCCGTCGCGATCCATGGCCCACTCCTGTGTGACGATGTCCCCGGCCCAGTAGCGCGCGCTGGGGGAGACGTCGCCGGGCAGGACGAAATTCGGCAGCGAAGCCAGCGCGGCGTTGTAGACATGCCCAATCCTGCTCTCGATAATCCTACCGTATCATACGGGGATGTAGTCGGCCGAATGTACTTCATGTATCGCGATCGATGGCCGGGATCTGGCGACACATCCCGGCTTGATCCGCGACTTTGATCGCTCATTTTCGGATGTTACAATGGCCCCAAACAGGCCATTGGGCAACCGTCGGAGAGTCATGATTCGTAGGGTCGTCATCACGGGGATGGGGGTCGTGTCCCCGCTGGGCAACACGCTCGCCCAGTTCTGGTCGTCGCTCAAGGAGGGACGATCGGGGATCCGCCGCATCACGCGGTTCGACACGGCGGAATTCAAGACCCAGATTGCCGGCGAGGCGGAGGAAGTGGTCCCCGCCGGGATGACGCCCAAGGACATCAACCGGCTCGATCGCTACTCGGTGTTTGCCGTCGAGGCGGCGGACCAGGCGTGGCGGCAATCGGGCCTGGACATTTCCAAGGAAGACCCGGACCGTTTCGGGACCGTCATCGGGTCGGGCATCGGGGGTATCGAGACCATCGCCAACGAGGTCGTCCGGCTCCACGAGGGGGGACCGCGGCGGGTATCGCCGTTCATGATTCCCAAGGGCCTGGCGAACATGGCCTCGGGAAACGTCGCCATCCGGCTCGGGCTGTGTGGTCCGAATAAATCCGTCGTCACCGCGTGCGCCGCGGGGAACCACAGCATCGGCGAGGGCGCGATGCAGATCGCGTCGGGCCGGGCGGATGTCATGATCGTCGGGGGCGCGGAAGCCGCGATTGTGCCCTTCGGCATGGCGGGCTTTTCGTCGATGAAGGCGCTGAGCACGCGCAATGACGAACCCGAGCGCGCGAGCCGCCCGTTCGACAAGGACCGCGATGGCTTCGTCATGGGCGAGGGCGCCGGGGTCCTCGTGCTCGAGTCGGAAGAGCATGCGCGGGCGCGGGGCGCCGAGATTTTGGCGGAGTACCGGGGCATGGGCGAGTCGTGCGACGCCTACCACATCACGGCACCGCAGCCCGGGGGCGAAGGCGGCGCGTCGGCCCTGCGCCATGCGCTGAACGACGCCCGCGTGGCGGCGTCCGAAATCGGCTATTTCAACGCGCACGGCACGAGCACGCAGTACAACGAAGTGGGCGAGGCCAAGGCCCTGCGCGCCGTCTTCGGAGACGCCATGCCCCCGGTCAGCTCGACCAAGTCGATGACGGGCCACTTGCTGGGCGCGGCGAGCGCCATCGAGGCGATCGCATGCGTCTTTACCATGCGCGAGGGCGTCATCCCGCCGAACATCAATTTCGACACCCCCGACCCCGAGTGCGAGGTGAATCTCGTCGCCAATCACGCGCGCGAGGCCCGGGTCGATTTCGCGATGTCCAATTCCCTGGGCTTCGGCGGACATAACGCGGCGATTGTCTTGCAGCGGTATGCCTGAAATCCCGGACGAACGCCTTGCGGAATTGCGCAATCTGGCTGGCCGTCTCGGCGTGGAAGTCCGGGACTATTCCCTGTTCGACCGGGCGCTTACCCATGCCTCGGCCCTTGGGGAACACCCGCAGGCGGACCGGCACTACGAGGCCCTCGAGTTCCTCGGCGACGCCGCCTTGGGCTTGGCGGTCGCGGACTATTTGTATAGCGCAAACCCGGGAAGGCCGCCGGGCGCCAATAGCAAGATTCGGGCGCAAGTGGTCAGCCGGGACACCCTCGCGCGGATTGCGGCGGGCTTGACGATCCCCGCGGCGATTCGGCTGGGGCGCGGCGAAGAGCGCTCGGGCGGCCGGGACCGCGCGAGCCTCTGGGCGGACTGCATGGAATCGGTGATTGGGGCGTTGTATCTGGATCAAGGGTGGCCGTCAACCCGGGAATTCGTAATCCGGATTCTGCGCGACGAGTTGGAGTACGCGGGGACGGGCACGAACGACGGGGACCATAAGTCCCGGTTGCAGCAGTATTGCCAGGCAAAACAATGGCCCCTGCCGGTGTTCACGGTGCTCCGGGCCGATGGGCCCGATCACCGGAAGGAGTTCGAGGTGGAAGTGGCCCTGTCCGGGAAACCGGCGGGCCGGGGAATCGGGCCCACGATCAAGGCGGCGGAACAAATTGCGGCGGGCATGGCCCTGGATATCCATCTAGGGGAATCGGAATAGATCGGAAGTAAACGCACCGGCGGAAGCAGCCGCCGGCCAACGCGAGAAGGAGCGGCAATTCGTCATGGAGACCTACTTGATTGCGGCGGGCGGAGCGGGCGTGCTGGCCCTGCTGTTTGTCGCGTACCTGGTGCACTACGTCTTGTCGAAGCCCCAGGGCAACGACGCGATGGTGCGGATTTCGCGCCTGATCCAGGAAGGCGCGCTCGCCTTCCTCAAGCGCGAGTACCGTTACGTGTCGATATTCGTCATCATCGTCGCCGCGCTCATGGCGATCCTGGGCGTGGTCCGCGACGATCTTGGCCTCGGCTGGAGGACCTCGGTGGCCTTCGCCGCCGGCGCGCTGGTCAGCTCGATGGCCGGGTTCCTCGGGATGTACATCGCCACGCGCTCGAACGCCCGCACGGCGGCGGCGGCGGAGAGCGGCGGGGTCAACAAGGCGCTCGACGTGGCGGTGAGCGGCGGCGCCGTGATGGGCATGGGGGTCGTGGGCATCGCGACGATCGGGTTGGTGATTGTCTATGTCGCCTTCAACGGCGATACCAATATTGTCAATGGCTACGCCATGGGCGCGTCCCTCGTCGCGCTCTTCGCCCGCTCGGGCGGCGGAATTTTCACCAAGGGCGCCGACATGGGCGCCGACCTCGTCGGGAAACTCGAGGCGGGCATCCCCGAGGACGATCCGCGGAATCCCGCCGTCATCGCGGACAACGTCGGCGACAATGTCGGCGACGTGGCGGGATTAGGCGCGGATCTGCTTGAATCGTACGTCGCTTCGATCGTCGCCTCCTTGGCGATCGCGGCGACCATCGGGGCGGCCGTGACCGCCGGGGACGCGGCGGCCCAAGCCGGGGCAGATTACGTCAGAGCCTATCCTTTCGTGGTGTCGGCCATTGGCATCCTCGCGTCGATCGTGGGCGTGATGTATGTCAAGCTATTCGCGAAGTCCAACGCCCAGGGGGCGTTGATGAACGGAACGTACATTAGCGCACTCCTTACCGTAGCAGGCGCGTTCGCCTACGCCAAGCTGTACGGCGCCGCCTTTTCGGTCGCCGGCATCTCCTACGCTTGGTGGGGACCCTTTGCGGCCTGCCTCCTGGGAATCGGGTCGGGCGGGCTCATCGGTTTCACCAGCGAATACTTCACGTCGAGCAAATATCGGCCCGTGAAAAAACTCGCCGAGGGGTGTCAGTCGGGTCCGGCGATCGCGGTCACCGAGGGAACGGCCGTGGGTATGGCGAGCACGGCGGCGCCGATCGTTTTTATGGCGATTGCGATCATCTTCGCCTATCAGTTTTGCGGCGTGTATGGCGTCGCCATCGCGGCGGTCGGGATGTTGGCCACCACGGGCATGGTTGTCGCGGTCGATTCGTATGGCCCGATCGCGGACAACGCGGGGGGCATCGCCGAGATGGCGCATCTTGACCCGAGGGTGCGTGAGATTACGGACAACCTGGACTCGGTCGGCAATACCACCGCGGCCATCGGGAAAGGCTTCGCCATCGGCAGTGCGGCGTTCGCGGCCATTGGCCTCTTGAGCGCCTTCCTCAGCCTGGCGCATGTGAACGCGGAGCAAGTCTCGTTGCTGAGGCCCGACATTCTGGCGGGCATCCTCATCGGCGGCATGCTGCCATTCCTCTTCTCCTCGATGCTTTTCCGTGCCGTGGGCGATTGCGCATACACGATGATTGAGGAAGTTCGCCGCCAGTTTCGCGAGATACCCGGCCTGCGAGAGGGCAAGGAGGGTGTCATGCCCGACAGCACGGCCTGCGTTGACATCGCCACACGCGGCGCGATCAAGGGCATGATGTTGCCCGGCGCGCTGGCGGTGGTATGTCCGGTGGCGGCTGGGTTCATCCTCGGGACGCCGGGACTTGCGGGGTTATTGGTCGGGGCGATCGTGACCGGAGTGATGCTCGGCATCCAGACGGCCAACTCGGGCGGCGCGATGGACAACGCGAAGAAGTACATCGAGGAAGGGCATTTCGGCGGCAAGAACTCCGACGCCCACAAGGCCGCCGTTGTCGGGGATACCGTGGGCGATCCGCTCAAGGATACGGTGGGGCCGTCGATCAACATCCTAATCAAGCTGATGTCCGTGATCTCGCTGGTGCTCGCGCCGATTTTTCCCCTGACCGGGTGGCTTTCCACCTTGACCGGCCAATAGCCCGGCTATTTCAGATAGCCAAGGCCTTCCATGGCGTCGACGACGTCCGGATCGAGATCGTCGAGGCTGATTGAGCCGGGCTCGGCCACGTAGAATACATAGACGGCAAATTTGCGCGGAAGCGCGGCCGGATCGAAGGCGTTGGGGCTTGCGAGGATATCGATGGGACGCAGGGGCGTCCCATCCAGCGCCGACGGCGAGTCGATGTTTCCCGCCGTTCCGATTCCGGATTGTAGCGGCATTCCGTCCACCTCGATGCGGATGGACACCGGGCCGTCGGGCGGCGCCGGGACGACGAGATGCGCGTTGTCTTGCTCGGCGTATTTCGTATGCCACTCTTCTCGATGGGTGGCGACATCCCGCGGGTCCCGGGTGTGCATTGAGAATCGTACTGTGTCGCCGTCGCGCCGCGACTCGCTCTTCCACTCATAGTAGCGAAACTCATGAACCCCGAGGCCCGGCGCGGAGACGGTGCCCTCGATGGTGTGGTCGGCCCCGTCCCCGCAAGTAATGAGTATGTGGAGACCCGAGGCACCGCGTGCCGCCACTGCGTCGACGCGGCGCGACAGCGCCATCGCGAGCGGCGGGTCCGCGCCGAGTGGAGTCTGTTCCCCGGGGTCGGCCGCGAGATCGAACCACAGCTCTGTTCCGGCGACGACGTCCCGGATGTACTTCTGTCCGGATTGCTTGGCCGACCGAAGGCTCAGCGCGTCGTAGGTGAGCGATGCGTAGCCGGTGCGCCCGGGTGCCGACGGGTCCTCGATGATGTTGGCGAACGAGACGCCATGAAACCCCGGTTCAGGGGCCATTCCCGCGAGATCGAGCAAGGTCGGGGCCACGTCGATCATCTCGACGGCACTACGACGAAGCTCGCCCGCCCGCCTATTTCCCGGCAACTTGACGATTAACGGAACACCTAGCATCTCCTCATACAGCGTCCGGGTGTGATATTGCCCGCCGTGTTCCCAAAACTCCTCGCCGTGGTCGGAGAGTAGGACGATAAGGGTGTTGTCGTACTGTCCGGAATCGTGCAGGGCCTGCCAGAGGCGGCCGATGTGGCTGTCGGTATAGGCGATCTCGCCGTCATAGAGATCGATGTCATGCTGACGCGACGCTGGCTCCGGATCTATATAACCGGATTCGGCGGCGAACTTTGTGTCGAATGGTGGCGGAGGGGTATAGGGGTCGTGCGGGCCCATCAGATGAAGATACATGAACCATGGTCGGCCGGCGGCGTCCCGAAGCGCGTCGATAGCACGGTCGACGGCCTTTCCGTCATCCGCCTCCCTCCAGTTTGCCGCATCGACGTCGACGTAGCGCGAAAAGCCGCGGTCGAAGCCCCAGAGCGGAAGCAGGTGAATATTCGTGACAAAACCCATGGTTTGGTAGTGCGCCTTGGAAAAGGCCCCGGCAAGCGTGGGCAGGCCGTCCCGGATCACGTCGGGCCGGTCTTGTGCCCCGTGGACCTCCGGATATACGGAGGTGAATAGCGATGCCACCGAGGGGCGCGTCCAAGACGAATGCGGCACCAGATCGCGGAATACGATGGCGTCCTTGGCGAGCGCGTCGATGTGGGGAGAAGTGTCTCGCGGATATCCGTATGCGCCAAGGTGATCCTTGCGGAGGGTGTCCACGAGCACGACGAGCACGTTGGGCGGCTGGGGGATTTCGCCGGCGATCTCGCAGTGGCTGACCCACATTCCCGTGGCCTTGCCGAAGTCAACGAAAAGGGTGCGGGGGGAATCCGAGAGACCCAAATCGAGCCGTACGTCCTGCCATTGACTGGCGTGCTCTACCGCAATCGAAGTAATGGCCCGCGCGCCGACAAAGTCCTTGCCCAAGAGCACTGGGATCTGCACGGGCCCGGTGGCCTCCCCGACGGGGAGGACGCCAAGGCGCAAGGTGGCGCGGAACGCGGGGGCGATTTCGAGGCGGGCCACATGGGCGCCTTGGGCCGGGACACGCCAGCCCATGCGCCACTCGTTCTCCAGCGCGACTTGCTTCCGGGGCCGATCGCCAGGCGAGAACGAGGCGGTCTCGACGTCTCGTTTTCCGCACCCAGCGAGGGAAACTTCGAGCGCGACGGCGCACATCATCCACATCGAGGGTCTCATGGGCGGACGGTAACACAGGGCCGGAAGAGGCCGCAATCGTGGCCGGAATTCGCGGCATGGGCGTCTCGCCCATGCAACCCCCGCCCGAGTCCCCGGGCACAAGCACATGGGCGGGACGCCCATGCCACCCTTCGCAACGGGCGCGTCGTTTTGGTAAAGTCTGCGGCATGCCCGCGAAGCCCCAGCTTGAAGTCCAGTCGACCACCTTGTGGGAATATCCGTCGCAACATTACGGCGACACGATGCAGGGCGACAAGAACTACATCGGGGCGACGCCGTCCTTCGTCATCTGGAACCTCTTGCAACGCTATACGAAACCCAAGGACCTCGTGGTGGACCCGATGTGCGGGAGCGGGACGACGCTCGATGTGGCGCGCGACCTCGAACGGCGCGCCCTGGGCTACGATTTGGCGCCGACACGGCCGGATATTTTTCGGGCGGACGCGCGGAAACTTCCGCTCGAGGACGGCAAGGCGGACTTTGTGTTCGTCGATCCGCCGTATTCGACGCATGTCGAATATTCGGACGACCCGAAATGCATCGGCAAGCTCGACGCGGAGGGCCCCGAGTATTACCCGGCGATGGAGAAGGTCATCGCGGAGATCGACCGGATCATGCGGCCCAAGCGCTACATGGGGCTGTACGTGTGCGACTCGTTCAAGAAAAAACACCCGTTCTGCCCGATCGGGTTCCGGTTGTTCTCGATGCTCGAGAAGCGCTTCGAGCCGGTGGACATCGTATGCGTCGTGCGGCACAACAAGACCATGAAGCGGCGCCATTGGAACAGCGAGGCGGTCAAGGGAAACTACTTCCTGCGCGGGTTCAACTACCTGTTCATCATGAAGAAACCGGGCTGACGCGGACCGTCCAGAAAGCAGCGAAACCATGCCTGGAAAATCCGCCGCCGTCGCCTCGGGCGCCGTATTGCGCGACCAAGTCGCCGATATCGGGCGAACGCTGGGGCTTGCCGTCGACATCGAGGTGGCCGTTGGCCGGCGGTTGTGGGGGGCGAGGCGGCGGATCGACGTGGTGCTGAAACATCGCGAAACCCGCGTGAGCCTCGGGATCGAGTGTAAGTATCAGGCGACCAAGGGCACTGCCGAGGAAAAGATCCCGGCGACGATCGCGGACATCCGCGCGTGGCCCATCCGCGGCATCGTGGTGTTCGCGGGCGCCGGATTCACCGCGAACATGGAGTCGTATCTTATCTCGACCGGGATGGCGGTCGAGCTCGAGGACTTGCCCAAGTGGCTCGAACTGTACTTCGGCCTTTGAGGCACCGGACACAAGCGATGCCGCGGCCCCTGTTGAAATGGGTCGGGGGCAAGGGCGAACTGTTGCCGGAGTTGCTTTGCCGAATCGAGGAGTTGCCCGAATTCCGTCGCTACCATGAGCCGTTCCTCGGCGGCGGCGCCCTGTTCTTCGAGTTGGTACGCTTGAAAAAGCTTCCTCGCTCGAAGGCTTGGCTCTCGGACAACAATGCGGAATTGATCGAGACGTACCGGGCCGTCCGCGACCATGTCGACCGGGTCATCAAATTGTTGGCGCAACACAAGTCTCGCCATTGCGAGACGTACTTCTACGAGCTGCGCGCGAACCTGCCGGCGGATGCGATCGCACGGGCGGCCCGGATCGTCTACCTGAACAAGACGTGTTTCAATGGCCTCTACCGGGTGAACCGCAAGGGACAATTCAACACGCCCCTCGGGAAATACGCGAACCCGAACATCTGCGACGAACCCAACCTGCGGGCCGCGGCCGAGGCCTTCAAGAGGGCCACCCTCGAGCACGCGCCGTTCACCTCGATACTCAAGACCGCCGAGCCCGGGGACTTGGTTTATCTCGACCCGCCCTACCATCCGATATCGAAGACATCGTCGTTCACCGCCTACGGCAAGGGCGGGTTCGGCGAAGATTCACAAGAGCTCCTCGCCAAGACGTTTCGAGAGCTTACCGTCCGCGGCGTCCACGCGATCTTGTCCAATTCGATGACGGACCTGGTTTCCGAGCTGTATCGCGGGTTCCGAATCGACGAAGTCATGGTCAAGAGGAGCATCAATAGCAATGCCGGGAAACGCGGCCCAATCGGCGAGGCCCTGATCCGGAATTTCTGAGGGGAATGGCCCGTTCCGGCCCGCACGGCCCTTGCGTAATCTTAGGTTGAACGAACCGCCTTTATTTGCTAGACTAACCGTTCTAAATCGGACAATATCCGGGCGTGCCCCGGGCGACAAAGGACAGTCATGGCGAACATTAAGTCCCAGAAGAAACGCATCGAGACGAACGAAAGAAGCCGCCAGCGCAACGTCGCGGTGCGTTCGCGCGTCAAGACCTATGTGAAGGAAGCCGAGCAAGCGCTCGCCCAGGAAGATCCGGCGAAGCTCGATGCCGCGGTGAAGACCGCCCTCAGCGAGATCGACCGCGCCTGTTCGAAGGGCGTATATCACGCCCGGACGGCCGCGCGGAAGAAGTCGAACATCCAGCGCCGCGCCGCCGCCAAGAAAGCCTAGTTCTCGAACGTCATTTCCCGAAGGCCGTCCCGTTCTCGAACGGTGCGGTCTTTTCGTTTATCCTAAATTCGGCAGTTGGAGGTCTATCCCTCGCATAACTTGCCCTTGCCAGTCATGTGGTGACAATCCGGGCGACTACCGCGAGGGCAATGGACAGAGACCGCGTTTTGCCCCCTCCTTCGCCAAGGCTACGAAGGGCAGACAAACCGCCGGGCAAAAGGCGGAGTCAGTCCCCGCTACTGCCGAATTTAGCTTTATATCCGCCCCGTGGCGTGGGTGCGATTGACGCCTACTTGGACGGGGAACCCACCGTGGTCTTGATCATGGTGTCCTTGAATTGGTCCCCGTAACCTTCCGGGTTCCAGAAGTTTTCCTCGAGAATCTCGACGCCGTGTTGTTCCCGCAGCTGTGCCATCATCTTGCGGAGGAACAGGTCTTGCGCGAGCGCGGGCCGGGCCTCCTCCAAGGTCTTTGTCCGGGCAGGGGTGTGCTCGAGGACTTCGAAGACGAGGTGCGCGCCCGGCATCTTCGCCGCGACCATCTTCCCTGCCGCGTCGACCTTGGCGAGCTCGTGGGGCGGGAGATAGATGGGGCCGATGATGTCGCCCTTCTTGGCACCGGTGGCCATTTCCCAGAACTCACGGAACTTCGGGACGCTCGGGTTGTTCTCGAAGCCCGAGCGAAGCGCCATCGAGGGGTCTTTCTCGGCATAGGGTCCGGCAACTTGGTCGAAGGTCTCGCCGGCGTCGATGCGGCGCCGCGCCTCGGCGGCCTCGGCGACCGCGTTGGGCTTGTCGGCGGGGAACTGCAAGGCGAGGAACTCGATGGACTCGAATTGCACAAGCTCGCCCTCGCGCATGCGGTATTCGGCGCCGTACTCGTCCTCGCCGACCGTCAGCGTGCCGTTCTGCACCGCCTCGCGCGCCATGACGAGGACGGCGTCGTCCAGCATGAGATTCTCTTCCTCGTCGTCGATACCCAGTTCGATGGCCTCCTTGAGCGCGTTCAGGTCGGCCTGGGTCATCTCGACGGCGGCGGGGTCTTGGATTTCGTACACCGTCCGGTATTCGGGGAATTTCTTGAAGTAGGCCTCGCGCGCGGCATCGCGTCGCGGCTCGAGTTTGTTCCCGGCCCGCAGTTGCTTGACAGCGGACTTCTTGATCTGGTCATCGACATGCTTGCCGACCGCGCGGAGCAAATCTCCCTTGGTCTGGATCAAGGGGCGTTCCTCGTCGGTCATCTTGCGCAGGACCCGTTTCATGTCGGCGCGCCGGAATGTTTCGTCGTCCCACTTCGCGATGATCTTTTGATCGTCGTCGGCAATATAGCCGCAGCCCTGGATCGCGAGGCCCGCTCCCGTCATGAGGACGAGGATGACCCATCCGGGGAGGAGGCCCCGCGTCGAATCGCCTCGCGCCATCGTTTGTTCCATGAGAAGTCCGCTCCGGATATTCGGCCCTTATGGCCGGTTCGTCGAAACACTCGGCGCCATTGTAACATCATGAAGTCTTGCGACGAATGAATCGCCGCGGACGGCGGTGGTATAATTGGCGGGTCGAAACCGGCGCCAGCGGAGGCACGAGATGCTTTGCCAGAAATGCCACAGTAACCCGGCCTCGGTGCGGTATTCCGAGGTGGTGGACGGGCGGGTCAATCATCTTCAACTGTGCCCCGCGTGTCTTTCGGCGCAGCAGCAAGAATCCAAGGGAGGATTCGAGCTGGGGGATTCGCCGACATTTTCCCGGGGCGGGCGCAAATCCCGCGGCGCGGCCACGGCGACGGCGATCTCGAACGAAACGTGCAGGGTGTGCGAGACCGATTTGCGCACGGTCCTCGATACGGGAAAGGTGGGGTGCAGCGCCTGTTACGAGTCGTTTCCGGCGCAGCTCGAGTCCCTGCTCGAGGGAATTCACACGGCGTTGATTCACCGGGGGAAGACCCCGCGCGTCGAGGACGCCCGCGCGCGCCAGCGCACGGACCTCCAATCGAAGCGCGCGCTGCTCAAGACGGCCCTCGGGTCGGAGAACTACGAGGATGCCGCCGGGCTGCGCGACGATATCCGCCGGCTAGAAGAGGGACTGAAAATAACCGACTCGAGGGCGAACTGACATGGTCGAGACCCTTCTCGATACGCGGGCCGCATGGGTCTCCGCGACCGGCCCCGATGACGATGTCGCCCTCTGTTCGGGCTGCCGGTTGCTTCGGAATTTTTCCGATTTTCCCTTTCCCGGCCAATGCTCGAACGCGGACGCGAAGTCCATCGAGGAGCGGGTGCTCGGGGCACTCGAGGGTCTCAATTACCTTTCCACGGGGAAGTACTGGCCCTTTGTCGAATTGAGCGACATGGAACTTCGCTTTTTGGGCGAACGCCGCCTCCTTCCGTCCGAGTCCTTGCCGTCGCGGGAAAGAGACGGTGGCGGCGTCTACGTCGCGGACGACCAGTCCATGGCGATCGTCGTCAACGGCGAGAACCATCTCGAACTTAGGGCCTTGGGCGCGGGATTGTGCCTCCAGGGCGTTTGGACCCGCTTGAACTTGGTGGACGACCGGCTCTCGGTGTTGCTCGATTTCGCGTTCAGCACGCGCCTCGGGTACCTCACCGCGCGGCTGGGCGACTTGGGCACGGCCCTCGATGGCTCGGTCCTGCTTCATCTTCCCGCGCTCGCCGCCCAAGGCGAGATCCCGAGGCTCGCGGAAACCGTTCGCGAGAAGCGGCACCTCATGCAGCCGCTCTTCCACCAGCGCGGCCATGCCGCGGGAGACGTGTACCGGGTGAGCAACATCAGCACCTTGGGCCGCTCCGAGGAAGAAATCCTGTTTCACTTGAGGAATCTGGTGTCGGGAGAAATCCTGGTTCGCGAACGCGATGCCCGGGCGCGGCTCGCGTCCGAGGCGCCGCTGCGATTGGAAGACCTCGTGGGCCGGGCCGTGGGGACCGCCCGGGGGGCGCGGCTGATCGAATTCCGCGAGGCCTTGTCGGTTTGGTCGTCGTTGCGCCTGGGCGTGTCCAGCGGCATGCTCGAGGCCGTCACGTTCCAGTCGTTGAACGAGACGTTCCTCTCCTGCCAGCAAGCGCACTTGGAAATGCGCCACGGTCAGCCCGCAGACGAGGCCACCCTAAACGCCGAGCGGGCCGAACTCTTCCGTGGGCGGTTTTCCTAGCCCGCGCCGATCAGGCGCGGATGGCTTTCTCGATTTGGACCAGCCGCTGCCGCGCGGATTCGTCGCCTTGCGACTCGGCAGAAATCTTCTTGCAGGCGTGGATGACCGTGGTGTGGTCCTTGCCGCCGAAGGCCTCGCCGATGACCCCGAGGGACAGGGTCGGCACCAATTGCCTGCAGAAGTACATGGCCATCTGGCGCGGATAGGCGATTTGGCGTTGGCGGCTGCGGCCGCGTAGATCGGCGATCCGCACGTCGAAATGCTCGGCGACGACTTTCTGGATTCCCTCGATGGTGATGGGCCGCAGTTTATGCCGGCCGACCAGGTCGTGCAGGACGTCCTGGACCATCTCGATCGAGAAGGGTTCGTTTTGCAGGCGCGCGTAGGCGAGCACCGCCGTGAGCGCCCCCTCGAGCTCGCGAATATTGCTGGTGACATAGGTGGCGATGTAGCGGACGATGTCGGGAGGGACGGTGAAATTTTCTTCCGAGGCCTTGTTTTGGAGAATGGCCATGCGGGTCTCGGTGTCGGGCGGCTGGATGTCGGTGACCAGTCCCATCTCGAATCGCGACACGAGGCGCTCCTCGAGCCCCTGGATGTCCTTGGGACCGCGGTCGCTGCTGAGCACGATCTGTTTGTGCATGTCGAACAGTTCGTTGAAGGTATGGAAAAATTCCTCTTGCGTCGCCTCCTTCCCCGCGATGAAATGGATGTCGTCGATCAAGAGCACGTCGACCTTGCGGTACTTCGCGCGGAACCGCGGCATCGATTTCCTGGCGATGCAATCGATCAGCTCGTTGGTGAATTGCTCGGAGGACAAGAACACGACCGAAGCCCCGGTGTCGCGGCCGAGGACTTCCTGCCCGATGGCCTGCATCAAGTGGGTCTTTCCCAGGCCGGTGTAACCGCGGAGAAACAAGGGGTTGTAGGCACGGCCGGGATTTTCGGCGACGGCCTTCGCCGCCGCGTGGGCGAAGCGATTGCCGGAGCCGATGACGAAGCGGTCGAAGGTGTATCGAGAATTGAAGCCGGTGAATCGCGGCATTAGCTTGGCGGCCTTTTTCCTGGAGGCGGCCGCGGCGCCGTTCATGTCGGGAACGACCGGGATGGCGGCCGGCGCCGTCGCGCCGCTGGCGAGGGAGAAGCGGAGCTCGCGGAACTCGGGGAACATCTCGCGGACGGACCCGGCGATGACATCGAGGTAGTGATCGCGGAGCCATGCGGCGAAAAAGGGGCTGGGGACTTGGACGGTCAGGTATCCGTCGTGGAACGACTCGAAGTGCGTTTGCGCGAACCAATTCTTGTAGCTGTGATCGTCGAGGACCGTTTGCAACCGGTCCTGGACTTCCTCCCACGGATTCTTGTCCCTGCTTGGCATACGCTCTCCCGGCCCTTGGTGATGAATGGTCTCGCAGTCACTCCGCAGATGGTCCAAACGAACATCCCCGGCGCCATGCCGCAAGCATGGCGTTACGAAACCGTCTCCTTGCGCTTCTTCTTGAATTGCTGCACTGCAACGTTGCGCGGACGCGGTGGTCAGCCGCATCCGTCGTTGGCGGGGCGCGCCAAATCATTCGCCGGGACGATCCTCCCTGGAGTCGCCGAACTCAACTTGGAAACCGATGAAAACGCTAAATCCCGGGGTCGTCCACCGCTTATCCACAGGATACCCCCGTGTTGTCCACTGGTTATCCACGATCGATCTCAAGCCCGTAAAATAAGGTGATTCCGCGATCGCAAGGCGGGGAGTTTGCCGCATGATCGCCGTTGGTGTCAAGCTTTTTTTCCGCCGCGCGGTTCGAGCCGCTTAACCTCTTCCCACACAAGGTCCAACTCATCGAGCGTGCAGCTCTCGATCGCCCTGCCCTGGCGCACGAGGGCTTCACGGAGCAGGGAGAAGCGTCGCTCGAAGCGCGCGGTCGCACGCGACAATTCCTCGCCGGGATCGCCCGGCACGAATCGCGACAGGTTGACGACTGCGAACAGCAGGTCGCCCAACTCGGTCCGCGCATGGGCGATGTCGCCCTCGTCGAGGGCCTCGCGAAGCTCGCCGATTTCTTCCTCGACCTTGGCGAAGACGCCGCGCGCATCGGGCCAGTCGAAGCCGACGAGTGCCGCGGCCCGTTGGGCGTCGCAGGCGGCGGCAAGCGCGTCGCGCGTGCCACTGCCATTCCCGATGCCCGCATCCGTCACGCGACAACCTCCCCGATGTTTGCGCCGCGCGGAAGTGTGTCGTGACTGGACACACCTCTCCCGTGATGGCAGAAACAGGACTTCACCTACCCCAGCCGCGCGCGGGGAATTCGTCCCGTGTGCGCGGCACGCGCCGCAGCCGACGCGCATTCGCCTCCCGTTAGGAGACGGTTAGACTATAGCACTCGAGGCGATTTTTGGCAAGGACTTTTTTTTTGCGGCGACGTGCCGTCGAACGCGAATCGCATGCGCCCGGCGCGACTAGACTTACAACCGAAGGCGATGGCGGCATGGCGGCGGCGGGTAGCGATGACATATGATCCCGGCGTGCGCGCCGCGAGGATCGCGCGCAAAAATCCACGGGCCAACGCCCCGCGCGGGGCCCCAACGATCGGATTGCGAACCGCCTCACATGCACACCGTTCCCGTCGCTCCCATGATCGCGATCACCATGGGAGACATTAATGGCATTGGGCCCGAGATACTTGCCAAGGTATTTTCGGCGGGCGAGTTGCTTTGCGAGTGCCGCCCGGTCGTCTTCGGATCGGCCGAAGTCTTCGACCGCGCGCGGGCGCACACCGGCGCGCCCCGTGCGGCGCGGGTGTCGTCGGTGGCGGAAGCCGCCGGGGTCCGCGGGGCCGTGCCGTTCATCGAATGCGGCGCCCCGGTGCCGCGCTATCGCCCCGGTTTGCTCGACCCCGAGGCGGGCCGTTGCGCGATGATTTGGCTCGAGGCGGCCGTGGACGGCGCGATCGCGGGCGCGGTGTCCGCGCTCGTCACCTGCCCGATAAACAAGGAAGGCATCCATCGCGCGGGGTATGCGATCCAGGGGCACACGGACTATATTGCCGGCCGGACGGGTTCGCCCGAGTGGCGGATGTGCTTGTTCGCGGGCGCCATGCGCATCGTGCATATCACGGGCCACATGTCCTTGCGCCGGGCGCTCGATCACGTCCGCGCGCCGCGGATTGCCGAGTCGGTGCGGATCGGGCATCGCGCCTTGGCGCGACTCGGCATCGCGCGCCCGCGCATCGCCGTCGCCGGGCTCAACCCCCACGCGGGCGAGGCGGGGGCCTTCGGGGACGAGGAGCGAGAGGAAGTGCTTCCCGCGATCGAGACCTGCGCCGCCGAGGGGATCGATTGCACCGGGCCGTATTCGCCCGATGCGGTGTTCGCGAAGATGCGGGACGGCGAATTCGACATGGTGATCGCGCTGTATCACGACCAGGGGCACATCCCGCTCAAGCTGATCGCGATGGACGAGGGCGTCAACGTCACGCTGGGCATCCCGATCGTGCGGACCTCGGTGGATCACGGCACGGCGTACGACATCGCGGGGACCGGCCGCGCGCGCGAGCACAGCCTGCGCGCCGCCATCGCCCTTGCGGCGCGGATGGCCGCCTGTCCCGGCGAGGCCAAGCCGTGATGCGCCGCGCCGTCGCGGTCGCCGCGGCATGCTTGCTCGCCGCCACGGCGGGCGCCCAGGCGTTCAAGAAGCACGGCGCATGGTTTCCGGTTGGCCCGAACCCGTCGGCCATCATCGCAGTGGACGTCAACGGCGACGGTGTGCCCGAGATCGTGACGGCCGATCGGGGCCGCCTCGCGGATCCGCGCGAGGCCGTGCCCGCGCACGATCAACTCTCGTTGCTGGTGCGCGGCGAGGGGACTTCCTTCGCCCGCCTGCACCAGTTAAGCACGGGGTTCGGCCCGTATTGTCTCGAGGCCGCGAATATCGACGGTCAAGGGGGCACCGATATTGTCGTGGGCAATTTCATGGCGTCGCAGGACAAGGGCATCACGTTGTTGCGCAACATCGGGGATTTTCTTTTCGAGCCGGCACACTTCGCCACGGGAGGCGACGGCCTGGCCTATACGAAGATGCGCGACGGGGACGGTCTCCCGATTTTTCCCACGCCGGGCATCACCGCGCTGGCAGTCGAGGACCTCAATGGCGACGGCCACCCGGATGTGCTTTGCACGGGTTGGAGCAGCGATGTCCTCGTTTTCCTGCCGGGGGCGGCGGAAGGTTACTGGGGCGCGGCGCGGGTTACGCGTGCCCCCGGCGGGCCGCGGGACCTTGTCCTTGTCGATCTGGACGACGACGGCAAGCGCGACGCCGCCGTGGCGATGTACAGCGATCACGCGATCGCGCTGTGGAAGGGGGACGGGACGGGCGCCTTCGTGGAGACGGCGCGCTTCGGATCGCGGGGGAAGCTGCCGCGGAAAATTCGCGCCGCGGACATGAACGGCGACGGCAAGGCGGACCTGATCGTCGCTCACCGCCAGGCCGACGACTCGGCGTCGATATTCTTCGGGGGCGCCCCATTCGAGTACGGTGTCTCGCAGGAGGTTTCGCTCCAGCGGGAAAAGCGCGGCATTCGATTCGGCATCGAGGACCTCCTGGTCGCCGACCTCGACGGGGACGGGCGGCAAGACCTGGCGCTTGCGGCTGCGGAGGCCGGCGAGGTCGCGGTGTTGCTCCAGGAGCCCGGGAAGGGGCCCCTGCCCCTGTCGTTCCGCCGGGAGTCGTATGCCTATGAGGACGCCTCGCCCCATGCCCTCTGCAGGGGAGACTTTAACTCGGACGGGAAACCCGACATCGGCGTGGCGTTGTGGGGCGCGGACTCGGTGGCGCTGTTGTTGCGGCAATAGCGGATCGGGCCCCCGCTCACCAGCCCGGCGTGCCGAGCTCGTATTTTTTGTGCACTTCCTCGAACCGCCCGATGTTCGCGACCATGACGCCGGTCATGACGGGATCGAAATGGAGCCCGGACTCGGCGGCGATGGCGTTGCGCACGTCGTCGTAGCTCATCGCGGCCTTGTATACGCGGGCGGACACGAGGGCGTCGTAGATATCGGCCATCGCCATGATGCGGGCCTCGACCGGGATGGCCTCGCCGGCGATCCCCTGGGGATAGCCCTTGCCGTCGTAGCGTTCGTGGTGCGACAGGATGATGCGCTTGGCCAACTGGAACGATGCGAAGTCGCAATACTCGAGCACCCGGTCGATGGCCTCGGCCCCGATGGTCGTGTGCGTACACATGATTTGGTACTCGGCGGCCGTCAGTTTTCCGTTCTTCAGGAGGATACCGTCCGGGATGGCGACCTTCCCGATGTCGTGCAAGGGCGAGACCAAATAGATCGCCTCGATGAAGGCGCCGTTGATCACGCCCGAGTACTTGGGATGTTCGCGCAACAGCTCGGCGAGGACGGAACAGTAATCGCGGACGCGGTACAAATGGGCGCCGGTCTCGGGATCGCGCGAGTCCGCGAGCTTGGCCAGGGAAAAAATCAGCGCCTCGTGCGCGCGCAGGACGTCGCGGGTCGTGGATTCGTTGATCCCGCTCAGGCGCCGCGTCAACTCGCGCAGCAGCTTTCGGGCGAAGCCGGGGTCCTCGGCCATGAGCGCCTCGAAACCGGCATGACCGACCTGGATGGCCGCGACCTCGGTGGAGGCGGTTGCCTGGGCCGAGCGCGGATCGTCGGAGATGAGCGCCATGTCGCCGAAGTGCATGCCCGGCCCGAGGCGCGCAATCTCTCGCGCGCCGTGGCCCATCCGCTTCGACAACGCCACCGTTCCCTCGCCGATCACGAACATCGTGTCGCCGGGGTCCCCTTCGCGGAATATCACGTCGCCCGGCGCGAAGCGGACGATGTCGAGACATTGGCAAAACCTCTCGAGCGGCTCGCCCGAGAGATCGGAGAACAGGGCGCTTCGAGCCAGAATTTCCGTCATGTCGTCCATTGAATTGGGCTCCTCCCCTTGCGGCCCCGGGGCGGCAAGCAGGGCATTATGGAACGAACGCCCGGCCCGCCGCCACTTCGCGTTTGAACCGCTTCGCAGCATTTCGAGACGGTCCCGGCCGGGGACCCCGGGGCGCACCGGCATCCCGCGCCGTCCCTCTTTCTCTTGCTATACTTACGCATCCATCCCTCGCCATCCCGGTAACCAGACATCCATGAATCGCGACTTCGACATCATTGTGGTGGGCGCCGGCCATGCCGGCGTCGAGGCCGCGCTCGCCTCCGCGCGGATGGGTAAACGCACCCTGTTGGCCACGATGCAGCTCGATGCGCTCGCGAAGATGCCCTGCAACCCCGCCATCGGCGGCATCGCCAAGGGACAGCTGGTCCGCGAGATCGACGCGCTCGGCGGCGAAATGGCCCGTTGCACCGACCGCACCGGCATCCAGTTCAAGATGCTGAATCGCTCGAAAGGCCCGGCGGTCCACTCGCCGCGCGCGCAGGCCGACCGCATCATGTACCAATTCGACATGAAGCGGGTCTGCGAGGATGAGCCGAACCTCGATCTCAAGCAGGTCATGGTCGACAACATCCTCGTGCAGGACGGCGAGGTCATCGGCATCGTCACCGCCATCGGCCAGACCTTCACGGGCCGGGCGGTCATCATGTGTTCGGGAACCTTCCTCGGCGGGCGCCTCCACTTCGGGCTGACGCAGACCGAGGGCGGACGCGGCGGCGAGATGCCCGCGAACGTCCTGAGCCAGACGTACCGCGCGCTCGGCTTCGCCGTCGGCCGCATGAAGACCGGCACCGTGCCGCGCATTCATCGGCGCAGCATGAACGTCGACGCGATGACGCCGCAGGCCGGCGACGACGATCCCCGGCCCTTCTCGTTCTCGACGCCCATCGACGGCTTCGCGCCGAACAAGATCCTCTGCTGGCTCACGAACACGACGGGCAAGACTCACGAAGTCATCCGGCGCAACCTAGACAAGTCGCCGCTCTACTCGGGTGCGATCGAGGGCATCGGCCCGCGCTATTGTCCCAGCATCGAAGACAAGGTGATGCGGTTTGCGGACAAACCCTCGCATCGCGTCGTCCTCGAACCCGAGGGCCTCACGACCTCCGAGGTCTACGTCAACGGCCTCTCCACCAGCCTGCCCGAGGAGGTCCAGCTCGAATACCTGCGCACGGTGCCCGGACTCGAAAACGCCGAGATCATCCGGCCCGGCTACGCCGTCGAATACGATTTCATCCCGCCGACGCAGTTGAAGCCGACGCTCGAGACGAAGCTCGTCCGGGGACTCTTCCACGCGGGCCAAGTCAACGGCACCTCGGGTTACGAGGAAGCGGCCGCGCAGGGACTCTTCGCCGCGTTCAACGCGGTGCGCCACATTGACGGCGATCCGCCGCTGTACATCCCGCGCAACGAGGCCTACCTCGGCGTGCTCATTGACGACATCGTCACGCGCGGCGTCATCGAGCCGTACCGGCTGTTCACCTCCCGCGCCGAGTACCGGCTGCTGCTCCGGCACGACAACGCCGATCTCCGGCTGGCGAAGTATGGCATCGCCGACGAGACCTTCAAGCAAACCGTCCGGCGCAAGGACGTGCTCATCCAGTCCGAGATCGAACGTCTCGAACGCACCACCATCGCGCCGACCGGCGAGGTCAATGCCGCGCTCGCGCGTCACGGTCTCGATGCGTTGACCGACGGACAATCGGCGGGACGAATGCTGCGCCGTCCCGAGACTTCCTTGGGCCAAATCTGGGAACTCTCGCCGCCGCCCGAGCTTCTCTCATTCGAGGTCGGCGAGCAGGTCGAAATCCAAGTGAAATACAAGGGCTACATCGAGCGGACGCTCCGCGAATGGGAACGGTTCCAGCGCGCCGAGTCCATCCCACTCCCGCTCGATCTCGACTACGCCACCATCCCCGGCCTCCCCGCCGAGAGCCGCCAACGCCTCAGCGAAATCCGCCCCGTCAACTTCGGCCAGGCCGCGCGCGTCACCGGCGTCCGCGCCTCCGACGTCGCCGTCCTCCACATCTACGTCGAGAAGTTGCGGCGGTCGCGGGCGGAGAGCGGGGCGTAGGCGAAGTCCGGTAACATCGACATCCTGCTATAATTAGACAAACAGGCGAACAGAAACAGGGCCGATACACTGTGCATTAGGTTCATTCCCAGAACAGGGTGCGCATACGCCTTACAAGTGAGCGTTGGGAGCATATACGAGCGCGACATCCAGAAATGGAAACGCAGCAAGCCCGGGTCTTGGAAACGGTTGAATCGCCGGACGAGATCCAGGAAGGCGATTTTGGCGAACAGCTCGCAATTCGACACTATATGACAACCCCGCTGACATCAAAATACCTGGTCGTCGCATACAGAGAAACCGAGACCTTCGACGGTTTCATCATGACTGCGTACTTTACGAGTAGACCTTCGGCACGGAGACTCATCCTATGGCAACGGTAAAGATACTCGACAATCCCGGCCAAATGAACTGGGATTACGACGAGGAGGCCGATGTGCTCTACATTTCCGTCGGCGATCCCGTGCAGGCTTTGGGTGTCGATATCGGAGAGGGGCTAATTCTCCGCTACGATGAGCCCAAGAATGAAGTGGTTGGTATCACCATTCTGGGGGTCCGGTCCCGGCTAATGCATGAACTCGAAGCCCCGAAAAAATAGAAATGGCCGCCCGAGTCACCGGCGTCCGCGCCTCCGAAGTCGCCGTCCTCCACTTCTACGTCGAGAAGTTGCGCCGGACTCGGGCTGAGAGCGGGGCGTAGGGTTGACGGCCCATACCGGATATGTGAGAATATCAACATGACGGTTTCGCAACTTCCCATCTTGATCAATCTCGAAGCCATCGCGGGGTTTTGTCGCGAACACGGTATCAGGAAGCTTTCCTTGTTTGGTTCCGTACTTCGTGACGATTTCGATCCGGTGACGAGCGACGTGGACGTGCTGGTTGAATTCCTCCCCGCGCAAATCCCCGGATGGGAGTTCTACCACTGGCACGACGATTTGGGGCCTATCCTCGGACCACGAGTAGATCTTCATACACCGGATAGTCTTAGCCTGTACTTTCGAGACGAAGTACTGCGCGAGTCGTTGACGCTGTATGAAACAGCGTGATAAGCGAGTTACCCTCCTGCAGGTTCGAGAACACGCGCTCCGCGCACAAGAATTGTGTTCCAAGTACCGACTTGATGAGATACGTGCCGACTGGAAAATGTGTTTTACGTTCGAGCGGGTCATGGAAGTAATGGGCGAAGCCGTCAAGCGACTCCCCCGGGAGTTCACCGGGCGCTATCCATCGGTTGACTGGCACGGGATCGCCGGGATGCGCGATAGGCTCGGTCACGGCTATGACAACGTTGACTACAATCTACTGTGGGAGGCGGTGCAAACCCGGATTCCTGGCTTGCTCGATACCGTCGATCGAATGATTCGCGACATCGATGAATCCGATTCATAAAGGCAATACGGAACGAATAAAGTCATGAGACTCCACGTAGACAACGACGCAGACGCCCTGTACTTGCGGCTTGACGATTCCAAGATCGTCGAATCCGAAGAGGTCTCTCCTGGTGTCATTCTCGACTATAACGAGAACAACCAGGTTGTAGGCGTGGAGATTCTCGAACTTTCACATCGATCGCCGATGCTGGACACCGCTAGACTCGTGTTCGAAACGACCCCGTCAAGCGCCAAGTAAAAGTTTCCTCTATTGCACCTACTGCCGTTACCTCACCTCGGCCACGCATCGTCTCGTCCCCAACGCCTTCCCAAATACGCGGGTCCCCCACTAAACCCCTCGCTCAGCCCCCGGAGCAATTCTTCGCGGATGTCCGGCCGAAGCGGCATCGCGTTTACTTCCTCGATGGGCACGAAGCGTACTTCGACCAGCCGGTCATCGGGCCCGACGAGGACCTCGCCGCCGGTGATCTCCGCGTGGAACGCGAGGTTCACGATGTGGCGTTCGCCGCCGGGGGCGATGGTGTCGTTCACGAAGGCCAGGGTGCCCACGCGGATGGCGACGCTCGCCTCTTCGCGGAGTTCCCGGATCAACGCCTCCTCGAGGGACTCGCCGAATTCGACGCCGCCGCCGGGGAGCAACCAATAGGATGCGCCGTCTTTCTCGTGGCGGGCGAGCAAGATCGAATCGCCGTGGCGGATGATGGCCGCCACGCGGACCCTTGGATTGCGGCCGGTTTGTGTCATCGCGCGCGCTCGCTGGGCGCGGGCGGTTCGCCGCATGGGCGATTGCCGCGGTCCGGGTTCATATGTAGTACATGGCGTTGAGGGAGGCCCGGTCGAGGATCGACTGGATGCTGATGTTGCCGAGAAGCTCCTTGATCTCGTCGGCGGCGTCGCCGAACGCGGCCTCCAGGTCCTGCGATGCAGGCCCGCCGTTGGGCAGGGGTTCGAGCAGGGGGCCATCCACCGCGGTGATCACGTCGTAGAGCGACACCATGTCGGGCGCGCGCCCGAGCAGATACCCGCCTTGGGGCCCGCGGACGCTGCGGACGATTCCGCGGCGCTTGAGGCGCAGGAGGATGTGGACGAGGTATTTCTCGGGGATGTCCCGGCGCTCGGCGAGGCCGGTCGCGGTGAGGGGGGCCTCATCGGGATAGTGCCGCGCGAGCTCGACCACGGCCCGGCAGGCGTATTCGCATCGGGAGGAAATATTCATCAAGGAGAATCCGGATTGGGGGCATTATCCTAGATTCGGCAGTCGGAGGTCTATCCCGCGCACCATTTGGCCGTGCCAATCATGTAGTGAGAATCCGGGCGCCTACCGCGAGGGTAAGGGACAGAAGGGACGGAAAGGACGAAAGGGGGGTGAGGCGGACTTTTGTCGGTGGCGTCTTTGAAGGGGGACTTTCCCCCGGTTTTCCGGGAACATCGGGAATATCGAGTTTCGACGGAAGCACATGCAGCCAAAATCCTCACGCCCGCAAGGCGCCCACAGCATACGTCACCACACTAGAAGAAGCGGAACCCGGAGGTGAAATGGAACCTGCCGCTGCCCTGGTCGTCGTTGGCGTTTAGCGGGACGCCGTAGTCGAAGCGCAACGGGCCGAGCCTGGGCACGTCGAAGCCGATACCGAGGCCCACGCTGTACTTCATTTCGCCCATGTCGAAATCGTCGATGGTCTTCCAGACGCCGCCGGAGTCGACGAAGCCGTAGAGGCGGACGATATCGGTGGCCTTGTATTTGATTTCGATGTTATTGAGCATGCGCGCCTCGCCGCCGATGGACTGCTCGTCGCCGAGGAACCAGACGGAGCGAACCTGGGGGCCGATGTCGCGGTTTTGGAAACCGCGGACGGTGGTGGTCCCGCCGGCAAAGAAGCGGTCGGTGAGGGGAACCAGCTCGCGGTCCCCGTATGTATCGGCGGCGCCCCAGCGCGTGCGGTAGGAGAGAATCCATTTCTTCTCGTCGTCGAGGGCCCAGTATCGTTTCCACTCGTACTCGGCCTTGACGAACTCGTTGTCGCCGCCGAAGCCGGCGACCTGAAGGGTGAGGGTCTGGTTGATGCCCCTCGAGGGGTCGCGATTCGAATCCACGGTGTTCCGGGAAAGGGTCCAGACGTTACTGATGGTGGCACCCGGGTCCTGAAGTTCGCGGGCATCGCGGCGGAGCCAGAAGTCGATGCCGAAGTTCTCGATGTCCACGTCGGTGTAGAGCAAGGAGGTTTGCAAGTTGACGTAGGGCGAAAGGGCCTTCGAGAGGCGAAGCTGTCCGCCGGCGGTTTGCTGGGTGTAGTCGCTTCCGCCGGTGGTGCGGACGCGCTCGTTGAAGACGTCCACGCCAAACCCGAAGGGATAGTCGAGGAACTCGGGATCGGTAAAGGAGATGTTGTAGTTGGTGCGCGTCTGGCCCACGGAGAAGCGGGTCGAGAATTGCTGTCCGCCGCCGGTGAAGTTGGGCCAATTGGCGATGTCGAAGTTGTTCAACTGGAGTTCCGTGAACCCGTCGAAGCCTTCCTCGGAATTGAAGCCGCCGCCGAAATTGAAGTTTCCCATGCGGCCTTCGTCGAGGTCGACGAGGAGATTCGTCCAGCGGTCGCTGTCGCCGACGGGCTCGAGGGTCAATCGCGGCGGTGTCTCGAAATACTCGGTGGCGGCGAGCCGGTTTCGGCTTGCGTCGAGTAGGGCGCCGTCGTGTCGGTCGCCGGGGCCGAGCAAAATTTTCCGGCGAAGGACCTCGTCCTTTGTCGCCTCGTTGCCGGTGATGACGACCTCGCGGATATACTTGAGATCGCCCTCGTCGACGGCGTGGACGACATTGGTGGTCTTGTTTTCCTTGTCGAGGGTGACCTGGCGGTCTACGCGCGCGTCGATGTATCCGCTGCTTTCGTATTCGCGCCGGATTGCGCCGGCGTCCTTCTCGATCTGGCCGGCGTTATGCACGTCGCCGCCGGCGACCTGGGCGCTTTGCAAGAGTTCGTCGTCGTCGAAGACGTCGTTTCCGGCGATGTCGAGCGTGTTGACCTTATATTCGGGCCCCTCGACGATGTCGATCTCGATGTCGACCGTCTTTCCCTTGGCGTCGTACTGGAACTTGGTCGCGGGGATGTCTGCCTCGAGCCTCCCGTGGTTGCCGTACTCGAGGAGGATGTTCTCGAGATCGGTCTCGAACTTCTGTTCGTCGTATTTTCCGCCGAAGCGCCACCACGCGCGCTTGGTCTTGACGAGTTTGCGCAGCGTGCGGTCGGAGACGGCCGCGTTGCCGTTGAAGGCAACGCCTCCGATGCGGGCCTTGCGGCCCTCGTTGATCGCATAGGTCACGCGCACGCGGGCGCCGGCGGCCTCCTCGACGCGGATGTCGACGGTCGAGTTGAGAAATCCCTTCGATCGGAAGAGATTGAGGATCGCGTCGCGCTCGAGCTCGTATGCCTCGGGCGCGAAGGAGTCGCCTTCTTTCCATGTAAGGACGCCGCGGATGTCGCGTGACTTGATCTTGTCGTTGCCGATGATGGCGACTTCCTCGATGAATCGTTTCTCGGTGAAGTCGTAGAGCAGGACCAGGCCGCCGTCGCGGGTCTCCTCGCGCACGACGATGTTCTCGAAGAAGCCCATTTCGTATAGCCGGCGGATGTCGCGCGATATGGCGCGGGGATTGAAGACCAGTCCCGGTTTGACCTCGAGTTGGGCGCGGATGATTTGTTCGCTGGCGCGCTCGAGCCCGCGGATGTCCACGGCGCCGATGGTTTTCCCGGAGGAATCTTCCTGCGCGAAGGCGCAGGGAACCAGCCCGCAGGCGGCGAGCCACAGGGCGCAGGAGGCGATTGGTCTCAAGTAGTCACCCCTTCGGCCACCGGCAGCGAGGGCTCGAAGGACAAACTGTCGGAGAATTCGGATGCGCCGACCATGACCGCGGTCCCGGGCTCGAAGGCGCCCTTCAACAGCAACTCCGACATGGGATCCTCGATGTACAGTTGAACGGCCCTTCGCAGCGGCCGCGCCCCGTATTCCTCGTCAGTACCTTTCCTGACAATAAATGACTTTGCCTCGTCGGTCAAGATCAGATCGATCCCCCTTAAGCGGAGGCGCTCGATGGTCTCGACAACCAGAAGCTCGACAATTTGCTTCAGCATTTCCTCGGTGAGGCGGTGGAACACGATGACCTCGTCGATCCGGTTGAGGAACTCGGGGTTGAACATTTTCTTGGCCTCTTCCATGACCCGGTCCTTCATCGCCTTGTACACGTCATCGTCGGCGGTCTTCTGGAACCCGAGGGTGACGTTCTTGCCGATGCGGCGCGCGCCGACATTGCTGGTCATGACGAGGACGGTGTTGCGGAAGTCGACCTTGCGCCCGCTCGAGTCGGTCATGTGGCCGTCCTCGAGGATTTGGAGCAGGCTGTTGAAGATGTCGGGATGGGCCTTCTCGATCTCGTCGAACAAGACCACGGAGTAGGGACGGCGGCGGACCTGCTCGGTCAACTGCCCGCCCTCGTTGTAGCCGACGTAACCCGGGGGCGCGCCGGCGAGCCGGGAGACGCTGAATTTTTCCATGTACTCGGACATGTCGATGGTGATGAGGGCTTCCTCGTTGCCGAAGAGAAACGAGGCAAGGGACTTTGCGAGGAGGGTCTTGCCGACGCCGGTGGGCCCGAGGAGGAGGAAGGAGCCCACGGGGCGCTTGCGGTCCTTGAGGCCGGCGCGCGAGCGCTGGATGGCGCGGGTGATGGCGTCGATGGAGGCGTCCTGGCCGATGACGGTCTTGTGGAGTTCGTCGCGCATGCGGAGGAGCCGTATGGACTCGCGCTCCTCGAGCTTGGTCAGGGGCACGCCAGTCCACTTGGAGACGATGTAGGCGATGTCCTCGGCGGTGACGATCGTCTCGGCGGAGTCACGCTGCTTCTCCCACTCGCGCTTTCGCTCGTCGAGCTTTGCCATGAGCGTGCGTTCCTTGTCGCGCAGGCCGGCGGCCTTTTCGTATTCCTGGTTGCGTATCGCGTTTTCCTTGTCGTGGGTCACGCCCTCGATCTGGCGCTCGATCTCCTTGAGCTCGGGCGGGCGGGTCGTGATTTTCAGACGGGCGCGGCTGCCGGCCTCGTCGATCACGTCCACGGCCTTGTCGGGAAGATAGCGGTCGACGATGTATTGGTTCGACATGCGGGCGGCCTCGACGATGGCCTCGTCGGAGAATTTGACGCGGTGGTGCGCCTCGTATTTGTCGCGCAGTCCCTTGATGATCTCGATGGTCTGGTCGACCGATGGGGCCTCGACGATGATGGTCTGGAACCGGCGCGCGAGGGCGGCGTCCTTCTCGATATGCTTGCGGTACTCGTCCATCGTGGTGGCGCCGATGCACTGGAGCTCGCCGCGGGCGAGGGAGGGCTTGAGCATGTTGGCGGCGTCGACGGCGCCCTCTGCGGCGCCCGCGCCGACAATGGTGTGCAATTCGTCGATGAACAGGATGATGTTGTCGGCGCGGCGGATTTCCTTCATGACGGACTTGAGGCGTTCCTCGAACTGGCCGCGGTACTTCGTGCCGGCGACGACGCCGGCGAGGTCGAGCGTGAGCACGCGGCGGTTGAGCAGGAGGTCGGGCACGTCGCCGTTGACGACGGCCTGGGCGAGCCCCTCGACGATGGCGGTCTTTCCGACGCCGGCCTCGCCGATCAGGACGGGGTTGTTCTTGGTGCGGCGGCTGAGAATCTGGATGACGCGCTCGATTTCGCCCTCGCGGCCGATGACCGGGTCGAGCTTGCCTTCGCGCGCGAGGGCGGTGAGGTCCCTGCCGAAGGTGTCCAGCGCGGGCGTCTGCGATTTCTTGCCCGACTGCGCCTGCGGACTGCCGCCGCGGCTTTGGTCGCCGAGCAACTTGATGACCTCGGCTTGCACGCGGCCCTGGTCAATCTTCATGTCCTGGAGGACCTTGGCGGCGATGCCCTCGCCTTCCTTGATGAGGCCGAGCAGGATGTGCTCGGTGCCGATGTAGCTGTGATTGAATCGTCGGGCCTCCTCGACGGCGAGCTCGAGCACCTTCTTGGCGCGCGGCGTGAAGGCAATTTCCTCGCCGGCCACGGTCGAGGTGCCGCGTTGGCATTGCTGTTCGATCTCGAGGGCGAGGGCCTCGACGTCGACGCCGAGGTTCTCGAGTGCCTTGGCGGCGATGCCCTCGGACTCGCGGCACAGCCCGAGGAGGATGTGCTCGGTGCGGACATACTCGCTATTGAGCCGGGTGGCTTCCTCGCGGGCGGAGCCGACGACGTGCTTGGCGCGTTCGGTGAATCGTTCCCACATAATGCGAACCCTCGTGTGTTGCCGGCGGGGGGGAGAACCCCCGTCAACTCGGGGGCGGGCTTCCGCCTGGCTTGGGCCGGGAAAGGAAAATCGCCGCGTCACGCAGCGGGCGGCGTCCCGAACCGGTCAATACGATACCGAAACCGGGGGTTTGAATTCAAAGGGAAGCGCATTCGGGTCGAGATTCGCGGGCATTCATGGCATTGCCGGACGCTTGTTTGCTAAACTCCGGGTCTTCACGGGTCATTGTCCGCACCTCATGGGTCTCTTTTCTCCCCAAATCGCCACGCGCACGTTGGTGCCGTTGTGCCGCCAGTTGTCGACGGCCTACGGCGCGGGCCTGCCTATTCTCCAGACCGTGGAGAACGCCGGGTCGCAATCGCGGGACCGTACGGTGCAGCGGGTATTTCGCACGATGGGCGCGGAATTGCGCGGTGGACAGACGCTTGGCGAAGCGGCGAAGTCGCAGGCGAAGTACCTGCCGCCGTTTTTCGTCCACCTGTTGGCCAGCGGCGAGCGGGGGGGCAAACTCGATGTGATGCTGACGGATCTCGCGGAATATTACGAGGAGAAGTTGGCGATGCGGCGGAAGGTGCAGCAGATGCTGGCGCTGCCGGTGTTCGAGTTGATCGCCGCGTGGTTCCTTGGGACCTTCGCGCTGGGTATCCTGGACGTGGTGCAGGGGTCGATGTCGGATTCCGCGACGCGGTCGGGAACGAGCGGCATTGCCAACGTCACGGAATACTTCGATACCTATTTGCAGTTCCAAGCGAGGGCCATGATCGCCGCAGCGGTATTGTTCGCCGCGGCAATCGCGCTTTCCCGGCTCGGGGTGCTGGACCGTGTGACGGGCCTTGCCACGACCTATCTCTGGCCGCTCTCGAGGGTGACGCAACGGTTTGCGATGGCGCAATTCTTCCGCAGCTTCGCGTTGCTGGTATCGAGCGGGACCGGCATCGTTAGTTGCATCGAGAGCGCGGCGGCGACGACGGCGAACCTGTACATCGAGCGCGATTTGCTCAAGGCTGTCCCCCTGGTGAAACGGGGCAAGACGCTCACGGAGGCCTTCGCCCCCTGCCGGTTTCTCACGCCGCTGTCGCGGCAGATGATCGAGGTGGGCGAGCAGTCTGGGAACCTCGAGGGGCAGGCGAAGAAGATTTCCGAGTACCACCTCGCCGAGGCCAGCCAGGCGGTGGCGATGGCGACGAAAGTGATGGGGACCCTGATCGTGCTGGGCGTGGGGTGTACCGTGGGATTCATCATTATCACGTTCTATACGCGTTTATATGGAGGTTTGATGGATGAGTTGGGAATCTAACGAGACCCCGGAAAAGGAACCGGCGGATTGGGCGCGCCGCGCCTGGATCGGTATCGCCGTGGCCCTCGCCGCGATGATTGCCGCGATCTGGTACGTCCGCGAGACCTCGGCCAGGCCGACGGAGGCGCATGCGAAGCACATCCTGGTGAAGTTCACCGAGGGCGACGCCGCCGACAGGACAAGGGCGCTCGAACAGATCGCCGGCCTACGCCAACGAATCCTCGACGGCGAGGATTTCGGGGCGCTTGCGAGGGAATACTCCGGCGATCCGCCTTCCGCCGCCAAGGGAGGCGACCTCGGATGGATTGGCCGCGGCCTGCTCGTCGAGTCCGTCGATAGATTTCTTTGGTCGGGACCCTTGAACCAGGTGAGCGACGTGATCGTCTCGGGATTCGGGTTTCACCTGGTCGTGGTGATGGAGCGTCACATCTCGCCGATCGAGGAGTACGAGATGGAGTTGCGCCGGCGCGCGTTGACCGGGGGTGCGGCACCGGCCCCCGCACCGGCGGACGCGGCCAAGCCGTGAGACGCCCCGGACGCCCCGCGTGAAACCCTTTGAATTCCTGGACGGCCCCATCCGGGCCCGTTTTCCCGAACTGTCGGCGGAGGACATCACCTTCGCCGCGGCGCCGCGGCTCGAAGTCGGCGACGTGGCGCTGCGGACCTTCTCGGCCGCGAAGAAGCTGGGCATGGCACCGGCGGATTTCGCGAAGGCCGTCGCCTCGGGGGTGACATTTGGCCCCGAGGTCCGGGCGGTGGCGCCAGCCGGCCCGTACCTGAACTTCACGCTTGACCGGGGCATGGTGGCGCGCGGGATCGTGTCGGCGGTGCTTGGCGAAGGCGGTCAGTTCGGATCGAACTCGAGCGGGGCGGGTCGGCGGTTGCTGATCGAGCACACGAGCATCAACCCGAACGCGAGCCCGCACGTGGGCCGCGCACGCAACGCGATGATCGGCGACACGCTCGTGCGCCTGTTCCGCTTCGAGCGCTACGGCGTCGAGGTGCACTACTACGTGAACGACATGGGCCGTCAAATCGGGCTGCTCGTGCTTTCGTGCGGGGACCCCGAGGCGTTGAGTTTCGACGCGATGCTCGACCTTTACGTCGAGGCCAACGCGCGGGCGGAACACGACGCGGCGTTCGCGGAGGAAGGGTACCGGCAACTGGCGCTGATGGAACAGGGCGATCCGGCCGTGCGGGCGAAGTTCCACGCCGTGACGGAGCGATGCCTGCGCGGGCAACTGGCGGTGCTGGCGCGGCTCGGCATCGCGTACGACCGGTTCGACCGGGAGTCGAATTTCCTGCTGGATCCGCGGCTCGACCGGGTCCTCGATGCGCTGCGCGAGAAGGAGGCGGTGTTCACGGACGAGGAGCAGCGGCTTGTGGTGGACCTGTCGAAGCTGGGCCATGCGCGCGAGGAGGGCCGCTACTTCGTGTTGATGCGGGCCAATGGGAGCTCGATGTACGGTTACCGGGACCTGGCGTATACCATCGACAAGATGGAGCGCGGCGCGGACGTGAACCTGTGGTTGCTGGGCGAGGACCACAAACTCTACGCGGAACAGCAGGCGCTCATCCTGGGCGCGGCCGGCATTGCCGCGCCGGAACCGATCTATTACTCCTATATCCTGCTGCGCGAGGGAAAAATGTCCACCCGCATGGGCAAGGTGGTGTTGTTGTCGGATTTCCTCGACGAGGCGATTCGCCGCGCCGCGGAGAAGGTCGATGAGCAATGCACGGACCTGGCGCCTGCGGAGCGGCGGGCGATCGCGGAGAAGGTGGCGGTCGCGGCGGTGCGTTTCGCGATTCTCAAGATTGGCCCGAACAAGAACGTCACCTTCGACTGGGAAACGAGCCTCTCGTTCAACGGCGACACGGGCCCCTACGTGCAGTATTCATGCGCGCGGATCAGCTCGATCCTCCGCAAGTTCGGGGAGGTCCCGGCGGAGATCGCGGCGGATTTCCCGGCGACGACGGACGCCGAATGGCGCCTGCTCACGCATCTGGCGTCGTTTCCCGGGATTGTGGCCGCGGCCACGGCGCAGCGCGCGTGCGCCACGATCGCGCAATGGGCCCTCGAGTCCGCGCGCCTGTTCACCGGCTTTTACCACGATTGCCCGGTGCTGACGGCGGATTCCGGCGCCAAGCGCATCGCGCGGGTCCAACTGTGCGCCGCGACCCGGCAGGCCCTGGCCAATGCGCTGGCGATCCTCGGCATCGAGGCCCTCGACAGGATGTAGCCGCGGCCGCGCGGGGCATGGGTTAGTGTATTGACGGCGGCGTAGTACAGCGCGCCGGGTGGAACGATGCATGGAAGAGGTCATTCACAAACGGGCAACTGTCCGCCTTGGTGGATTTGCTTTCTCTTCCGGGGTCGACACTTTCCTTCGCGAGGAACGCGACGCGTGGGAAGACGATTGAACGTATCGTTGAGCTGAAGGCATATCGTTGAATCAGAAGCGAACTCACCAACGACAGTATCCGATATGACTCCCACACCGAGAAAAACGCAGCCCCGCCGTCATCAAGAAACATCTCGAGCGCCTCCGGCGCAAGTGTCTCGAATTGCCCGAGGCATCGGAGAGGCTTTCGCATGGCGAACCGACCTTCTTTGCGCGGAAGCGGGTCTTTGCGATGTTCGACAACGATCATCACCACGACGGCCACTTGTCCGTGTGGATACCCGCGCCGACAGGACTCCAGGAAATGCTGATCGAGGCCAAGCCCGAAACTTATTTCCGTCCGGCCTACGTCGGCGGTCTTGGTTGGGTCGGTATCGAGCTCGACCGCATCGACGACGATACGCTCGCGGGCCATCTGCGCGAGGCATGGACGCTGGTCGCGCCGAAGAAGCCGGTGGCCGAGTTCGAGGAGGCCGCGCCGCCTCCGCCACGCAAGGCCGGGCGCTAGTCCGCGGACGAAACACGATTCGCGTCGCGGCAGTGCTGTGCTAAGGTATTGGCTCCTCTTCCGGTATCACCAAGGAGCACGCACATGCGCAGCGTTTTCACCATCATCGCCTTGACCATCGGGTCCGTTTCCGCGTCTGCGGATTTCGAGGCGGGCGTGGCCGTCATCGACATCACGCCGAAGCCCGGATTGAAATCCTGGGGCTACGGCCCCAGCGCGCCGGAAATGACAGGGACGCTTGATCCGCTCCACGCCCGGGCGCTCATTTTGCGCGTACCGGGCAAGACCCTGGCCTTGGTCACGCTCGACCTCGGGCGGGTGCCGCTGACGGACGCCTGTGGCCGGATTCGCGAACGGGTCAGGCCCCTCGGCGTTGACGAGGTCATCTTCACCGCCTCGCACACGCACCAGGCCCCGCCGATGGACGTGGATGCACCGCACACGCGGAAGATCGAGGAGAAGATCGGCGACGCGATCGAAAAGGCATTGAAGACAATGCGACCCGCAACGATTGGCGTTGGACGGACCACCATCGACATCGCGTCGAACCGCCGGAAGATCCTCGAGGATGGCCAGTGCATGATGGTGTGGCGCAATGCCGAGCAGGTCCCCATGGGCCCCGTGGATCACGAGGCGGGGATCGTCAAGATCGCGGATGACGCGGGGAATCTAATCGCGGTGCTGGTCAATTATGCGTGCCACCCGGTGGTCTTGAGTTGGGACAACACGAAATATTCGGCGGACTATGTCGGAGAGATGGCCCGCGTCGTCAAGGAAGAGAGCGGCGCGGAATGCCTGTTCCTCCAAGGCGGTAGCGGCGACATCAACCCCTACCTCGACAAGACGCCCGTCAACGAAGGCGGCATCGAGGCGATGCGCAACGTTGGGCGGACGGCGGGATATGCCGTGCTCGCCGCGCTCGAGGGCATCGAGGCGAAGAAGCCGGCAAATCCGTCCATCGCGACAGTCACGAAGCGGGTCACGGTGGGTTCGCGCTGGGACGTGTCAAAGCCGGAGGCCCAGGCGGTCCTCAAAGCAGCTTACGGTGAAGCGGGCTTTAACAAGTACCTGGCCAAACTCACGCCGGATTTTTCGGTGCCCGTGACGGTGGCGCTGCTCAACGGAGATCTGGCCCTGGCCTGTGTGCCCGGCGAGTTCTTCGTGCAATACCAACTAGATCTGAAGAACCTTTCGCCGGTGAAGAACACGTTCATGGTGGGATACGCCAATGAGTTTCACGTCTACTTTCCCACCATCAAGGATTCGGTCGCGCGGGGCTATGGCGCGGCGATGAACACCTATGTCGGGGCAGGCGCGGGAGATCGCGTGTTGACGGAATCGCTGCTCGAAATCGGGCGGCTCATGGGGAAACTTTCGCTCGACCCGGTACGTGAGGACTTCGTGCTGCACGAGGGCAACGCGCGTGATACAGCCCCGGCGAATACGGAGAACTGATCGATGGGGGGCGGGCTTGCGGGGGTTGGGCCGCCCTTTCAGGGCTGGTTTTTCTTTGGGTTTGCATTCCCAGGGCGTTGCCCTGGGCTGGCGTAGTTTGCCCCTTCGGGGCGCTGAGTCTTCCTCTTCGGGGCGCTGGGCTGGCGTGGTGTGCCCCTTCGGGGCGCTGAGTCTTCCTCTTCGGGGCGCTGGGCTGGCGTGGTGTGCCCCTTCGGGGCGCTGAG
>CANKTP010000004.1 GCA_947486375.1 Candidatus Hydrogenedentota bacterium | reverse complement strand
TCCGCCGCCGCCCACAGCTTGGCCTCGAAGCCGACATTCGCGCCGGTGTTGTTCGTGGCCTTGCCCGATTCCTTCGCTTTTCGCGCCATGCGGTATTCGCCCCTAACGTGTGTCCGTTGATTTTGGCCAGAACCGCTATGGTGCAGCATTGGGGTGGTGGGGTCAATTTGACGCGAATTCGAATGCACGATGGCTTGGGCCATCCTCGAACCGATTCCATCGCCCCCGTCTTATGCCAGGTTTGGACGGGGCCACGCCGCGGCGGAATAGGCGAAACGCGGGCGCGGGCCGCCGACCCCATCGCCATGTTCGGCGGCACGCCCTACGCGGTCGTCTCCAGCACAAACTCCTCGCCGGGATTGATGAAGCGGTTCATCTCGAATTTGTACTGCTTGTCGTAGAGCTGCTTGTAGCGCCCGTCGAGCGCGAGGAGCTCGGCATGGGTGCCGCGCTCGACGATCAACCCGCCCTCGATGACGAGGATTTGCTCCGCGCTCCGGATGGTCGACAGCCGGTGCGCGATCACGAAGGTCGTCCGTCCCACGCGCAGCGAATTCAGCCCGTCCTGAATCAACGCCTCGCTCTCGCTGTCCAGGCTCGAGGTCGCCTCGTCAAGGATGAGTATGCGAGGGTTGGCCAGGATCGCGCGCGCGATCGCCACGCGCTGCCGTTGCCCGCCGGAAAGCTTCACCCCCCTCTCCCCCACCACCGTCTGGAACCCGAGCTCAAAGGCCTCGACGAACTCCGTGCAATGGGCAATTTCGGCCGCCGCGCGGACTTCTTGCTCCGTGGCATTCGGGGACGAATACCGGATGTTGTCCGCGATGGTGCCTTCAAACAGGAAATTGTCCTGCAATACCACACCCAAACGCGAGCGATAGTCGTTCAGCCGGATCGCGCGCAGGTCGCGGCCATCGACCATGATACGGCCGCTCTTCGGATAGTGGAAGGCCATGACCAGGCCGATAAGCGTGCTTTTTCCCGATCCGCTCGATCCCACGAGGGCGGTGGTGCCGCCGGCGGGGGACTCGAAGGAAACGCCTTTCAACACCGGCTTGCCGGGCTCGTACTCGAAGACCACGTCCTCGAAGCGGATTTCTCCCCGGACCTCCGGAAGCGGCTCGAAGCCGTCCTCGGCCTCGCCTTCGGTGGCCATGCGGCGAATCTCGCGGATGCGGTCGAGACCGGCGAAGGCCTCCGTAATCTGCGTGCCGATGTTGGCCATGTTGACCAAGGGGGCCACGACAAGCCCCGTAAACAGGATGTAGTTGAAGAGCTCCCCGACCGTCATGTCGCCATTCATGATCGACCGGCCGCCGATCATCATGCTCGTGAGGCCGATCGCCCCAATCACCACCGTGCTAAAGGCCCCAATGGCGGACACCCCCGTCATCGCCTTGGCAACATTGCGAAACAGGTTGTGGATTCCGTGCGCGAAGACAATGTCCTCGCGCTTCTCCGCCGTGTACGCCTTCACGACCCGGATGCCCCCGAGCGACTCCGACAAGCGTCCCGTGGCGACGGCGTTGAGTTCGCCGCGCTGCCGGAACAAGGGCCGTAGCGTATTGAAGGCATAGGCCATGCCGCCGCCGAAAACGGCGAGCACGAGAATCACGAAGGTCGTCAAGATCCAGTTCAGATAAAAGAGATAACAAAGGCAGACTGCGGCGGTGAGAAGCCCCCCCACAATCTGGATGAGGCCCGTGCCCACCAAGTTACGGATGCCCTCGGCGTCGCTCATGATTCGCGAGATGAGGATCCCCGACTTGGTCGAGTCGAAATAGCTCGTCGGCAATCGCATGACGTGTTGCTGCACGGTCTTGCGCATGTCCATGATCGCCCGCTGCGCCGCCACGCCCAATATCTGCGCGAGCGCGAAGGAGGTGATGGCCTGGATAACCGTCGCGATCCCGCCCGCAATCACGATAAGCGTGAGAAGGTCCATGTCGCGGTTGGGAATGACCCGGTCGATGAAAAACTTCGTCGAGAACGGCAGCACCAACCCCGCGGGCCGGTTGATCAACATCAACAATAAGCCCAACCCGAGACGCTTGCGATGGCGCCAGATAATGTCGCGCGCCTCCGCCCATGCATTCTTGTAATCGGTCTTCTTCTTCTTTTTCGGGTCGGACACGTGGGGGGAACTCCAGTGGGCGCGAGTCGGCCCGATTTAGGCCCGGCTACCGCGACCGGGGACGGAAGGGCGGATTGGGCGGATCGCGCCGCTCGGAATGTCCAGCGGCCTGTGTTTCTGCACGGTCATCGAGGAAGTCCGGTCCTTGGGCAGCGCCGCCGAGATGAACTCCATGATTTGCGCCGGGAAGATGACGACCAAGGCCGCTATCCCCGCGGACACCCAGTAGTATTCGGGGGGACACGTGCCGACCGCATAAAGATCGCCCCCGTGCCGGTCGGGGATGGTCAGCAGAATCCAAAACGTATACAACCCCGCGCCCGCGCCAGACAGGCTCCGCAGGACGATTCGAAGGGTCCAGTAGAGGACCTTGTTAAATATGAAGTCCCACATGCCAGATGCTCCCGCAAGTGCCCTACCCGTTCCCGAATGTCACGCTAGGGTACCACATCGCGAGCGGCCGGGAAAGACGCGGACCGCGCCGGGGCGCGCCTATGGCTTCGGATTGCGGGCCTTGTCGAACACCTCATGATACCCGGCCATATCCTCGAGCCGAAGCAGGGTGAAATACTCGACGGTGAACGTTGACTCCGGAAACCCGATCGAGCGGCGGGCCGGGGATAACGGCGTCCACTTTGACGAACCGCAGTGTATGTTTTCCTGCATCGAGATCGTGCAGGTCGAGATCGTCCCACATGCGATGGCCGTCCTGGTTGACCATGTCAATCGGGGGTCCGGCCGGTTTGCCGTCCAACAGCGGTTGCCAGACCGCGCCCAAAATCGAATGTTCGAATATCCCTTGGATGCGATACCGGCCCGGCTTGTCCACGTCGAAATCGAACTCGATGGCCGCGGCACCCGGCTTCGTGAAATAGTTCACGCCCACGAACGACGGGGTGACGCGCTCCGTGGGCTCGGCCCGATGCGTCAGCTTGGACACCGGCAGCACGCGGTACGGTGCTATCCGTTTGTCCGCCGGCGGCAACGCGCCGTCAAACGTGACCGGCGGGTCCTGATACCAAAACGCAACGGAACTAACCCAATCGGGGCGCTCCGACGAGCTCGTCAACTGCATGGACTCCGCACCGGCGGTTTCGTCGAAAGCGCTGCCGCGATGCTCGATCGTAAACCGGATGGACTTGTCGAAGGGAATGGGATCGGCGATATGCCAACGATATGCCGTCACCCGATCGCTCGGGTATACCCCCTCGTAGATTGTCACGCCGTGGTTGGGGGTGCAAAACTCGCGGAACCCCCAGGCATCGTTGAAGTAATCCTCGGTGCCGGTGCCCCGTAGACGCGGTGCCGTTTCGCCGTCGATGTAAATAAAATCGTCGCCCTCGCCAAACCATCCCAATTCCACTTGCTGGGCCGAGTATACGGTGCCCACATACTGTCCACGTCCCGCCGTTTCCAGGATGGTGTAGTGGCCCGGAGCGGCGGGCATGGATTGCCGGTACTGGGCATGGAAATACATCGTATCCTTGGGAAGCGATTCGAATTTGCGCCAGTCAAGGTAGTAGTAAAACGACGCCACGGGATAGACCGGCGATTCGTTCGACACGGTTACCTTGATGTGCTTGCGAAACGGCATTTGCCAATAGCACGACCGAGATAAACCCTCCGACGAAACCGCCACCGGCGTCGAGCTAAATGACTTCTCCGCCCCGTGTCCCACGCCGAAAAAATCGCCCAGCGGCGAGACGACGCTCGGGCGCTCGTTGCCGTCGTAATAAATTCGCAATACGACCGAGCGTCCGCAAAACGGATCGAACGCAGCGATGGTGTTCCAGAAATGTGTAATCATTCCCGGTCCGTCGACATCGAGCAACGTCAACGTCCCGCCCGGCACGATGGGTACATCGTCGCCGTTGCTCTCCATATCCTCGGCGGAACTGCTGGCTCGAAAGGCCTCGCCTTCCCTGCGCATCGTCAATCCCGCAAGGTCGCCCGATACCTGGCCCGCCGCGATACCCTCACCAAAAACGCACACAATCGCCGTAATCCATCGAACTGCCTTCATACCAATTGCCTCCTTTTCGTCCGTGGCGACGCCCGATGCAACATGCATTCAGGGCGTTACAATCGGAAACGTCCGATCAAACGTATCCATCAATCCCATCAACTGCCCGAAGGCCGCCGGGTTTCCCGTAATGCTGACCGTGCCCGCCGCCAACTCCTTCGGGAAGGCCGTCTGTTGCAGGGCGACGGCATCCAGAACCGCACGCGTGAGGTTCAGGGTAGCGTCGGCATCGGCCGCCTGTTGGCCCTTCGTGTAGACAAGAACGCTGTTCTCCAGTTCAAGAAGATACTGATCCCCGGTGTCCGTAAAATTCCAATTGAGCCGGAGCCTCTTGTCTGCGGACTTCGGCCCGTTCAGGCGGATGCCCATGAAGTCGAAGTACATGTCCAGCGTCATCGCCTTGATGGTGTCCGCGCTGAACGGAATGGCCCCCGGGCTAGACGGCGGACCGTTGCGCAGTTCCCCCGCGCCGACGAGATACGCATTGCGCCAGGGCGCGGACTCGGCCTGGTAGCCGAGTTGTTCGAGCGCGTCCGCCGCCAGGGCCCGCGCCTCCGCGTTGGCCGGATCGGCGAAGACCACATGGTTCAACACCTGGGCCACCCAGCGGTACTCGCCCTTCGCGTACGACTCGCGCGCCTTCGCAATGACCGCGGCGGCCCCGCCCATGAACTCGACGTACTTCGCGGCGGACTCGGCCGGCGGCAGCGGATGCAGCGTCGCGGGATTGCCGTCATACCATCCGAGATAACGCTGGTACACGGCCTTCGCGTTGTGATTGACCGTGCCGTAATACTCGCGGTTGTACCACGGGCCGGAAAGCGTCTCCGGCAACTCGAGCATCTCCCCCACCTCGACCATCGTGTACCCCTGGTTCATCAGGCGCAGGCTTTGATCGTGGATATATTTGTAGAGGTCGCGCTGGTTCTTCATGAATGCGTTGGCCCGGTCATTTCCCCAAACCGGCCAGTGGTGCGTCGCGAACACGACCTCGGTCTTGTCGCCAAACAAGGTGATCGCCTCGTGGATCGCCTTCCACCAAGCCGAGGCGTCGCGCACCTGAGCGCCGCGTATGGTGTAGAGATTGTGGAACGTGTGAGTCATGACCTCCGCCGCGCACAGGGCCTTGACATGAGGCAGGTACACGAGCATCTCCGCGGGTGCCTCCGTATTCTGGGCCATCTGGAAGACGAACTCGATCCCCTCGATGGTCCGCGTTTCGCCCGTGGCCTTGACGATGTCGTTCGGCGCGATGAGTGTGATCGTCCCCGGCGGAGTCCCCTTGCCCAGACCCCCGTCCACTTGGCCGCGATCGTTCCGCGGAAGCGGCACGCCGAACATGTACGCCGCGCGGCGCGCCATCGCGTTGCCCGCGAAGATGTTCTCGCTCACCGCATGTTCAAGGAACCCCTCCGGCGCGATCAATTTCACCCTGCCCGACTTCACGTTGGCTTCCTCGATCACGCCCTTGATGCCGCCGAAGTGGTCCACGTGGCTGTGCGTAAGAATGACCGCCACCACAGGCTTCATCGGGCGATGCGCCGCGTACAACGCAATGGCCGCGCGCGCCGTCTCGACCGTCGTCAGCACATCGATCAGAATGAGCCCATTGTCGCCCTCGATGAACGTCATGTTCGACAAATCGGCGCCGCGCACTTGGTACACGCCGTCGGCAACCCGGAAGAGCCCCGCGATCGCATTCAGCCGCGCCTGTCGCCACAAGGCCGGATGCACCGTCGGCGGGGCCATTTCCGTGTCGAGGAATGCGTAGGCCGCCGGGTCCCACACCACGCGGCCATCCGCGGTCGTAATCGGCGCGGAGGGGAGCGGCGCGATTCGGCCACGCTTCGCGTCGTCAAAATCGATCGCGTCGGCGAAGGGGAGTCCCGCCTGCGCGGCCTCCTGCGCCTCGCGCGTCGCCGGCGCCGCGTCCTGCGCCTCGTGCGCGGCGGGCTGTGCATTCGCCGCGACGAACAGCATCATCGACACGGCCCCAATAACGAGACCGTAAGGTCGCCTCATGAACCCTCGTTTTCGCATGAAAAATCCCTTCTTACTATCGACAAAAATTGGCATCCCGTACGAACTGAGAACGCACCCTCGCGCAAGAATGCTCCTCCCGTTCCACGCCCCAAGCATAGTCCCCCAATCAGGTTTGGGCAAGCGCATCGAGGGAAATTCCCCGGTTCGCTGGACCGATGCAAAATGCCTCAGATATCCGTCCGCGTCACGCCATCGAACTCGAGGATGAAGTCCGCCCCGAACATCATCGATGGCGTCATGAAACCAGCGCGGAACTGACCTTCGGACACGCGCCGCGAGATCTCGAGGGCCGTCTTCGCCGTCAAGGTATACCCTTCGGGAGTGATCAGGCGCGACTCGACAAAGTTGTCGTTGTCGTCGAGCGCTTCGCCCCAGAGCAGCGACTTGCCCGATTCGCGCTCCGCATCCGAAGGACCCGGCGGGCCTGCCTGAATCTGCTTCTTGAGGAACGACTGGACCGGGCCCGACCCAAGCACAAACCCGAAGTAGCGCCCGAAGATCGACATGAACCGAATCTCCGGGGGCGCGGCCATGTACACCATGATGTTCGGGATGCCAGTGCTGTAATACGCCGTCGACACGTCGCCCCACGGTATCGTCATCGCGGTCACCGGGCCATCGCCAAAATCGATCTCTCGCGTTTTCCACGCCGCCGGCACCGTGACCAGGTTCCCCTCCGAGCGAATCATCCCGCCCTTGTGCAGGTTCTCGATCATCGTCGTCGCCGTGCCGCGCGAGGGCCTTCCGATGGCCTTGAACGCCAGCCGCAGATCGGTCGCCCCCGGTAACCGACGCTTCAAGTGCGCCGCAAGACAATCGCTCGGAACCACGTCAAAGCCCGTGCCCGGCATCAGCATCACCCCCGCCGCCTCTGCGGTCTTACCCAGCCCTGCCATCGTCTCGAAGACTTCGATCTCGCCGGTGATGTCCAGGTAATGCACCTTCTTCCGGATGCACGCCTCGGCCATCGGGCGCGCCGTCCGCGAAAACGGCCCCGCGCAATGCAGCACCACACCGACGCCGTCGATCCCAGCGTCAACCTTCGAGGGGTCGTCCAGGTCGAAGACGCGATACTCAAGGCCGTGCGCTTTCGCTTGTGGCCGCACTTTGTCGGCAGATCGCCCCGCGAGGATAGGGCGGATACCCGCCTCGACGGCGAGCGGGACGATGAGCGTGCCGGTGTAGCCGTAGGACCCGTAAATGAGGATGTTGGAAGGGGACATTCGAGGCTGGACCTCTCTAACTCAGAGAAAAGCGATGATCTTTGAAAATCACGTCAACTATCGCCTGCCTTATCGAGCAACGTGTCGATATTTCGCGCTCCATGCAGCACACGAGCGATTTCAATGTGCGAAGACTCGCTTCGGCAGACTACGATGTAGTTTGCGACGGGGAATCGGTATAGTCCGCCACGTTTGCCCTTGAACGGGCGGCCCATGCCGGGATTCGAGTCAAGTAAATGAAGTGCCCGATGAATCGATTCAATCACACGGTTAGCGGCGTCGAAATTATCTTGTGCAATGTAGAGCCAAACTCTATCAAGGTCGCGTTCGGCCAGGGACGATAACCGATAGCTCATTGCGATGGCAGGGAATTCGCACCAGAAAGCCGCTCGCGTCCGCGTGCCTTGATCCGGTCAAAATATTCCTGCAAGTCTTCCCGGGCAATTTCGACATAGTCCCCGCGATTCAAGGCATCGACACCTTCGTCCACGGCTCTGAGGAATGCCTCCCCGGATTCTTCCACAGTCGGTTCGATTGTGACAAGAAGACGGAGCCCATCACGGATTACGTCATCTGCGCACCGGTACCGGCCACAATTGACTTGTTCCTCAATGAACGACTCCCATTCCTTGCCCAAGTCGATGTTCATTGCCGATCCTCCTAGCGTATGCACCGCCAACAATCATAGCGATGGGTATTCGGCATCGCAAACGACTGATTGATGATGCGTGAGGGTGGGGTTGTAGCAGCGATTTGTAGAGCCATCAGCCTTACTTCGGCTGAAGGAGATTCGCGGCGGGCGTCATTGTCGCGCTGCTTCCGGTGCGGTATCCGGCGAGGTCGACGGTGACGTGTTTGTACCCGGCGGCGGTGACGCCGCTGACAACGCGGTCGCGCACCTCGGGATCGAGGATGCGCGCGATGTCGTCCTGGTCGACTTCGATGCGGCAGGTGTCGCCGTGGTGCCGGGCGCGGTACTGGTAGAAGCCCTCGGCTTTGAGCACTTCCTCGGCCTGTTCGATCTTTTGGATGTCCTCGAGGGTCACGCGCGTTCCCGTGGGGAAACGCGAGGCAAGGCACGCGAAGGAGGCCTTCGCCGCGGTCGGCAAATTACGGCGGCGGCTCAGGTGCCGAATCTCGTCCTTGCCGAGCTCCGCTTCCTGGAGCGGCGCCACCACACGGTGTTCCGTCGCGGCGAGATGCCCGAGCCGGGTCGGGTCGAACTTGTCGTCGGCCATCGCGCCGTAGGCGAGGACCTCGACGTCGCTGCTGTCGGCGTAGTCCTTCATCCGCTTGAAGAGTTCGGACTTGCAGAAGTAACACCGGCGCCCGTCGTTCGCGAGGTAGCTTTCGTTCTCGAACTCCGTCGTGTTGACGACGCGCAGGCCCCAGCCCCGGCCCTCGGCAAGGCCGACGGCCTCGCGAAGCTCGGAGCGCGGGATGCTCGGCGAGTCGGCGATGATCATGCACGACTTCGCGCCTAGGACCTCGTGGGCCACATCCGCGAGATACGTCGAATCCACGCCCCCGGAAAAGGCCACGGCGATGGTCGGGTATTCCGCGAGGATGGCCTTGAGGCGAAGCTCTTTGATCTCGGCAATCGATTCGAGCGTCATGGTTTCGGTGGTCATACAAGGTTCCCGGCGTGTTCGGCCACTACTTCGCCCATCATCATGTCGCCCAAGGACTGCCCCAAGCGGACGGAGCGGGCTTCGTTTTCGAGTATATCATCGGAACACGCGGCCACACGAATGAAATTCCCGGTATATCCGGTCCAGAAGCCGTTTTCCTGCTCCTCGAAGAGCACTTCATGGGTTCGCCCCGCATGCCGCGCATGAAACTGACGTAGTTTTTCCGCGCTGAGCCGCCGAATGACGGCCCCCCGGGCGTCCTTGATCTGGGGCGAAACTTTGTCCGCCATGCGCACGGCGGCAGTGCCGTCGCGCTCGGAAAACTTGAACACATGCGCGTAGAACAATGGGCTATCGCGGAGCACAGTGCAGGTGTCCTCGAAGTCCACGTCCGTCTCGCCCGGCATGCCCACGAGGATGTCTGTACCAATGCCGATTTCGGGCACGGCAACCGCGGCGCGCTCGACAAAATCCAGGTAGTCCGCGCGCGTGTAGCGCCGCCGCATGCCTTCGAGCACGGCGCCCGATCCCGACTGCAACGGAAGGTGAAGGTACGGCAGCAACGAGTGGCCGGGGTCGCTCATGCGCTCGAAGAGCGCCTCGGGTGCCGTCGTCGGTTCGATCGAGCTGATGCGGACCCGCCGGATGTCTTCAATCGCGTTCAACGCGTCCAAGACGTCGACTAAATCATGACCCCCATCCGCATAGGTGCCAATGTTCACCCCGGTCAAGACGAGCTCGCGGACTCCCCTATCGGCGAGTTGCCGCGCCTCGACGAGGAGATTCTGAAAGTCCCGGCTGCGGGCGCGTCCGCGTGCGAACGGAATGACACAAAACGAACACATGAAGTCGCAACCATCCTGAATCTTCAAATTCGCCCGTCGCGACAGTGGCGAAACGCCCGCCGTGTCGATGGTGAATCCATCCCGGTCGATCCGGTCCCGTACGATCAGCGGCTCCGGGTTCCTCCCCTGCCGCGCATACTCGAGGACGTTCAGCTTTTCCTGGTTGCCGACGATCAGGTCAACCCCCTCGATCTCCGCGATCGCCTTCGCACCCATTTGCGCGTAACAACCAATCACGGCCACATAGGCCTCCGGATTGGTGCGAATGAACGAGCGGATCAGCTTGCGCGACTTCGCGTCCGCCTCGTTGGTCACCGTGCAGGTGTTGATGATACCCAAGTCCGCCGGCTCGCCGAACGCAACGATTTCGTATCCATCCGCCTCGAGTTTCTCGCGGATGAGGATCGTCTCGGCTTGGTTCAGGCGGCACCCAAGCGTGTGCAGCGAGGCGCGCTTGCCGAGGGAATTAGGGACAGTCACTTAATTATTCGATCCATGACGAGTAGTGAAGGGTTGAGACACTGGCAAGGGCTAAACGAAGATTCAGGCACCGTAAGCATATCGAATAATAAGCGACCGTCCCTAATTCTCCGGACGACGCCGAATCGCCCGCAGCGGGGCTCAAGCGCTCGCGGGCCCGATTAGGTCGGCGTCCGCGCGAACAGCACCACCCCGGCGATCGCAAACGCCGCGTTGGCGAACCACGCCGCCGCGAACGGCTCGATCCGCCCGATGTATCCCAAGGCCTGGGCGATCGCGAACACCATGAGGTAGGCAAGCCCCAGCGCGATACTAATCCCGAGGCCCACGCCGAGGCCGCCGCTGCGCAGCCGCATCGCGAAGGGTATGGCGATCAACACCATGACAAAACAAAGCGCCGGCTTGGCGAACTTCCCATGCCAGTCGACATTCAACGAATCGACCGCCATCCCCCGGCCCTTGGCGATGGCCGCGGTGGCCGACAACTGCGCGATCGTTTGGGCGGCGGAAGGCCGGTCGGCGGCGAACAACGCACCCGGATCCTCTCGAATGGGCGCTACTGCCTGCCGGATGCGAACATGCTCCTCGGGACGCTCGCCGTCGAGATGAAACTTCGACCGTATCCCGTCCTCGACCACCCAGTTTCCGGCGTCCTGGTCCCAGTATATCCGCCTCGCGCGGATTTGCTCCTCGACATCGTCGCGAAACGCCAGCATCAGCACGTTCTCCCCCGTGAACGCCTTGCGGTTGAACTTCATGATGTGGACGCTCCAATCCCCCTCGAGATTCGCCCAGCTCACGGTACGCCGGTCCGCCTTGTCGATGCGCATGAAGTAGCGCTCCTCCAACTCCGCCGACCGGCGAGAGGCCTCGACCCCGATCGTCTCCGTCATGCCGAACAACAATCCCGTGACCAGGAGTCCCGCCGCGAGTGGGACCCGCGCGATTCGGCGAAGCCCCACGCCCGCGGCCAGCATCGAGGTGATTTCGTGGCGCTGGGCCGCGCCTCCATACACCATCAGCACCGAGACCAGCATGGCGAGCGAGGCAATCTGGAATTCGTTCAGGATGCCCGGGATGTAACAAAGGTAGTATTCGGCCACCGTGCCCAACGGCACGTTCAATTCCAAAATCTGGTTGCGGCGGCGGGTCATCAGGTCGACAAACACGAAGAGCGCGACCAATACCAATAGCGTCCGGAAATAGGTCCCGGCAAGTCTCCGCGCGAAATGCCGATCAAGCAGCGGGATCATACGCGGTCGACCCGCCACAGCAAGACGGACCCCGCCAGCATGATCGCGAGGTTGGGCACCCACGCGTTGAGGACGACCGTCCGCAGCATTTTTATCGCGTTCGTGTCGAACGCGATCTGCAACAAGTAATACGCAAGGATGACGAAGAACGCCGTGGCGAAGGTGTGCGACCGGCCCGTCCGGCGCATGCGGACCCCCAGCGGCGCCCCCACGAACGCGACCGCCAATGCCGCGAACGGCAGGCTGACGCGCTCGGCAATTTCATTGCGCTCCTTCCGCAGCCGGGTCTTCGCGGAGTCCGTGTGGGTGGTGTTGTATTCCTGGGTAAGCTCGGCCTCCCCAGCGAGCAGTTCCCGAAGGCTCCGCGCGTTGCGTTCGCCCCGGACCGACTTGGGGGTGGGAGGCGCGACCGGAATCGTCAACGTCTCGGCCCCAATCCGCGATCCATCCGCCCGTATCACCCGGGGCTGGGTCAAGACAATTTCATGCCCCGACGGCCCCGTCGTCAGCCGCGCGGACCGAGCATGATACACCTGTTCGCCGCCGTCGTCCGACGGGGCCACGATCGATATGTCGGTCAATTCCCCCCGCTCCGAATCCTTGCCCGAGAAATACACCTGCCAATCGCCGTATTGGTGCATGACGCCGGCCGGGAGCGCATCGAGGGTCGCGCGCATCGGCAATTCCACTCCGATAATGTGAAAGGCCCGCTCGAGCGCCCACGGCTGGACCTTGTCCTGCACAAAAAAACAGGCGAGGCTCAACAGCCCGCCCACCGCGATCACCGGGGCCACGACGCGCTTGAGCGGGATGCCCGCCGCCTTGATCGCCGTGATCTCCCCCTGCTGGGCCAGCCGCCCGAAAGTCATCAACACGCCCAGGAGATACGTAATCGGAAGGACATACGAAATGAGGTACGGAAGGAAATAGGCGCTCAGCCGAGATATGTCGCCCAGGCCCACGAGCCCCATCGGCAACTCCTTCATGTACGTCCGGATTTCGTTCGCAACCACAAGGAAATTCACCACGCCAAACGCCAGCAGCGACGGGAATGCGATATTGCGCAGGATATAGCGGTCAAGCCGGGTCACAAAAACTCCAAGGGGGGTAATTCGGGGACGGGCTACGAATTACGCCCTCGGGATGCAGTGAGGTCCTTCGATACAAGGTCGCGTAATTCGTAGCCCGTCCCCGAATTACCCGATTATACCCGCTTCCCGTCCCCCATTGCAGGAACCCGGGACGTTTTTTGACACGGCCCGTGCCCCGCGCCCATAGTACCCGGCTTATGCTGCGCGATCCGGCGTGGCGGGACCATGTCAACACAAAGGGAATTCCTCGCATGAAAACGATTTCGTCATTCGCCTGCGCCGCCATGGTCGCCGGATTGGGTCTGTTGGCCGCGCCGGCCCACGCCGGAAAGTGGCACCACTTGCACTTGAGCGCCACCGACACGCCCGCCGCCGCGAAGTGGTACGTGGACAATTTCGGCGGACAGGCCGTGAAGTTCGGTAACCTAGACGTGGCGATGTCCGGCGGCACGACAATCGCCTTTTTCAAGGTCGCTGAGAATGTACCTAGCGAGGGCAGCTCGGTCGATCACATCGGGTTCTCGGTGGACAACACCGACGCCGCCATCGAGAAGTTCAAGGCGGCCGGCGTGAAGATCGTGGCCGAGCCCAAGCCGCTGCCCGGCGGGATGAAGTACGCTTTCATCGAGGACCCCTGGGGCACGAAGATTGAGATTCTCGACGACCCTGAGACGAAGGGATTTCATCACGTCCACCTGCACTCGCCCGACCCCGACGCCACGATCAAGTGGTACGCCGACACCTTCGGCGGCGAAGTGACGAAGTTCAAGAACATCCCGATTCTGCCGGCGATCAAGTACGGCAATATGTGGCTCATTGTGCAAAAGACCGCCGAAGCCAAGGCCCCGACCGACAAGCGCGCCATTGACCATCTCGGGTTTAGTTTCCCCGACCTCCCCGCCTCGATGACAGAGCTCAAGGCCAAGAACGTCAAGGTCGTCGCCGACGTCGTCAAGACCCCCGCCATCACCTTCGCCTTCATCGAGGGACCCGACGGCGTCAAGATCGAGCTCGTCCAAGGGAACTAGACTCAATGCGCCGGAATAGTAGACAAGTCCCCCTTTGAAGGGGGATCAAGGGGGATGTCGCACTGTCTCGGTGCCCGGGAAAATAGGGACAGTCACCTATTATTCGACTGATCCAGTACACCGTGGTTTCATCCGAACTTTCAGCGAATTCACTAAATCGAGGCTCACTAACAAAATCGAATAATAGGTGACTGTCCCTATTTTCCCGGTCAACGGAGATCGCCCCAATGCCCGAAATCACCCCGGCCATGCAGGAACGCCTGATCAAGGGCATGGCCTACATCGAAAAGACCAAGGTAGAGACCCCCGACGGCCTCGCCACCCTCATGACCCAATCGCGCGACGCCTTCATGGCCGAGGTCAACGGCCTCAGCGAAGCGCAGATGAGTTGGTCCCCCGGCGAGAAGCAATGGTCAGTCAAGGAAGTCTGCCTGCACGTCTCGAACGCAATCGGCCTCTGCGACACCCTCATCCAAGCCCTAACCCAGGGCATCGAGCTTGAGGAAGCGAAAGACATCAAGATGGGCGTCCTCGATCCCGATCCCGGCTCCCTCGACACCATCCGCGCCAACGTGCTCAAGGCCTTCGACAAGGCCATCCAGGGCGCCGACGGCCTGCGCGGCGCGCCCAACATGACCGCAAAGTCCCCCCACCCCCTCTTCGGCCCCCTAGACTGCCGCCAATGGAGCGCCTTCAACATCCTCCACGCGAATGTCCACGTCGGCCAAGTGCGCCGCGTGAAGGGCACGGCGGGTTTCCCGGCATAGAACCCCGCACGTAGGACCCCGTAGGGGCGGACCTATGTGTCCGCCCTAGCTTTCCGATACGCGCTGGGGCAGACCCGCAGGTCTGCCCCCGTCTGAATTTAGCTCAACCGCGGCCGCGTTTCCGCCGGCCCGCCCAGCCCAACACCCCTACCGCCACCGCGCCCAGCGCAACCGCGACCGGCCACTCGGCAACCGGCACGGGAGGGGTCTCGAAGTAATTGAGGCTGATGCTCCCGGTGTCGCCGCCGTAACCGTCCACGGCGATATAGTAAGTCACTCCCGCCGTCGCGCTGAATGAGACCGAGCTCTGGAGTGACTTGGCGGAGTCGTCGTCCCGCGCAACCTCGGTCAACCCGTCGACGTACGACCCGGTGTAAACGGCTAGCACGGTGTCGAAATCGCTGCCGAGCGTGTTGATGTCGACATCCTGGTCCGCCGGCGTCTCCAGCGTCCACCACACCGAGGCCCCCCCGCCGGTGCCCGCATGATAGGGCTCCCCGGATTCCCATGTGGCCCCCATGTTCGAGCCGAACGCGGTGTCTTCCGGGTAGTTCAGCGCGATGGCGTCCGCAAAGTAGTTGTTCGCCGGATCGGCATCGGGAGACGCCACGCTCAGCACCACGTCCCCGTACGCCCCATCGTATCCGTCCACGGCGATGTAATACGTGACGCCCGCGTCAGCGGCGAACGTCACCGAACTGGCTACCGTCGAATGCGAATCGTCGTTGCTCGCGACTTCGCTCAGCGCGTCGACGCTGCTGCCCGTGTACACCCCGAGCACGGTGTCAAAGTCGCTGCCCGCGGTGCTGATCTCTAGGTCTTGGGCGCTACCCAGGGTGATTGCCCACCAGGCCGATGCCCCGCCGGAATTACCCGAATGGTTCGGCTCGTTCGTTTCTTTCGTCGCCAACGCCGTCGTTCCCAGTATCCCCACTTCGGGCCCCGGCAACACATACGCATCCAAGAAGTCGTCGTTCGCCGGCGGTTGCGGGACGGGGGAGAAATACCACCCCAGCGATACCGTCCCGGTCGCGCCGCCGGAACCGTCGACGGCAATCCGATAGTCGGCTCCGCCGGTTACCGGAAAGGACACGTAGCTTTGTGGGGTAAAAAAGACGTCATCGTCGTTGCTGGCCACTTCCGCCAGCGAATTCACCGCCGCGCCGGTATATACCGCGAGCAGGGTGTCGAAATTACTGCCAATCGTGTCGATTGCCATCAAGCCGTCCGAAGGCGCCGTAAACGTCCACCACAAGGACGCTGCCCCGGCATCCCCCGCATGGTTGGGCTCGCCCGCCTCGAGCGTGGCCAAGCCGTTGACCGCGGTCAAAATTCCCTCCGCATGGGGCAATAGACCCGCATTCGCGAAGTCGTCGTTAAACGGCGGATCGACACTGTCCGGCGTAAACTCCCAACTGAGGACGATGTCGCCGAAATCTCCCCAATATCCATCGACGGCGATTTGGTACTCCATTCCGGGAACCGTTGCAAAGAAGACCAAACTTAGGACGTCGATCCCCGAGTCGTCATCGCTGGTAATCTCGGTAAGCGCGCCCACGCTCGATCCCGTGTACACGCCCAGCAGCGTGTCAAAGTAGCTCCCGTTCGTGTTGAACATCATTGTCCCTTCGCCCGGGGCGATAAACGACCACCACAACGAACGTCCGCCCGGATTGAAGTAGTGGTCCGGTTCGCCGGGTTCTTCGGATGCCCCCTGATTCGATGCGAATTCGATCCCGAAATCGGCAACGATCGACACTCTCCCGGAAAAGTCGTCGTTGTCGGTCGATTCCCCATCGCCCTCTTGGCTTATGTGGAAGATTTCGTTCCCAACGATGATCGAGCCCGAACGCGCCGCCCCCTCGTTCGGGGCCACCGAGAACTTGACCTGGCGGTTTCCCGATGTCGCCAAAGTCGGGGAAATGATCGCAATCCACGGCGCCGACGGCCCCGCAATCCACTGGCAGCTCGAGGCCACGGAAACATCGAAGCGCCCCGAATTGGTCCCCTCGATGCCGACGTCCAGACTCGAGCTCGATAGGCTGAAATCGCACGCCCCCTGGTTAAAACTAAATTGCATGTTGTCGCCCACCTGCACCACGTTGGTCAGCGAGTGCCCCGTCACCGTGATCGTGCCGCCCTTGTACCCGTTGGTGTTGGGCACGGTCGAGGGTGTTAAGGCGTTGACCCCGGCCTCGTTGTATGGATCCCCCGCGTCGCCGTAGCTGAAGTTCTGTTCGAGCCCGTATTCTCCGTCCGCTTGGAGCAACGCGACCCGATAATGGAGCCCGTTCTGGGGCCACCCAGATTGGCCCGGATAGCCTTGGATGTTGAAATCCCCGGCCTCGTCGATGTGGTACACCATGAGACCGTCGCCCGGGATAATCGTCTCGAAACCAAGCGGCTGGCGGTTTTCGATTAGCAAATACTCGCCTGAGGCATAGTTCGCGCTGACCTTGAAAATTTCCGGCTCGGTGGCGGACGGGGCCACCGAGTAGATGCCCGGGGACACGATCGTCGTCGGCACGACCCAACCCAAGGATATCTTGCACCACGGACTGAAGTGCGGAGGATGCAGTTGAGATCCGTCGAAACCCCATGAATTGGCCATCATGCACCACGAGCCGAGCCCCGCCCCCGCGCCCCCGATATCGTCGTCATAATCATAAAGGTCCGGTAACTCGAAGAAGTGTCCCATCTCGTGCGCGATCACCCCGATGCGACCGATATCGCTCCCGCTTGTGTCCCAGACCGCGGGGCTAATGTGGTACGCAGACACCTTCACCCCCTCGTTCGAGGTGAAGTCCGTCATGGACCAGCGGTGCGACCAAATGCGGTCGGCGGAATCCGTGCCAAACTGATCGGTTCCGCCCCACTCGGCGCCATAACCCGAATGCAGGAAAGTGATCACGTCGATGTATCCGTCGTTATCCGAGTCGTAGTCATCGAAATTGACCGTCGCGTCCGCTTGATCCAAGGCTTCGGTCAGCGCCCCCCAAATCGAGGTCGAAAGGCCGGACTGGCCATCGGCGTAAAACTGCTCCGTGCCGCTGACCGTGACCCAGTTGTTAATGATCGAATCCAGGGTCATCTGGCCGTACGAATTCTCGGTATAGACATCCCGCACGCTCCCGGTCGGTGCGAGAATGGGGGCGCCGCCGACCGCATTGAACAGGGTGTTCAGGTTCGCCGTCGACGGAAGGGTCCGAGATCCGTGATTCGCAAAACGAATCGGGATGACGAGATTCTTGAGCGTTCCCTGCGGGGCGATCGGTCTCGGCGCATTCGTCATTGCTGGGAGCGATCTGGCCACCAATCCCGAACGTATCGCCGGCGACGGCTGCACCCCAGGCTGGAGACCCGCCGCCCCCGGCGCGACCTTGCCCACCTCCAAGTTCGTCGGTGTCAGGGCTCCCGCCGCATCGACTGTCGCATAGACGTACCGATTCTGGGCCTTGACGACAGTGTATCCCTGGCTATCTTCCATCCAGTGATACCGCTCGTCCCCCTTGATGCGCAACGTGATCGACGATCCGTCCGGTTGGGTCACGTCGAAGGGATGCGGACTCGCCGTCACCGCCGAGGCCACGCCCTGCGAAAGGACGCACACCAGCGCGATTGCGCTCAACCAGCATCTCGTCGCCAACTCCCATGAAACGAAATGCGATGCAGGAACTACAAAGGAAAAATGCGGCGATACCCTTTTACGGAAACACATGGATACACCCTCGTTCATTTCGCCAATCGATGATTGACTACAGCCCAATCCGAATCTACCCGATATCCAGTTTAAAGCATTGCTTCAAAATCCGCAACGAAATTTTATAGGCTGCCCGTAACCAATTACCTGTATAGATTCAATGCACTGGCCTGAATCCTGATTTGCCCCCTCCCCCCCACATCGGGGTACACCTTCGGTCACCATTCCCGGCGTTGCCATCGCCTCTCCCGTCCGGTATGCTCAAGCCTTCACGGGTATCGGGCCCGAACGGGAAAGGGAAACACTCATGCGACACCATCTCCGCCATTGCACCACGCTGGCCCTTCTGCTCCTTGCCGCGCCAGGCCTCGCCTTCGCCGGCGCGGCCGAATGGGCCAGCCAAGTCAAGATTTACCGCGACGAATGGGGCGTGCCCCACATCGACGGGCCGACCGACGCGAGCGTCGGTTTCGGTTCGGTGTACGCCCAATGCGAGGACTACTTCTGGCAGGTCGAGCAGACCTACATCGAGTGCATGGGACGCTTGTCCGAGGTCGTTGGCGAAGCCGGCCTCGACACCGACATGCAGATGGCCTTGTTCGAGATCGTCCCGCGCGCAATCGAAGACTACGAGAAGCTCGCGCCGGACACCAAGGCCATGTGCGATGCGGCGTCCGCGGGGTACAACTATTTTCTCGAGAAGAATCCCCTGGTGAAGCCGAGACTGCTCACGAAACTCGAGCCCTGGGCCTTCCTCGCGTGGGAACGCGGCCTGATGCTCCAGCGCCTGCTCGGCCAAGCCCATGCGCCCTCGAACAAACTTAAGACGATGCTCGAGTCGGAGGTGAAGGCCGCCACGGGATCGAACGCCTGGGCCGTCGGCCCCGAGAAGACCAAGAACGGCACGGCCATGTTGTTCGCGAACCCGCACCAGCCTTGGTACGGCACGGGGAGCTGGACAGAGGTCCACGTCCGCAGCGGCGAGGGCCTGCACATGTCGGGCGCGACGTTTCCCGGCGGGCCGATCCCCTCGATGGGCCACAATGAATATCTCGGCTGGGCCTACACAGTGAACGAACCGGACATCGGCGACGTGTACCGCCTCACCTTCGATCACCCGACGGACAAGCTGAAGTACAAGTATGGCGAGGGCTACAAGGACGCCACCGAGTGGAAGGCGACCATCAAGGTGAAGGGCAAGGACGGCGCGCTCGAGGCGCGCGAGTACACCTTCCGCAAGTCACACTACGGGCCGATCATGGCGAAGGAAGACGACACGCACTACCTCGCCGTCAAGATCGCCAAGCTCTTCGAGGGCAGCCGCATGGTGCAGACGATGGCGATGATCAAGTCCAAGAATTTCGACGAATGGAGCGCCGCCTTCGGGATGCTCAACCTGCAGATGTTCAACACGGTCTACGCCGACGTGGATGGCAACATCTTCTACATCTACAACGGCACCGTGGCCAAGAAGGACCCCTCGGTCGACTGGGAAAAGCCCGTCGACGGCGGCGACCCGAAGAACGAATGGGGCGACTTTCACACGATGGCCGAGCTGCCCCAGGCCTTGAACCCGGCTTCCGGCTATGTTCAAAGCTGCAACGCGACGCCCTTCCTCGCCACCGACGACGGCAATCCCTCGAAGACGGATTTCCCGCCCTACATGGTCGAGGACAAGGACGACGACAAGCGGCGCTCGAAGATCTCGCGATACCTGCTGCGCGGGGCGGACGACCTCACGTTCGAGGATTGGTCGAAGCTCGCGTATGACACGACGATGTACTGGCCCATGACCGAGCTCCCGCGTTACGCGAAGGAGCACAAGGCGCTCGAGGCGCGCAACCCGGAATTGGCCGCGAAGGTGAAGCCCTATCTCGATCACTTGCTCGATTGGGACTACAAGAGCACCGCGGCATCCACCCAGGCCGAACTTTGCGTCGAGTGGTACGAGCAATTGTACGGACGCGGCTATCCCGTCGAGACGCTGAAGAAGGAGTTTCAGGACAATCCCGACGCGCGGTTCGAGGCGCTCATCGCCGCGGCCGACGGCCTCAAAAAGCGCTTCGGCGATTGGAAGGTCCCCTACGGCGACGTACACCGCCTGCAACGCTTCGCCGATCACGCGGGCCCGGCGACCGTCCCCTTCAACGACACCCTCCCCAGCCTCCCCCAGGTGGGCGTGCCGGGACCCCTTGGCGTGGCTTTCACGGTATATCACACCCCATCGACGCCCATGCCCAACCGTAAGAAGGAATACGCCGTGGTCGGCGCGTCGTTCATGGGCGTCTACGAGTTCGGTGAAAAGATTAAGGCCGGAAGCTTTCTCCACTACGGCCAGAGCGGCGATCCAAAGTCGCCCCACTTCTTCGACCAGGCCGAGCTGATGTCAAAGCAACAGTTCAAGCCCGCATGGTTCTACTGGGACGACGTCGAGCGCCAGGCCGTCAGCGTCTATCACCCCGGCGAACAGCACAAGGAATAGGCTGTAATTAACACGAATGCACACGAATCGGGCACGGACGGGAACCTCGTCCGTGCCCGGTTTTCGTTGATCGGGGTTCCCCCGTCCCCTCACCCCGTCGTCGTCGCCCATCCCCCCGAAAACGGAATGACCTGTCCCACGATGAAATCGCTGTTCTCCGATGCGAGGAACAGCGCCAGCTCCGCCGTCTCGCGGCCTTTGCCCAACCGTTTTGCCGGGACGACCTTGAGGATGCGTTCCATCATGGCGGCGTCGGCAATCATCTCCGGAGGGTAATAGGTCACGTTCTCGACGTAGTTCTGGGCGATGGCGTTGACCTGCACGTTGTGCCGCGCCACCTCGAGGCCCACCGCGCGGATGAAGGCATTCTGAGCGCCCCGCGCGGCGCAATAGGCCGAGGCTTTGGGGACGCCCCGGAGCGGCGCGGCGCTGGTGATGGCGACGACTTTGCCGTGGCCCTGTGCGCACATGGGCGGGACGGCGGCGCGCACGAGCCGCATGAGGGGATGGACCAGGCGATCGAAGAAGCCGTGCCAGTCCTCGTCGCGTATATTTTCGAGGAGTTCCATTTTCTCGTCCGCCTCGGCGAGGTTGGCGACGAGCACGTCGAGGGGACCGGCCTCGGCCACGACGCGCTCGGCGGCGCCGGGCTGCCGCAGGTCGTCCCCATTCTCGATAACCACGGCGCCCTCCGCGGAGAAGAGCTCCGCGATGGGACGGCCCATATACCGATCGATATCGGTGATAAGGACCCGCCTGCCTTCCAATCGACGGGACATGATTAAACGACTCCACCTGCGCTGGATTACACGGGATTGACACCCACTCCCCGTGCCCATATAGTTATCGAATAGGTAGCGCAATTCAACATGTCATGGCGGTCCCTGCACCCGGAAATATTGTTCTGCCGGATTGCCGTGGGACCGGGGACGCGAAAGAACCGAAAAACGATGGCCGGAAAATCGAACGGCGAAGTCTTCACCAGCGGGGATGCGGCGCAGATTTGCGGGGTCTCGGCGGACACCGTCGCCCGCTGGTTCGATTCGGGCCAGATCGAGGGATACCGGATTGGCACGGGCGGCGACCGGCGCATTCCCCTCGGGAACTTGCGCAAGTTTATGTTGGCCCATGGAATTCCGCTGGATCGACTTGAAGAGAACGAACAGCGCGTCCTTGTGGTCGACGACGACCCCTACTACCTCGACATCATTCCGGCGATCCTCGCCAAGCACGGCGACTACAAGGTGGCGGTCGCCTCGACGGGATTCGATGCGGGGGCCCTGGTGGTGGAACACAATCCCCAGGTGATCGTCCTCGACATTCATCTCTCCGACATGGACGGGCGGATGGTGTGCGAACGGGTCAAGGGGCGCCCGGAGACCCGTTCGACACGGGTCCTGGCGATTTCGGGTTACATCGATGACGGCGAGGCGCGGGACCTGGGCAAATACGGATTCGACGACTACCTGCGCAAACCTTTCGGCATGGCTGATCTGATGGAGCGAGTGGTCGCGCTGTTTGCGAAGCCGATCGGCAAGCCTGCGCGGACGAAATCGTCGTTCTAATCGCGCCGCCGTCGAACCTCAGGCGCTAAACGCCGATTTGATCGCCGACCATAGGAAGTTGCGGTTCATCCGGGCAATGTTCCCGACGCTAATTTCCTTGGGGCAGGCCGCTTCGCACTGATACTCGTTCGAGCAGTTGCCGAAGCCTTCCTTGTCCATCTGCAACACCATGTGCGCGGCCCGGCGATCTTTTTCCGGCTGGCCCTGTGGCAACAGGTTGAGGTGGCTGACCTTCGCCGAAACGAAGAGCATCGCCGAGGCATTCGGGCACGCGGCCACGCAGGCGCCGCAGCCGATGCACGCCGCAGCGTCGAAGGCCTTTTCCGCATTGTCCTTGGGGACCGGGACCGAATGGGCCTCTGGGGCCGAGCCCGTGCGGACGGAGATAAAGCCGCCCGCCATGATCACGCGGTCAAACGAAGAACGGTCCACCGCGAGGTCTTTCACGACGGGGAATGCCTTTGCCCGGAACGGCTCGATGACGAGCGTGTCTCCGTCCTTGAAGCGGCGCATGTGGAGCTGGCACAGCGTCGTGCCGCCGTCGGGTCCGTGGGCCTGGCCGTTGATCACCGCGCCGCACGATCCGCAAATCCCCTCGCGGCAATCGTGGTCGAAGGCAATCGGATCGGCCCCCGCCCGCTCGATGCCCGTGTTGACCACGTCGAGCATCTCGAGGAAGGACATGTCGGTGTCGACGCCCGGCGCGTTGTAGGTCTCGAAGCCGCCGCCGGCGGCCGGTCCGGATTGACGCCAGACCTTCAGGGTCAGGTTGATTTTCTTGCCCATGATTACTTGTAGCTCCTTTGCGACGGCTCGACGACGTCGAACTCCAGCTCTTCCTTGTGCAGCTTGGGTTTCTTGCCCACCCCCTTGTACTCCCAGGCCGCGACATACGAAAACTTGGCGTCGTCGCGCTTGGCCTCGCCGTCCTTCGTCTGGTACTCCTCGCGGAAATGTCCGCCGCAGGACTCCTTCCGATCAATGGCGTCGTGCAACATGATCTCGGCGAACTCGAGATAATCCGCCACGCGGCCCGCGCGCTCGAGCACCTGGTTGAACGATCCCGGCGAACCCGTCACGCTGACGTTCTCCCAGAACTCGTCGCGAATTTCGGGGACTTTCTTGAGCGCGGCCTTGAGGCCCTTGTCGGTCCGCCCCATGCCGCAGTAGTCCCACATCAAGAGACCGAGCTCGCGATGGAACTCGTCGACGGTCTTCTTGCCCTTGATGGAGAGCAACGTGTTGATGCGTTGCGCCACGGCTTCCTCGGCCTCGATGAAGGCGGGATGGTCGGTCGTTGCGGAAGACAATCCGCCTTGCGCGAGATAGTCGCCCAGCGTGTAGGGGATCACGAAGTATCCGTCGGCGAGTCCTTGCATCAGCGCGCTCGCGCCGAGACGGTTCGCACCGTGGTCGGAAAAATTCGCCTCGCCCAGCACGAACAATCCGGGCAGGTTGCTCATGAGGTTGTAGTCGACCCACAAGCCGCCCATCGTGTAGTGGACCGCGGGGAAAATCATCATCGGTTCGCGGTAGGGGTCCGAATCCATAATCTGATGGTACATCTGGAACAGGTTGCCGTATTTCGCCTCGATGGCGTCCTTTCCAAGCCGGGCGATCGCATCGCGGAAATCGAGGTACACGGCCATGCCGCTCGCCCCCACTCCATACCCCGCGTCGCAGCGCTCCTTAGCGGCGCGCGAGGCCACGTCGCGCGGCACGAGGTTCCCAAACGACGGATAGCGCCGCTCGAGATAATAGTCGCGCTCGGCCTCGGGGATTTCGTTCGGGCGCCGTTTGTCCCCTTTGGCCTTCGGCGCCCAGATGCGGCCGTCGTTGCGGAGGCTTTCGCTCATCAGCGTCAGCTTGGACTGATACTCCCCCTTCACGGGGATGCAGGTCGGGTGAATCTGCGTAAAGCAGGGGTTGGCGAAAAACGCGCCGCGACGGTGGCAACGCCAGGTCGCGGTGACGTTCGCGCCCTTCGCGTTAGTCGAGAGATAGAACACGTTGCCATAACCGCCCGTCGCGAGGACGACGGCGTCGCCAACGTGGCGTTCGAGTTGGCCCGTGGTCAGGTTGCGGACAACGATCCCGCGCGCGTGGCCGTCGATGACCACGAGGTCGAGCATCTCACGGCGAGGAAACATGGTGACGCCGCCATTGGCCGTTTCCTTCATCAGCGCGCTGTAGGCCCCGAGCAACAACTGCTGGCCCGTCTGGCCGCGCGCATAGAAGGTGCGCGAGACCTGCGCGCCGCCGAAGGAACGGTTGTCGAGCAGGCCGCCGTATTCGCGCGCGAAGGGCACGCCCTGCGCCACGCACTGGTCGATGATGTTCGTGCTGAGCTCGGCGAGCCGGTACACGTTCGCCTCGCGCGAGCGATAGTCGCCGCCCTTGATCGTGTCGTAGAACAAACGGAACACGCTGTCACCGTCGTTCTGGTAATTCTTCGCGGCGTTGATGCCGCCCTGGGCCGCGATGCTGTGCGCGCGGCGCGGAGAGTCCTGGAAACAAAACGACTTGACCTTGTAGCCCATCTCGGACAAGGACGCGGCGGCGGAAGCGCCCGCCAGCCCGGTGCCGACGACGATGACGTTGAACTTCCGCTTGTTCGCGGGGTTCACCAGCTTCAGGTGGCTCTTGTAGTCGGTCCACTTGGATTCGAGCGGACCTTCGGGCACTCTGGATTCGAGCATGCGTCTAGACTCCGAATGGCACTTTGGCCAGCAGCACGTAGATGGGAAGGGACGCGAACCCGAGCGCGACGAGGACGCCGACCGCAATGCTGGCCTTCCTGATGATGGGCGTATAGCGTTCGTGGTTGAAGCCGACGGTCTGGAACACGCTCTGGATGCCGTGGCTCAGGTGCAGTCCCACGGAGCTGACCGCGAGCACATAGATGACCGAGCGCCACCCCTGCTTGAAGCCGTTCCACACGAGGCCGAACAGCTCGAGGCTCTTGCCGTCGTTCAAACCGGCCACCACCGATCCGGGGCCGGTCTTGCTCGCGAAGGTAAAGTCGTAGAGGTGAAGCGCGACGAACAAGATAATCAGGATGCCCGAGTACCGCATCGTCTGCGTCGCGAACGAACGCGGTTCTTTCGACCGGCCCACTTGGTAACTGCGGCCCCGCGCGGCGTTGTTCTCGAGGACGAGCGTCATGGTCAAGACGATGTGCAGCGCCGTCGAAATAATCAGCCCCACGCGCATGACCCAGAGCAGCGGCGCGATGTCCTGCAACTTCTGCGCATAGGCGTTGAAGACATCGGGGCCGCCGTAAATCAGCAGGTTCCCGCTGAGATGGGCCACCACGAAGCCCACCATGACCAATCCAGTGATCGCCACCAGCTGCTTGCGCAACACCGACGACCCGAGATACCGGCCTATTCCTGCGCTCATTGCCTGGTCCTTAAAACATTGCGTACAAAAGACGGTTTTAGACGGTCCCGCGTGACAGCTACGGTCGCTTCGACCCGCCGCGAAGTCACGGAGAGTCTACCGTAGCATCCGCTCAAACTCAACGAAATACCCTGCCGCGAGTAGAACTGCGGCAATGTGCGCCTTGCCCCTACCGCCTCGCGAAATCCCAGAAGGCGCCGCCGAGGAGGGTGGCGGCGTCGCGGCGGATTTCGTCCTCGGTGACGGTCCAGCCGCTGCGGACGAGGTCGGCGAATTTGTCGGCGAGGACTTGGGCGATGACCGTGCGCGAATGGTCCCATTTGTAGATGACCTGTTCGAGGACGCGGGCGTCGCTGTGTTGGGGGACGACGGAGAGGCCGAGCATCTCGATGCGCATTCGGGTCATTTCGTCGATGAGGCTGGGGTTGTTGAGGAACCACCAGCAACCGAAGACGAGGAGATTGCGGAACTTTCGCGCGGCGACGCAGAGTTCGTGCTGGTTTTCGCGCGCGAGGTAGGTCGTCATGAATTTATTGTCCGGGAAATGCGCGCAGAGGTGGTGCAGCGGCGCGAGCGACGCGTAACCGACGCCGTCGCCCGCGAGGCGCAGGGCGGGGTTGACTTGGCGAGTGACGCCCACCATGAGCGCGAAGGGGATGTGGTGGTCGCGCGCGGCGGGGAGCACGGCGTGTTCGAGGAGCTTGGCGCGGGCGGAGTCCTCGGGGAACGCGAAGTCCGGCGGCAATGACACGGCCATGTAGAGGGCCTTCATGCGCGTGATTCGGTCGTCGAGAAATTTTCGGACGCCGTTGATTGTCGGCGTGTCGATGGAGCCGCCGACATCGTAGCCAAACTGGCTGAGCCGGCGATTCGCGGCGGGCCAGGCGTTGAGGAGGGGATCGATCCGTAGCGCGGCGTGGAAGCGCGGATCGCCCGCGTATCCGGCCTCCCATGTGGGCCGTTCGAGATCGTCGAAGGGGTCGTTGGTCATGACAGCGCTGGAGATGTTTGCGCGGGCGAAGACGGCGTCGATGTGGGCGTTGGGATCGCGGTCGCGGAACCATGCCCGATAATCGCCGAGGCTGCGCGAGGCGGTGTCGAGGCCGAGCCGGTCGAGCGCGGTGAGGACGCCGCGGCATGCCTCGCTGATCGGCGAGCGTTCGAGGAAGAGTTCCTTCCAGACGAGATCGGCCTGCGCGGGCTTGGGCATGGCCCAGAAGGCGTCGTAGGAGACATTCGATACGCGGAGGAGCTCGGCGACGAGGTAGTGGTAGGTGAGCAACTCGTCGATGCCGAAGAGAAGCAGCTCGCCGAAGGGCGGCGCGTAGAGGTGCGTGTGGATGTCGGTGACGGGGGTATCGGTGACGATGCGAGTAACCGCCGCGCGGAGCGCATCCGCTTGATCGCGACCGTAGGTCGCTCCGGTCGAAGTCGCCGCCATCGGTCCCGCGCCCGCGCCTACTCGGCTTTCTGGAGGAAGCTTTGGAAGCCGTTCATGAACATCTTGATGAAGTCGCCGGGCTTTTTCCTTGGATACTCGCGGGCGTTGAAGACCTCGACGAGTTCGCGGTAATCGTCCTGGTTGACCTCGTCCTGAATGTAGAGATCGTAGAGCGGTTTGGTGGTCACTGCCCCATCGCGGTGGCGGGGACAACCCACGTCGTCGTGGAGGACGAAGCCCTTGTATTCGCCGCTGCGCGACTCGACGACCTTGAACGGATAGAGCCGGCACAAGAGCGGACGCGCCTCGTAGATGGAACAGTAGCGCGTCTTCTGGTTGAGAAAATAGCAACCTGTCTTGGCGTCGCGCTTGAGGGCCATCAGGTAGCGTTGGTCGCCGACCTCGAGCCAGGTCGGGTCGTCCTCGTCGGCACCGTCGATGTCTTCCGCCGTCAGGAATTCGAGGAAGTCCTTGGGGTTGTTGCCCGTCATCTTGGCGATGCGCTTGACGTCCCAGGGTGTCGGCAGGCAAATCACGTCGGTGCAACAATGATTGCAGTGATGGCATTTGAAGTGAACGATGTCTTTTCCCATAGGCCGGGAGCATACTTGTTTTTGGGTAGGCTGGGCAAGGTGAAATCGAGGGGATGGGGCCGGGAGGGTGAGCGACAGACACCGCGTTTTGCCCAAACCGCCGGGCAAAAGGCGGAGTCAGTCCCTGTCGGCGACCGGATCCAATTGGCGCGCCGCGGGCGCTTCGATTACAATCCGGCGGCGCGTGACGTGAACGCGAATTCTCGCAACCCAGGTGGATCGATGGCTGACGACGTGCTCCGGATCGGCATCGACCTCAGTTGTCTCGTGCCGCATCCGTTGACGGGGGTCGGGTATGCCGCGAGCAACTATGTCCGGGCGTTGATCGAGCGCGGGGGTCCGCTCGAGTTGCGATTGTTCGCTAGTTCGGGACGTTCGGCGGCGCATGCGCTGGAGGGATTCGATGGGGCTGCGGCGCGGCGCACGGCATGGTGGCCGACTCGCTTGAAGACGCCCATGTGGACGCGCCTCGAGTGGCCGCCGATGGAGCGTTTCACGGGGCCAATCGACATCGCGCACGGGATGTTCCACCTGCTACCTGCGGCGCGTCATGCCAAGCGCGTCGTGACGGTGTACGACCTGACCGGGCTCCGATTTCCCGAGACGCACACGCGCCGGAGCACGGCGCTTCACACGGCGATGCTCTCCCATGCGGCCCGCCGGGCGGACGCGATTGTCACCATGTCGCAAAGCTGCCGGAACGACTTGGTCGAGCTACTCGGCGCACATCCCGACCGCATCCATGTCGTCCCCGGCGGGGTCGATCTCGATGAATTCTCGACGCCGTTCGACGCCGGGGTTCGCGTGCGCCTGGGTATCCCGGAAACGTATTTCATCTACCTCGGCACCATCGAGCCGAGGAAAAACCTGGTCCGCCTGATCGAGGCATACGCGGTGGTGCGAGATCGTCTTGGCGAGATTCCGCCGCTCGTGATCGCCGGACGGCCCGGGTGGAAGACGGAGGCCTTCGACGAGGCGATTGAACGGCTGAAGTTGGGGCCGCAGCTGATCCTCGTGGGCTATCTTCCGCGCGCGGAAACCGTGATGCTGTTGCGCGGGGCGATGGCGTGCCTGTATCCGTCGTTATACGAGGGCTTCGGGCTTCCCGCGTTGGAGGCGATGGCAGCGGGGGTGCCGTTGTTGACGTCGAATGTGTCGTCGTTGCCGGAAGTCGTGGGCGACACCGCGTTGATGGTGGAACCGGAATCGGTCGAGTCCATCGCGGCCGGAATCGAGGAACTTCTGGCGAAGCCCGAGGCGGCGAGGGTGCGCGCGGAGAGGGCGCGCGCCCGCGCGGAGACGTTTACGTGGGGGCATAGCGCGGATATCCTAGCGGCGGCATACCGGAACATTGCGGGATGAAGAAGGGATCGACAAGCGAGCGTATCGGCCTGAACATGGCGGCGTTGTTCGTGTCACGCGTCGTGGGCATGGCGTTGACGCTGGCGCAGAGCGCGATCGTGTTTCGCGCGCTCGATGTCGAGGGCACGGGCCAGTTCGGCCACGCGCTGGCCTACACCGGCGTCTTCAACGTGTTCGCCACTTTCGGCGTCCAGCGGCTCCTGGTGCGCGATATCGCGCGCGACCCCTCGACCGCCTGGACGCAAGTGTGGACCGCGGCCGCGCTGGTCGCGGGGTTGTCGCTCGCCACCCTGGGCATCGCCATGGCCGGGACGGCGCTCGCGGGGGAAGACGCGGCCAGCCGGTCGGCGGTATTTTACGCGGCGTTGTCGACCATCGTGCTCTGGGCCTTGCAGCGCCCCTTCGAGGCGATGCTGACGGCCCGCGAGGAAATGAGCGGGGTGGCCGTCGTGAACGTCGCGGCCGCCGTGCTCAAGCTGGCGGCCGTCGCGATCGCCATGCGATACAGCCCCACGAGCGCGATGGCGCACGGGGCGATCGCGGCGGCAAACCTCGCCGCGTTCCTCCTGTGCGTCGGATGGGTCGTCCGCGTCGCGGGTTGGGAACGGCCGCGCGTCCGGATCGGTCTCGCCATCGCGCAGCTTCGCGAGTGCATGCCGTTGCTGCTCTCGATGATATTCTCCGCCCTCTATTTCCGCGCCGACATGGTCGTGTTGAACGCGGTGGCCGGCCCCGGCGAAGCCGCGATGTACACCCCGGTGCAACGCATCATGGAGCCGCTCATGATGCTGTCGAGCCTGTGGGGCACGGCCATCTTTCCCGCCATGAGCCGCTTATCGGCGCAACCCGGCGCCCACTTCGCGATGTTGAAGCGATCGTCGGCGCGGCTGGCGCTCATCGGGGCGTTCCCGATGGCGTTTGGGTTGGCCGCGCTCGCCGAGCCAATCATCCGCCTGCTCGTGGGGGCCCAGGCAGGCGATTACGCCGACGCCGTCACCGCGCTCCGGGTGTCCGCCCTCGTGACTCCGTTCTTCTATTTCAATGGGGTCGCCCTCGAGTTCCTCTACGCCGTCCAGCGCAACTGGTACGTCACCGTTTGTTACGGCGCGGCCGCGGCGATATCGGTCGCCGCGAACATCGCCTTCGCGCCCGGCCATGGCGCCATCGGCGCCGCATGGATCGCCGTCGCCGTCAACGCGTCGATTAGCCTCCTGTTCGTCCCCGCAATCCGGCATGACCTCGCGGCCCTGGGGCTGGGACCGTTGCTGGCGAAACTGATGCTTGCCTCCGCTGCCATGGCCGGCCTGGCTTGGGCGCTCGCGCCGTGGTCGCTATGGGCCGCTGTCGCTGCGGGGGCCGCGGCCTACGCGGCGCTCGTCTTCATCCTGCGCATGCTGGACGCCGACGAACGCACGATCGTCGCGGGACTGTTTCGGCGGCGAAATTAGCGGGAACGAGCGCCATTGCGTTCGGCGAGGCGGCGCATCGCGCGGTTCATGAAGATCGGGGCGCGTGTTGGGGCTTCGGCGGGCTCGAGGTCTAGCGACGGCGCAACGGCGTGGCCATTCGGCGCGGGGTGGACTGGCTCGGATGGGCACGGAGAAGTGGCATGGCCATCTTGCCCATGTTCCTCCGACGGCGTCGCAGGCGCGGCCACGGCACCGGGGGGTGTTTGAGAACGTGCGGATTCAACGGCGTGCTCCACGGGCGGGACGCCCGTGCCACGAACGGTGGCATGGGCATCTTGCCCATGTTCTTGTGGCGGCGCCGCAGGCGCGGCAACGGCGCTGCGGAGTGCTTGAGAACGTGCGGATTCAACGGCGTGCTCCACGGGCGGGACGCCCGTGCCACGAACTGCGGCAAGGTGCCGCTTTGCAAGATCGCGCATGATCTTCGCGTAGCGTCCCCGCGCGCGGATAGCGGCGTTGACGGCGGGGTGTACCGCGCCGTGTGGGTCGTCGCCCTTCTTTACGAACAGCCCGCACTCGCCAAGGTGGGCCTCGAAACGCGCCGCGAGGAAACGGTTGAGAAACAGTTCCTCGATGAAAGGGATCTCGAACGCGGGCACCGGGCCGTCGCCGTAGAATCCAGCCAGGGCGTCGATGGTCTCGGCGCAGAGGACGGCGTCGGCGGAACCGGGTTCGATGCGGAAGGTCGTGACGAAACGGGCGAGGAGGAGGGCGAGGCTTTTCATGGGGGTTTTTCTCCGTGGGTTGGATCGATGTCCCCTATATATAGCATCGGGCGTTGCGTGGCGACCAGGGTAGGACAGACACTCTTGTCTGTTCATTGGTAGGAATCTCAGGAACAGACAAGGGTGTCTGTTCTACCCCGGGCGGAATTGTCGGCGACGAGGGAACTGGTTTTTTGGAGGAGTTCCCCCGCAGAAAAACATGATCGGGATCGAGCGGTAGCCATGTGACATGTTAGACATCAAACAAGCGGGCTACGGTTGCTGGTACTCGCGTGGATCGATCAGGCCGCAATTTTCAACCGCTACGACCGATTCCAGAAAATTGCCAATGGGGTCTATTTTTCAGCGTACAGAATGCGTGCCGATAAGTCGGCAAGCCTCCTGGGGCCGAAATTTCGTCAGCACTTCCCCAACTGAACTGACAATTCGTCGATTGATCCAAAGTGGCTCCATTTCCAAGCATCGCTCGCCGTGGAACGCCCGTCTCCATAGGGTGTGGCCGTTCTTCGCCACTCCATCGTTTTTCTTGTCGTGGATCGCACGACCATCCTTGGTCTGATGTACCTTGAATACGCGCCGTGTAACCTGCTCATAAACCCCAATAATGTACTGAACTTGATCTGCGCGTTCTTCAGATAGCCGCCACAATTGGAGAATACGTTCGGGCATTTCGGATTCCGAAATGTCCGGGAATGGCCGCAAATCGGCACCGCCGTTCAGACTCACAAGAAGCACTCGATGACCGAGGGCCGACTCGATCAGTGGATTTGAGTAGCGGCCTTCGATCTCGTCCACTGACAGCCTGTAGTCAGCCGCGTATTTCCCGGACGCAAGATTTCCATTGGGTTGTAGCACGCTTATCAGGGCTGCCTCCAGCCGAAAGGATTCCTCGTCTTTTAAGTGATGCGCGATGATTTCAATTGGAGGGGGAGCACCCGTGACGAGGCGAATTTCATGGATCCGTTCCAATTTTGGATTCGGCTCGTCACCGACCTCTTCGGCTGAATGATGAAAGCATCTTTGCCCGGTTCCCTTACCGACGTAGAAAACCCGTCTCGGGTCGGTCGGAGGCAAGCGCGGGTCAATCAGCGCATAAACGTAGGCACCGATGGCTTCAATCGTCTCTGGGCTGAATTCTGTCATTGCTTTTCCTCAATGTATGCCGCCTGAATTAGGTCGCATGAACAATCTCGCGCCCGGACAGGATCGCCTTCCGGCGGAACGGATTTCGCAGTCTTTCCTTGGCGACGAGGTCGACCTTGCGGTCGAACATGCATGTGATTTGTCGACCATGTCCACCCAATCGAAGAGGCTCCAGTCCGCGTCGGCGGCGAATTCGACGAGTACATCGATGTCGCTATCAGGCCCAAAGTCGGGACGAATGAAGGACCCGAACAAGGAAAGCTCCTTGATTCGCCATTTCTTGCAGTACTCGGTTATCGAATTGCGCGGTATGGTTACGGCTGTCGTCGCCATGTTGCTCTCCCGAGGGTCGCATTATAACGCATCACGAATCGGGCGACTTAAGGCGTATACTGTGGAGAAAGCTCAGGGACACGACGCAACTTAGGAACGACGGATGGCCGATGTAACTTTTCGAATCGACTACACCGTACACGTATGGGAAGAATCCAGGACCTTTGTCGCGCACGCCATGCCGCTGGATATCATGAGCCATGGCGATACTCCGGAGGAGGCCCGGCACGCCGTCGATGAGGCGGTTTCGCTTTTCTTCAATACAGCCCAAGACATGGGAACGCTGCATGACGTCTTGGAGGAATCGGGCTATACGTATGACGGTTCCAAATGGATGAGCCCGTCACCGGTGAGTGTCGAGCGTCACTCGCTTTCCATATCCGAATCGTGAATCATGCCCCGGATCGTCCCGCTACATTGGCGCGACTTGGAACAGGTATTCTTGCGAGCGGGGTGCCGGTTTGCGCGTCAGGAGGGCGGCCACCGTTCCCATGTGAAGGAGGGCTCGCCCCGCCCCATCGTGGTTCCCGCACATGGCATGGTGCCTGTCTCGATCATCCGAAATAACCTGAAGACGGCCGGGCTGTCCCGGGAAGAATACTTCTGTCGACTGGAGTCGAAGTGACTTCCCGGATTTGCAGGACAAGGCGGCTATTGCGACCCATCGAACCGGACCCAGAAAATCGCCCGTAGGAGGAGTAGTTGTGAGCGACGGCAATGCAATGACAGTAGAAGAGATTCTGGCCGCGCTCGAGCGGCAAAACGGGAAATTTCCGCGGGAGGCCGTCAAGGCGGCGATCAAAGCGCGCGAAGAAATCACGCCCGAGTTGTTGCGTATCGTCGAGGATACCGTTGACAGGGCTGCGGAGATTGTCGCCGAGGACCCGGACGGCGACAACATGGCCCATCTGTACTCGATTTACTTGCTGGCTCAGTTCAGGGAACGCCGCGCATACCCGTTGATGATCCGGTTTGCGCGACTGCATATCGATACCTTGGATGCCCTCACCGGGGACTTTGTCACGGAGGACTTGAGGCGAGTCCTGGCGTCCGTATGCGGCGACGACACAGCCCCTATCAAGGCAATAATCGAGGACCCGTCCCTTGACCCGTGGGTGCGCTGCGCGGCGCTTCGTTCGCTGCTGATATTGGTACTTGAGGGGGACATGGCGCGGGACGAATTGATGGCCTACTTTGTCGAGCTGTTCGATGGGAAACTGGATCGCTACCCGTCGCCAGTCTGGGGTGCCTTGATCAATTGCGCCACGAGCCTCCATCCCGCGGAAGTCGCCGGGCGCATTGAGATGGCGTATTCAGAGAGGCTTATCGATAGGTGGAGTGTGAGCCCGATGGAGGTGGAGCGGGCCCTGAAGCAGGACAGGGAAGCGGTATTGAGGGAAGCGAAACGGCATGAGAAGGGCTATATCGGGAACGTAGTACGTGAAATTGAATCGTGGGCGTACTTTCGGCAGACCAAGGCCACCCCGATATGGGATCAGGCACCGAAGAACGCCCCCACCGCTCGGGCGTCCATCCTGCCCCGTCAATTCACGGACATGGGAAAGCGCTACCCCAACGAACCCTGCCCTTGCGGCAGCGACAAGAAATATAAGAAATGTTGCGAGGGGAAGGGGTAGGGAAATTCGGGGACGGGCTACGAATTTCCCGGCCTTGCGAACTCGCTCCTTCCCGCACGGAACTTTGGGGAATTTCGTAGCCCGTCCCCGAATTAGCCTGATGATGCTGGATCGCGGGAGAGCGTCGGGGCAACCGGGCAGGACATAAAGCGACGGGACGTCGCTTCTACTATTGTTGTTTTGCGACGAAAGGTCTAGAATCGTCTTCCGAGGGGCGCCGGTTTCGCGCGCCCCAGTGGAGACCTTGACATGTATCGTATCGATGCCCAGAAGCCGGTCCATTTCTGCGACGGGATGACGCGGCGGGACTTTTTGCACGCGGGTTCGCTGGCGACGCTCGGATTGACGTTGCCGTCGTTCATGGGACTGAAGAAGGCGGGGGCGGTGTCGAAGGACATGAATTGCATCTTCCTGTTCCTGGTGGGCGGGCCGAGCCAGCTCGACACCTTCGACATGAAGCCGGACGCGCCCGCCGAGATTCGCGGGCCGTACAAGCCCATCCGCACGAACAGCCCGGACATCCAAATCTCCGAAATCTTCCCGAACATCGCCAAGCAAGCGGATAAGTTCTCCATCATCCGGACGCTGCATCACAAGGCCGCCGGGGTCCACGACACGGGCCACCAGATGATGCAGACCGGGCGGCTCTTCCAGAACGGCATGGAGCACCCGCACGCGGGTTGCGTCCTCGGGTACCTCAAGGGGAGCCGGAACGGCCTGCCGCCGCACGTGGTGATCCCGCGTCCCATCGGCAACACGGGGGGGAACATGCCCCACGGCCAAAACGCCGGGTTCCTCGGGAAGACGCACGACCCGTTCATCCTAAACGACGAGCCGCAGAAGCCGGACTTCGCCGTGCCGGACCTCTTGCCGCCGGATTATATTTCCGCGTCGCGGCTTGACCGTCGCCGTGCGTTGCGCGACATGGTGGACCAATCGGTCGCGCAACTGGAGAAGAGCGCCGACGCGCGGCTGCTCGACGAGAATTTCCAGCAGGCCTACACCCTGATGTCGTCGCCTCTGGCGCGCGAGGCCTTTGACCTCAAGCAGGAACCGGAAGAACTCCGCAAAGCCTATGGTTACAACAAGTTCGGACACGGCTGCCTGTTGTCGCGCCGGTTAATCGAGCGGGGCGTGCGGTTTGCCACGGTCAATATGTTCGAGACGGTCTTCAACGAGATCACCTGGGACATTCACGGCTCGGCGCCGTTTAGTCCCATCGAGTGCTATACCGACCTCGTCGGGCCGATGTTCGACCATGCGTATAGCACTTTGCTGGAAGACCTTAGCCAGCGCGGGATGCTCGAGAACACCCTCGTGGTCGCGATGGGCGAGTTTGGGCGGACGCCGAAGATCAACCCGGCGGGCGGGCGCGACCATTGGCCGCAGGTGTGGTCAATCTTGATGGCGGGCGGGGGCATCCAAGGCGGGCGCGTCGTCGGAAGGACTGACTCGATAGGCGCTTACCCCGTGGAACGGCCCGTGACCCCGGCAGAGGTGGTGGCGACGGTGTACCATTGCCTCGGGATTGATATCGAGACGGAATTGCCGGGCCCGGGACAGCGCCCGATACCGGTGGTGGATTATGGGACGAAGGTGATTGGGGAGTTGTTGTAAGCGGTGCTCATAGGTTGAGTTACGCATAACATCCCCCTTGATCCCCCTTCAAAGGGGGACTTTAGCCAACGGGACAAGGTAGGTTAGGAGAATCGCCAAAGTGTTTGCCGTAAGTTATTGCCGTTCGGTTCTTTCCGTGTTCCTAGCTGTGGCAGCCACTTCAATTTCAGCGTACGCCGAGTTGCGGGCGTTTCCGGACGAGATCGCGCTAAACCGGGTGGGGGCGATCCACGGGTTGTTGGTCCAGGAGGTGGAGGGCGCGACGATCTTGGGCGTGCCGAGCGGGGTCGAGTTTAGCTCCGCAAATCTGGCAGTGGCAACGGTGGATGCGCTGGGAAGAGTGACCGCCGTTGGGGATGGGGAAACGACGATCAAGGCGACCGCAAATGGGGAGACGGTCGAGGCGAAAGTGCGTGTTTCAGGTAGAACACAATCATTCCAACCCAGTTTTCGGAACCATATTCAGCCAGTTTTGTACAAGATGGGGTGCAACACCGGTGCGTGCCACGGGGCGGCGGCGGGCAAGAACGGATTTAAATTGTCGCTCCGCGGATTCGACCATGACCTCGATCATCGCGCGTTGACGCGGCAGGCGAAGGGTCGGCGGGTGTCCCTAGCGGAACCCGAGGCGAGCCTGATACTTCTGAAGCCCACGATGTCCATTCCCCATGAAGGCGGCGAGCGTTTCGAGAAGGATAGCGAGCCCTACGCCCTCATCCGCGAGTGGATTATCGCCGGTGCCCCGAAGGCGAAGGAAGACGATCCCCGGATCGAGCGCATCGCGGTGTACCCGCCGAACGTGACGCTTGGCGCGGGGGTGAAGCAACCGCTTCTTGTGCAAGCCCATTATTCCGACGGCACTTACGCGGACGTGACCCGCTGGGCTAAGTTCAGCACCACGGACGAATCGGTGGTGATCGTCGACGACCTGGGCGGGGTGACGGTGCAGGGTCCCGGCGCGGCGGCGATATCGGTGTGGTATTCGAGCCGGGTGAATGCCGCGCAAGTGGTTGTGCCCCGGGCGGATGCGATTTCCCCCGAGGTCTTTGCCAAGGCACCCCGCGCGAATTTCATCGACGAGCATGTCCTCGCGCAGCTCTCTCAACTCAGGATCGCCCCAGCGGCGAAGGCGAGCGACGCTGAGTTCGTGCGGCGTGCGTATCTCGATGCGACTGGGGTACTTCCGACGAGCGACGAGAGTTTCGCGTTTGTCATGGACAACCGTCCTGACAAGCAGGCGCGGCTCGTGGACGCCTTGTTGGAGAGGCCCGAGTTCGTCGACTATTGGTCCTATAAATGGTCCGACCTGTTGCTCGTTTCATCGCGTAACTTGCCGCGCCGAGAGGACTTGACGGCATTTAACCGTTTCATCCGCGAGAGCGTAACTGCCAACAAGCCCTGGGACCAGTTCGCCCGGGACCTCCTGACGGCGACGGGAAGCACCCAGGAAAACGGCGCGGCGAACTACTTCGCGATGCACAAGGAGACCATCGACTTGACGGAGACGACCTCGCTGGCGTTTCTCGGGATGTCGATCACCTGTGCGCGCTGCCACAACCATCCGCTGGAGAAGTGGACCCAGGACGATTATTACGGGATGGCCAACCTGTTCTCGCAGGTGAAGTTGAAGAACGGGAAGAACGGCGGGGACATCGATGTGTTGGCCGATCCCTTTGGCAATATCCCGCACCCGAGACTGGGGGTGCCGGTGCCGCCGAAGCCCTTGGACGGCGAGGCGATACCGCTGGATCAGCCGGGGGACCGCCGCGAGACCTTGGTCAAATGGCTCACCTCGTCCGACAATCCCTACTTTACGCGGGCCATCGTGAACCGGGTCTGGAAGAACTTCATGGGCCGGGGATTGGTCGAGCCGGTCGACGATCTGCGGCTGACGAACCCCGCGACCAACCAGCCGCTCTTCGAGGCGCTCACAGCCGATTTCGTCGAGAAAAAGTTCGATGTCAAACAATTGATTCGCACGATCATGAACTCGGCGGCGTATCAACGCTCCTCCCAGTCCGCCGATCCGAATGTCGCGGACGAGAAATATTATTCGGCGTATATCATCCGGCGCTTGGACGCGGAGGTGATTCTCGATGCCTATTCCGCCGTGACGGCGGTGCCGACGGCCTTTGATGGTTATCCGGGCGGGTTCCGGGCGCTCCAGTTGCCCGACTCGCAGGTGGGGTCCTATTTCCTGACCGCGTTCGGCCGTCCGGAACGCGAGCAGACGTGTTCCTGCGAACGCACCGAGGACTCGAGCGTGGCCCAAGCGCTGCACATCGCGAACGGCGATACCCTGAACGGCAAGCTGCGCGACGCGAACTCGATGGTGTCGCACCTGTTGGCGAAGGGGCTCGACGACAAGGGCGCGTTGGAGGACATTTACCTCCGGGCGTTGGGACGGTTTCCCTCGCCGGGGGAGATGGACAAGGCCCTGCCATTGCTGGCGTCCGCGGCGGTGTCGCCCGAGGAGCGGCGGCTGGGGTTCGAGGACGTGGCTTGGGCGGTGCTGACGAGCAAGGAATTTTTGTTTAATCACTGATTGTCGAGGTTTTTGAAATGATGCTTGACCGCTGGGCGTGGCCGATATACCGCGCTGACATCCCCCTTGATCCCCCTTATAAGGGGGACTTGTCCTGGTGTTGGTTTCGTGGGCTGACAATTGCCGCAATCGCTTTGGTGCCCGTGTATGCGGCCGATGTGACCTTCGAGGCCGATGTCTACCCGATTCTCCAGAAGAAATGTTCCGGATGTCATTTTCCGGGGACGGAGAAGGTGAAGTCGAAGCTCGATCTTTCGACGGCGGCGACAATGTTGGCGGGCGGGGAGAGCGGGGTGAGCATCCTGCCGGGGAATGCCCGGGAGAGCAAGCTGATCCGGATGCTCGAGTGGAAAGCCGAGCCGCACATGCCGCCGCCGGAGAAGTTCGAGCAGCTCAAGCCGGAACAGATCGAGGTCATCCGTTTGTGGATCGAGGGAGGCGCGAAGTCGAGCGGGGCACCTGTCGCGTTGCCGACATCGCCGCCGGGGGCACATGGGCAAGATGCCCATGCCACGACCGGCGTCGCGCCCATCGCGTCGCAGGCATTTGCCACGGTCAATGGGGAATTGTTGCTAGCGCGGGGGCAACTGCACACGGTTGAGGTGTTCGTAGTCGATTCGGTGACGGGATTGTCGACCGCGAAGGCGACGCTCGCGGGCCATGCGGAGACGGTCCGGGGACTCGCGTTTTCTCCCGATGGCGCGTTGCTGGCGGCGGCGGGCGGACTTCCGGGACGCGCGGGCGAGGTGAAGGTTTGGAAGACCGCCGACTGGACCTTGCTGCGCACGCTCGATGGACACAAGGACAATATCCTCGATGTGGCGTTTAGTCCCGACGGCAAGAGCCTGGCAACATCGAGCTACGACCGGATGATTGCGATCTGGGACGTGGCGGCGGGCACGCAACGGATGCTGCTCGAGAACCACGTCGACGCGGTGTACACGCTCGACTATTCGCCGGACGGAAAGATGATCGCCTCGGGCGCGGGCGACAGGACCGTCAAGATTTGGGATGCGGCGACGGGCATGCTGCTGCTGACGATTAGCGATTCGCTCGATACGGTCAACAGCATCGCCTTCTCGCCGTCGGGGAAATTCCTCGCGGGCGCGGGGGCGGACAAGAGCATTCGCGTGTGGCGGATGGACACCGGCGGCGAGCCGATACAGCAATCGGGATCGACGGCGGGCCAACTGGCGGCGTCGACGTTTGCACACGATGGCCCGATTTTGAAAATTGTGTATTCGCCCGACGAAAAGACGATCTATTCGACCGGCGAGGACCAGCGCATCAAGGCATGGGACGCGGCGACGCTGGCGGAAGGGATTGTCTTCGAGCCACAGGCCGATTGGGTGTCCGCGCTGGCGTTGAGCCCCGATGGCGCGTTGCTTGCCGCGGGACGTTACGATGCGTCGAGCGCGTTGTATGCAGCGGCGACCGGGAAGCCGCTGGACGGGACAACCACGGTGGCGGCGGTGGAGACGGACAAGGGCAAGAAGCCGCGCCCGCTCGCCGTGCCTCCAGTCATCCTCCGCGCGACGGTGCCCCCGTCGTTTGGCTCGATGAGCCCCGACCGCGCGCCGAAGGGCACAGAGGTCGAGGTGACGGTCGACGGCAAGAACCTCGACAAGGCCGAGGTCGTCGTGAGCGACGGCCGAATCAAGGCGGAGATTCTGTCGGTCGAGCCGGGGCCCGAGGTGGACTTGGATTTCGACGACGGCAAGCGCGGCACGGCGGGGGAAATCATCGACAATGCGCGGCCGTACAAACTGAAATTGAAACTGACCATCGCGGCGGACATCGCCGTGGGGCGGCACGAGATTTTGTTCCGGACGCCGACTGGCCTGAGCAACGGGCAGTCGTTCACCGTGGCCGACCAGGCCGACGGGGGCGAGACGGAACCAAACGATACCGTCGAGACGGCGCAGGCGCTCGCGTGGCCGACGATTATGGTGGGGCAATTCAATATCGCGGGTGACGTGGATCGCTACAAGGTGGCCGCGAAGGCGGGCGACGAGATTGTGTTCGTGCTGACCGACACGACGATTAGTCCAGCGATGAAGGCCTTTGATGGCGCGGGTATCGTGATTGCGACGAACGCCGATCACGGGCCGAAGAGCCGAATGTTCCTCGGGTTCAAGACGGCCACGGACGGCGATTATGTGTTGCAGATCGAGGACAAGGAATTGCGGGCCGGGCTGTACTACCGGCTGAACGTGGGCCGGTTTCCCTTTGTGACGGAAGTCTCGCCGCTCGGGGTGCCCGCTGGAATCGCGACGGATGTGCATGCCAAGGGATTCAACTTGGGCGGGACGGAAGTCCTTCGCGTCACGCCGCCCGAAACTGCGGACGTCACCACGCGCGCCGAGCTGCCTGTTTCGTATGCGGAATGGAACCCGGTGCCGGTGCCGCGCGTGGCGGTCGGGCCGTTCCCCGAGGCCTTCGAGGCGGAGCCGAACAACGACCCCGCGAGCGCGATGACGGTGGCGTTTCCGTCGACGACGAATGGACAAATCGATTCATCCGTTGCCGGGGGCGATTCGGATGTGTATCGCTTCGCCGCGACCAAGGGCGAGACGTATGTCATCGAGACGCTGGCATCGCGGCTGGGCGTTGGGTTGGACTCGCTGATCGAAATTCTCGATACCAGTGGCAAGCCGCTTGAATTGGGCGTGGTGCGGAGCGTCGCGCAGACCCACCTCGCGCTCAACGGACGCGACTCGCGGAGCGGCGGCTTCCGGCTGGATAGTTGGCGCGACATCAAGATGAACGACTACATGATGATGGGCTCCGAGATCATCATGGTCGACGATCTGCCGGACTACGGCGACGAGGACGTGGGCTTCGCGACCTACGCGAACGGCCAGCGCAAGACCTTCTTCGGAACGACGCCCGAGCACCACGCGGTGGACAGCAAGGCCTACAAGGTCGAGGTCCATCCGCCGGGGACGGCGTTCGCCACGAACGGCATGCCGGTGCATACATTGCTCTGGCGGAACGACGACGGATTTCTCGGCGAGGCGGACGGCGGCGGCGATTCGCGGCTCGACTTCGTGGCGCCCGCCGATGGCAATTACCTTGTGCGTGTGACCGATGCGCTAGGCGCGGGTGGCGACGGCGGGGCGTATCGGTTGATGGTGCGTCCGTTGAAGCCGGATTTCTCGCTGCGCGGCGTGGGCCGATTGAACATCTCGCGCGGGAGCAAGAAGACGGTCGAGGTGAGCGTTCAGCGCAAGGACGGATTCGACGGTCCGGTGAAGGTGCAGATCGTGGGACTTCCCGCAGGCTTCACGACGCAACCCGATACCGTCCTCGCGGGCGAGGAAGACGTCCGGATTCCGATCTTCGCCGGATCCGATGCGCAGTCGACCTTTGTCGAGGCTTCCTTCGTCATATCGGCCGAGGCGGAACTCGACGGCAAGCCGGTCGTTCGCGAGAACCGTATTGGCGCGATCACGGTGAGCGAGATGCCGCCGGACTTGGTCGTCAATAACGGGGAACTCGAAGTCGCGATCGCGCCGGGGCAATCAGGCAAGATTTCGGTGAAATTGGACCGGGCGAATGGGTTTGACGGGCGGGTTCCGATTGACGTGTTGAACCTGCCGTACGGCGTGCGGGTAATGGATACGGGCCTGAACGGCATCCTCGTGCGCGAGGGCGAATACGAACGCGGCATGGAACTCTACGTCGAGCCTTGGGTGACGGCGATTGATCGTCCCATCTACATCCAGGCGCGCATCGAGACGCCCTCGGCGACGAACCCGGTGTTCGTGGGCGATCCGATCCGGCTGAAGATTGCGCCGGATGCGGCGATGGTGGCGAAGGAGAAAGCGGAGTAGAACGAATTCACCACAGAGGCACAGAGGACACAGCGCGGCATGGCCGCAACCAAAAGATCAACCACGGATAACGCGGATGGCACGGATACAAAAAAACAACGAATGAACCTCAAAGAACGCATAGAGCGCAAAGAAAAGAACCGTCGACCGCATGAAAATCCGCGAAAGAATATAAGATTTCGACGGGTAGTAGTACGGAGAGTTATTCTCGTTCCCAAGTTGCACTTGGGAACGGGCTTGAGCTAAAAGCTGTGCTTTGTGGGTTGGACGCAAGGACCTGATTAAAGTTCGAGACTCAGGTGGAGGCTGCGAAGTGCAACTTCGCGAGCATTTGCGTTCCCAAGTACAACTTGGGAACGAGGAATTAGGGCAACATCAGACGAGGTGAAAATGAACTCAGTATCACGACGCGGTTTCATGGGAGGGGCGGCGGCGGGTGCCGCGATCATGGCGACTACTACTTCGGCACATGCGGCGGTATCAAACGCGAACGAACCCATCCGACTCGACAAACCCATCGCCCTCGCGGACCTGAACACGCCCGCATTGCTGATCGACCTCGACCTCTTCGAGGCGAACCTCGCGAAGATGGCCAAGCACCTCAAGGCGAAGGGCAAGGGCCTGCGTCCCCACACGAAGACGCACAAATGCCCGATCATCGCGCACAAGCAGATTGCGCTCGGCGCCATCGGCGTGTGTGCCGCGAAGGTGAGCGAGGCGGAGGTGATGGTCGATGGGGGCGTCGGGAACGTGCTCATTACCTCGCCGGTCGTGACGAAGGAAAAGATCGACCGCGTCATCGCGCTGACCAAGAAGAGCGCGGGCGTCCAGATGGTGATCGATAACCAGAAGACGGCGACGGACTTCAATGACGCGGCAAAGGCGGCGGGCGTGAAGCAGCGGGTGCTGATTGACTTGGACACGGGCACGAAGCGGACGGGGATTGCGCCGGGACAGCCCGCGCTCGATCTGGTGGCGCACATCGCGAAGAACTGCCCCTCGCTGCAATTTGACGGACTCCAGGCCTATTCCGGGCATGTGATGCATGTGACGGGATTCGAGGCGCGCAAGGCAAAGTCGCTCGAATCGCTCGCGCCCTGCATCGAGACGATGCACCAGATGGAGAAGGCGGGACACGAGGTGGGTGTCTTCTCCGGCGGCGGCACGGGCACCTTCGACATCGATTGCGACATCCCCGAGTTCACCGACATGCAGCTCGGCTCGTATCCCTTCATGGACGTGCAGTACCGGATGATCGGCGATGTCGACAGCGAAGTCTTCGACACCTTCGGGCCGGCATTGCAGGTGCTGGTCACGGCGATCAGCCAGCCCGTGCCAGAACAGTTGATCACGGTCGACGGCGGCTACAAGGCCTTCGCGTCCGACAGCGTCACGCCCCAGTTTCTCGACGTGACCGGCATCGAATACCGCTTTGGTGGCGACGAACACGGCATTTGCATCCTGCAAAACCCGTCGAGGCCGGTGAAGCTGGGCGACAAGCTGCCCATGATCGTCTCCCACTGCGACCCAACGGTCAACCTCTACGACGTGTACCACCCCTTCCGCAACGGCAAGGTCGAGGAACTCTGGCCCATTGCCGCCCGCGGCAAATCGCAGTAGGAAATTGATTCCTGCTGTTGGCAACGCATCTTCAAACTACGGCACGCGTGGAATCGCGTAAATTGTCCCCCTTTGAAGGGGGATCAAGGGGGATGTAGGCTTGGGGCGTTACAACGGCATAATTTTAAGTCGCTACACAAGGACATCACATGGCTGAAACATGGAAAAACTGGTCGGGCGGCGTCACCGCGACCCCCGCGCGCATCGAGACCCCGGACTCCGAAGAGGCCCTGATCGCGCTGGTGAAACAGGCCGCGCAGGCGAAGCAGCCGATTCGCGTGACGGGCACGGGGCATTCGTTCACGCCGCTTTGCGCGACCGACGGTATGCTGATTTCGCTCGACGGAATGCAGGGGATCATCTCGACCGACTTGCCCAACCTGAAGGCGACCGTCTGGGGCGGCACGAAGATTTGGCAGCTCGGCGATCCGCTGCGCGAGGCGGGCATGGCGATGGACAGCATGGGCGACATCGACCGGCAGGCCATCGCGGGCGCCGTCAGCACCGGCACCCACGGCACGGGCCACGGCGTCGGCAGCATCTCGCGGCAGGTCATCGG
>CANKTP010000003.1 GCA_947486375.1 Candidatus Hydrogenedentota bacterium | reverse complement strand
GAAGGTGGTTACGTCTGGGTTGCCTTCCCCCTCTCCTTCTCCCTCGCCTTCACCTCCGGGCGATGGACATGCAGTCATCGGGAACGCGAGCAGGCATGGCACGAATACCTTGAAGATGGGTTTGGCGTAGCGTTTCATTGGATGTTCCCCGTTTCTTCGGCCTAACCGGCTGCGCGGGCCGTAAACGCACCTGGGTGAATTCGACTTGGCGGAGTCTGCCTCCCGACAGAAACCTATACAGATATTACGCCTCCCGGCGGGCGGCGTCAAGGGAGCGGGGCTTCCCGACCGCGAACGAGCATCATGGTGTAGTATACCGACCCGTCGAGCCTCCGGCCGAGTTCGTAGACACGGACGATCGAGGGGTGTTCAAGTTGGCCCGTGATGCGGGCCTCTTGAAGGAGCCGAGCGTCGCCCCGGGATCGCCGCCGTGGGCCTCGATGGCGCGCTCGACCAGTCGCGGTCACTCGGCTGCAACACCCCCTGCGCCGCCAGCCGCGACGCGATAACTCTCGATGGGTCCGTGGCCCACACGCCACCGACCTCGGCCAATTGCACCGGCGTGATCATCCCCGCTTGGACGGCGAGGACGCCAAAAAGCAGATTTCGGTCTCGATTCACCATGACAGGTTTCCCCCGGGACCGGCGCGGATGACGATTGCGAATTTAGAAAATATGTACAGTCAACTATTATTTTATTTATATAGTAACCTATAGATTTGGGCCAAATTCTAGATCAAGTACAATCCCAGACACATTGCCCGAAATGGAATAACAGGTGACTGCCTCTATTTTCCATGTCATGGATCACGGAAAATGCCGTTCCGCCGAGCCGCTCAACAGCAGCCAAAGAAAAAACGGCCCCCCAAGAAAGGCCGTCACCACGCCGACGGGCAATTGGGCCGGGGCCATCACGGTCCGCGCGAAGGTGTCGCACACGGCGAGAAAGGCCCCGCCGAACAGGCAGGTCGCCGGTCCCAGGAGGCGGTGGTCGGGGCCGATGAGGAGCCGGCAGATGTGGGGGGCCATCATGCCGACGAAGCCGATCGGCCCGCATTCCGCCACGACGCCGCCCACCGTGATCGACGTCGAGAGGAAGAGGAGCTTTTTTGTGCGGAGGACATCGACTCCGCGGCTCATTGCGAGATCGTCGCCGGTCGTCAAGAGGTTCAGTTCATTGCTGAAATAGATCATCGATAGCGCGCCCAGCACGGCGAAGGGGAGGACGTTGAGAAACTCGGAGAATCCGACCTCGCCCAGCCCGCCCATGAGCCAGCGTAACAGGCGAAAGGAATCGTAATAGTCCGCCGTGTACTGCATGAACATGATGACGCTCGATATGAAGAAACTCATGGCGACGCCGGCAAGCAACATCGTCGCCGTCGAGAACCCCTCCTTGAGCCGGGTCAAGCCGTAGATGACCCCGATGCAAAGCAACGCCCCAAGGAACGCGAACGCCGAGGTGCCCGGAATGCCCAAGAACGATCCCGTAAGCCCGAGTTGAAGCGCGATGGCCGCGCCGAGCGAGGCCCCGCTCGACACGCCGAGCGTGAACGGAGTCGCCAACGGATTCCGAAAGATCGCTTGAAACGCCATGCCGCATACGCCGAGGGCCGTGCCCGCGGCAAACGCCGTCAAAACGCGAGGCACACGAATATGCCAAAAGATGGTTGACTCGGTTCCCGCATCGGGATGCAAGACCGCGTCCAGCGGCACCGCCTCCATGCCGATGAAGGGCATGGACACGATCGAGATGACCGCGAAGAGCGCCAAACACGCCAGGATGCTTCGCCCGCTCATAGCCGTGCGCTCGAAGGCAACACCACGGGCACCCGCGATCCGGGGTCGTGAACATGGCGAAACGGCGTGTCGTAAATTCCCTCGAGCACTCCGGGTTCAAGGAGCCCCGTGGGTTCATTGTTGAACACCACGATCCCGTCCTTGATCGCCACGACCCGGTTGCACGTCAATACCTGTTCATCGATATCGTGGGTTACCGAGACAATCGTCGCACCCTCGTCCCGGTTCAAGCGTTCGAGCAGCGCCGCCACCTCGACCCGGTGACGGTAATCGAGGAAAGCCGTCGGCTCATCGAGCAACAAGATGGACGCGCCCTGCGCCAGCGCCGCCGCGATGAATACCTGCCGCCGTTCGCCGCCACTGAGCGTGCCGATCGACCGCTCCCCGAGATGGTCCGTCCCGGTCCGTTCCAAGGCCGCATGCGCCACGGCGCGATCCTCCTTCGTGGCCGGAGAAAACGGACTCATGTACGGGTATCGGCCCAACAGCACGAACTCGAACACCGTGAACGGAAAATGACGCCCATCCGCCTGCGGCACGTAGCTCATGATCTTGGCCAAATCGCGCCGGCGGTAAGTCGACAGCGCCTGACCCATGACCTGAACGCTGCCGCCATTCAAATCGACAATGCCGTTCAGTGCACGGATTAACGTCGTCTTGCCCGCCCCGTTCGGGCCGATGATCGACACGAACGCGCCTTTCTCGATCGAGAGCGAGACGCCCTTGAGCACCCGGCATCCCCCGAGCGACACCGAAACCTCGCGCGCCTCCAATGCCGCCGCGCTCACGGCGCGTTCCAATCGATCTCGGGATGCAGGATGCGGGCGACGTCTTCCAAGGTATCGATGAACCGGGGTCCGGGAATCGAGACGTAGTCATTCGAGAGGACGAATACGCGTTTGTTCTGGACCGCCTTCAACGTCGGCAACGCGTTCCATTCCGCGATGATCGCCTCGGGTGTCGATCCCTTCATGGACTCAGGCGGCACCAGCTCGATGATGACCTCGGGGTCAAGACGCAGCAGCCCTTCCCCGGCCACGTTCGGAAACTGGACGCCCTCGTCCTGATAAGCATTGACCCCGCCCGCCCGCTGGATAATGTCGTCATACCATTCGTTGCGCCCGGCGACATAAACCTCGCCAATCGACCCAGTCCCGTATGATCGACCCGACGAAATCAGCACGCGAGGCCGTTTCACATCCTGCATCCGGATTTGCATCACGGCGAGCCGGTGCCGGATCGTCCCGAGCGCCTCCGCCGCCTTCGGCCCCGCGCCGCACGAGTCGCCCACGAGTTGAATCGATTCGAGAACGCCATCGAAGGTCCGGTGCTCCAAGACCAGCGTACGGATTCCGAGTTCGCCCAGGCGTTTTGCCGCCACATCATGGATCGACAAGACTACCGCAAGGTCGGGCTTCAACGCGAGGATAGCTTCATAATCCGGATCGAGAAAGCCGCCGATATCGGTTTTTTGTTTCGCCTCGGGTGGATAGTCGCAGAAGCGCGTCACGCCCACGACCCTATCGCCCAGTCCCAAGTCGAAGAGGACTTCCGTCGCACTGGGGGCCAGGGAGACGATCCGCGCGGGCGTGGCGACCGGCAGGGCGGGAGGCGCGATCTGCGTCGCATTCAAGAGCAACAGCTTCGCGAGGTAGCTTCCGCCGAAGGCGCAAACAATCGCCACAAAGAGGACCCGTTTTTGCACCAATCGTCCCTTCCATCAAAAAAACGTCCCCGGATTGGGTGCGAAAAATATCCCATTCCGGGGACGCCGAATTTCGTCCACGATGCGCCGGGCACATTCCACGGTGACGGCGGCATTTTCCCATTTCGCAGGCCGGTCTTCTGGCTTCCGGATTACCCTACTTGACCGCCCTTCCCGCCACGCCTCGCGTGGTAGTGGTGCATGCGGCGTTCGTACCCGGTCACAGCGGCGGGCCCGCACCGGAATTTCGCCGGTTTCCCATGTGCCTGCGGGGCGAAGTATACATTGCTCCCCCGCCCGATTGACAGTATCGCGCCGATTTGATTCTCCTCAACCCCATTCGCTATACTCTCCCCGTGTGGAAGCCTTTGCGTGCAAAGGCATTTCGCGTACCCGCCTCGATTCCTGACCACGCCGCGAGAGCCGCAGTCAGTCGAAGTTTATCGCCAATCAAGGAGAGTTGTTGTGAAGAGAACGTTTCAACCGTCGAATATCAAACGCAAGCGCACCCACGGATTTCGTGCCCGCATGGCCACCGTGGGAGGGCGCCAAGTGCTGCGCCGGCGCCGTGCCAAGGGGCGCAAGCGTTTGTGCGTGTAGCCACGAGCACCGGGAAATTGTTTCCGGGCGTGGAGTGTCACCAGAACCGGGGCGCGAGCGCACCCGACAAAATTAACGATAGGTGGTGAGCCTGAAGTGCCGGGCCCGTTTACGTTTCCGCGACACGAACGCCTTACCCGAAGAAGCGACTATCAGGACGTGTACGAACACGGCGAAAAGTCGGTCGGGCGGGGGTTCATCTGTTTCGTGGTCCGGCGAGAAGGAGTAGGGCGCAAGTTTGGATTGGCTGTGTCGCGCAAGGTAGGCAAGGCCGTGGTGCGTAACCGGGTGAAACGGTACATTCGCGAGATATACCGCACCCGCCGCCCCCAATTGATTTCCGGCGTATCGATGGTCATCGTGGCCCGCCCCTCCGCGGCCGCCCTGAATTTCTCGGAATGCGCCGATGCGATTGACCGGCTCTTCCGCATGGTAGAGGTGCTAGGTGAGTAGCGCGCTGATAGCGTTGGTACGGGTGTACCAGATCCTGCTGTCCCCGCTGCTCGGCACCAACTGCCGATTTAGTCCCTCCTGCTCCCAGTATGCCATCGAGGCCATTGGAAAACACGGCGCCATCAAGGGCGCTTGGTTGGCGGTTCGCCGGATTATGCGGTGCCAGCCCTTCCATGCCGGGGGATTCGATCCTGTCCCCTAGCGTGCGCCTCGTAAGGCAGCGGCTCATCCTCCATCCCGGAGACCGGCATGTTGGATGACGATCAAGACAAGCAGATGATGCGCAACCAAATGCGCGCCATCATCCTCATTACGGCTTTGCTGTTCGGCTGGTACTATTGGTTTGTGCCGCAGCAACAGCCGGTTCTGCCGCCGCTCGCTCAAGATGCCGCCAGCCCTGCCGCTCCGGTCCCTTCCGATCTTCCCGCCGCCCCTGGCGTCGACACTGCGAATACCTCGGCAAGTCTTCCGCCGGCCGCCGAGCAAACCGATCCCGCCCAAGACGAAGTCGCGATCTCGGACGATTACCTTGAGTTGGTGTTCACCAAGGTGGGGGCACGCCTAAAGAGGGCCTCGTTGCTCTTGGGCGAGAATGGAAAAGACACGGTCCAACTGGTGCCCCAATTTTCCGGGGGTCTCGACACCGGGACCCCGTATCCCCTCGGCCTGAGCTTCACCGATCCTTCGTTGGGCGACGCACTCGACGTGCGCCGTTTCGAATCGGAAGTCTCCCAAGACGACCGTTCCGTGACCTTTTCGATCATCCTCCCGGACTCAGTGATTCGCAAGCGTTTCTCGGTGGGTACGGAAGCCCATGTCTTGGACGTCCAGGTCGAGTATGAGAACAAGACGGATGCGCACAAGGTCCTGGGGATGGACGCAAACCCCGCGTACACGCTCAACTGGGGACCGAACCTGGCCCTCGAGGACAACGAATTCGGGTTCGCGCCGCAATTTATCTGGCGAGCGGGGACGGAAGGTAGCCGAGTAAACGACACGCTTGAACCGGGCGACCTGCCGGTCGGCGGGCCGCGAATCTTCCCGGGCGTCGAATGGATCGGGTTCAAGACGAAATACTTCATGGTCGGGCTCAAGCCCGAGACCGACACAGCATATGGGTTCGCCCAGGGGAATGCCGAGGCGTTCGAATTCGGTCTTGGCGCGCCTCGGTTCGAGGTTGCAGCGGGGGCGATCCAGCGCAATTCGTTCCGGATATACCTGGGCCCGATGGAACTCGCCAGTCTCGACACGGCGTGGAAGGGTCTTTCCTCGGCGTTGACCTTCTTCACGATGTTCGAGACAATGGATATCTTCGCGAAGTTCCTGCTCAGCATCCTCCACTGGCTACACCATAACGTTTATGCCAACTACGGCATCGCGATCGTACTTCTTACAGTGCTGGTTCGCACCCTCATGCTGCCGCTCACACTCAGAAGCATGAAGAGCATGAAGAAGATGCAGGCCCTGCAACCGGAGATGGAGGCCCTCCGCGAGAAACACAAGGACGACCAGCAGGAACTCGGCCGCAAGATGATGGAGATGTACCGCGAGCGCGGCGTCAACCCCATGGGCGGATGTTTCCCGATGCTCCTCCAAATGCCCATCTTCATCGCCCTATACCGGATGCTCTGGAACGCCTTCGAGATGCGCGGGGCGCCATTTCTATGGATTGACGACCTCTCAAGGCCCGACCGCCTCTTGCAGATCCCGGCCCTGAACGGCGTGCCGTATATTGGACAGTACATCGAGAACATCAACGTGTTGCCCATCTTGATGGCGTTCGCCATGTTGCTGAACATGAAAATTATGCCGCAGACCGCGATGCAGCGGCCCGAGCAGAAAATCATGATGAACATCATGCCCGTCATGTTCAGCGTGTTCTGTTACAACCTCGCGGCGGGACTCAATCTCTACGTGTTGACGAGCACCATGCTCGGCATTGTCCAGCAAGTTTGGATTACGAATTCGAAGGCGGCACCCGCGCCGGAAATCATCCTGGAGAAGACGGAGAAGAAGCGGAAACAACACCCCTACAACAAGGTCATGCAACAAAAACGGGAAGCGGCCAAGGAAGCGAAGCGCCTCCGCCGCCGCGGCATCACGAAGAGCGACGGAGACCAATAGGACCGGGACATCGATTCCGGTTTGGAGATACGAAGTACCCCCAACCAAGGCACCGAACCATCGTGACCCTATTCCATCGATACCAAGCCCCAGCCGGGAGGCGGCGGGCGGAAAACGGGTCCCACGAGCCTCGGTGCAAAACTCGCCGGTAAACGACACGGCGTTGAGCGATGTAAAGGAGCAACCATGATATGAGGACATCCGAAGGCAAGGCCAGGACGCGCGAGGAAGCGATCAAAAGCGCGCTTCGCGAACTGGGAATCGAACTCTCCGACGTGGAGAAGATTGAAATCGTTGACGAGGGGAGCAAGGGCTTTCTCGGCTTGGGCAAGCGGGACGTCCACGTCCGGATTACCGCCGATCTGCCGGAAGTGGCGCCCAAACGGCGGGAACAATCCGCGCGACCGGAAAGGGGCGAACAAGGCGCCAGGGGAGGAAGGGACGATCGCGGGCCACGCAACGGAGACCGCGCACGAGGCGGACGCGGGGACAGGCCCAATCGCGCCGATCGGGGAGAATCCAAACCCGAGAAGAGTGCCGACTCCGCCAGCCCTGTCCGTGAGGATTCACGGCCGGAGCGTGGGGGAGAAAGGGGAGGGCAGCAGCGTCAGGGAGGTCAGCAGGAGCGGGGCGCGCCATCCGGCAACCGCGGAAATCGCAATGATCGCGGCGGTAGCAATGATCGTGGACCTCGCCGGGACAACCGCGGCGATCAGGGCGGCCAGGGCCCGTCGCGCGATTCGAAGCCAGTGTCGCAAGCCGATCGAAACGACAATCCGGAAGAACTTTCCAAACCCCGCAACGATCGCGCGGAGCGATCCGGCCGTCCTGCGCGCCAAGAGGGTGGCCGCGACCGTTCCGACCGGCCCCCGCGCGAGCCGCGCGGCGAGCGGGGACCTCGCGAACCGCGAGCCGATCGGCCCCCGCGCGAACGCGTACGCCGTGAACGCCCCGAACGCAAGGAACTAGACCCGGAGACGGCAGAGAAGCTGGGGCGGGAAGCGGCTGCATTGCTCAACGAAGTGATTTCGAGCATGGGCATCGAAGCGACCGTGGCAAGCGCAAAGTCGGAAACCAATGATATCGTCTTGAACGTTACGTCCGCGGATTCGGCCACGCTCATCGGCCGAAAAGGGCGCACGCTGAGTTCACTCCAGTTTTTGATTAATCGCATGACGGTGAATCGAGAAGACGTGGACGCCTCGGACCGCCTGATAGTCGATGTCGAGGGGTACCTCGAGCGCCGTCGCGCCGCACTCACGGAGATGGCGCATGTTCTTTCCGCACGCGCCAAGGAAGCCGGTCAAAGCGTCCGCGTAAAGCCGCTCAATCCACAAGACCGCCGGGTTGTGCATCTCGCGCTCGAGGGCGACGAGGAGATTCGCACCTTCAGCCTCGGCAACTCCTTGCATCGCCGGGTCGTGATTGTACCCAAGGCAGCGGACGAAGCAGCCCGGAGCAGGGGCGAGCGCATCAAGGAAGCCGACATGATCGACGCGGACGACTACGAGATCGATCCGAGTGACAACGACGGCGACGATTGAGGACACCATAGCCGCCATCTCGACCCCACCGGGCGAGGGCGGAATCGGCATCGTGCGCCTCAGCGGCGCCAAGGCGGTGCCGCTTGCGTGCAGTGTGTTTGTGTCATCCAGCGGCCGCGATCCGGGGACGGATCGCGGCCGCGTTTTTCATGGCGAAATACGGGACGGGAACGCCGTCATCGACGAAGTCCTGCTGCATATCATGCGCGCGCCGCACAGCTACACCTGCGAGGATGTCGTCGAGATCAATGCCCACGGCGGCCCCGTGCCGCTCCACGCCATCCTCGGGCTTGCCTTGCGCGGCGGCGCGCGTCTTGCCGGCCCCGGCGAATTCACCAAGCGCGCCTTCCTGAACGGACGCATCGATCTGCCGCAAGCCGAATCCGTCATCGACCGCATCCAGGCCCGCACGCGGGCCGGGCTCCAGGCCGCGGCCGCCTCCGCCAACGGCGCACTGAGCCGGACCATTCACGAGTTCTCCGAAGCGCTGGGGAGTGCCAAGGCTTTGATCGAGGCCGAGGTCGATTTCGTCGAGCAAGACCTGCCCAGCCTGGTCACGCCCGCCTTGCGCGAACGACTCGAGACGACCCTGGCCGGGATGGAGGAGCTTCTCCGCACCGCCGATGCGGGACGCCTCTATCGCGAGGGCGCATCCGTCGTCATCGCGGGAAGGCCCAACGCCGGGAAGTCGAGCCTGTTTAACGCCCTTTTACGCGATCACAGGGCCATCGTGACCGCTCATCCCGGAACGACGAGGGACATCCTCGAGGAGGCAATCAACCTCAAGGGCATTCCCGTTCGTGTGATCGACATGGCCGGCCTCCGCGAGACGCGGGACGAAATCGAACAGCTCGGCGTGAATGCCGCGCGGCGCGCCCTGGCCCAGGCCGGGGTCGTGCTCTACGTCGTCGACGCCTCGGTGCCGCCGGATGCCGAAGACGCGAAACTCGCCGCCGAGCTTCGGGCACTCGACCTGCCCGTCGCACTCGTCTTGAACAAGATCGACATCGGTGAGGCCACGGCCGCCCGGGATCGCTTCGCCGCCGAAGCGCGGATTTCCGCCAAGACCGGCGAAGGCTTGACCGCACTGGAAGACGAACTGTTCCGCATGCTTGCGGGTGGCGTCGAAGTTGCCCCCGATCAAGGCATGCTCACGCGCCTCCATCAAAAAGAAAGCCTGCGCCGCGCCCACGAGGCCCTCGAGCGCATGCTCGCGGGCTTTGACGCCTCGCCCGAGTTCCTCGCGCTCGACCTCGACGAAGCCCTCCGCGCCCTTGGCGAAATTACCGGCCAGACGACGCCCGACGACGTGCTCGAACGCATTTTCGCCTCCTTTTGCATCGGCAAATAGACTCGCCCCGCCCCTTCCCGCGAATTGTGCGTTATGTTAGACTTTCGTTCGGTAGATTCAGGCCGCTATCGCCACTTTCAATTGAGGAAGCCCGTAAATGGTAGACCGAATTCTCGAATCCTTGATCCCGATCCGTACATTTGTCGAGCCTCCCTTCGACTTTTTCTTGGACGCAACCGAATTTCCAGCCCAACCATGGTGGTATCTGGTTTACGACCTGATGGTATTCGCCCTGGCGCTGGCGTTCGTCCGCTGGGCGGCCAAGACCCTTATGAGGACGTTAAAGTCCGATCGCCTCACCGATCGTGCCGATATTGACGCGCTCGTCACGAAGAACCCCCAGCATGTCCAGACGATGGAGGCGGCCCGCAATCTCGACCGCTCCGTCGCACAGTTCAAGAAAGCAAAGGATTGGAATGGGCTCGCCGAAACCTATGCCGCGTTGAACGAGCCCAAGCTCGCCGCGAAGTTTTTCAAGAAGTCCGGCAACAAACACCGCTGCGCGGATCAACTGGCCAAGTCCGGGCAAACCGTCAAGGCAGCGCGCATCCTCTTCAAGTTGGGCGACTTCCTCACCGCCGCCCGATTCTTCCGCGAGTCTGGAAAACACGCCGACGCGGCGAAATCCTTCACGAAGGCGGGCTTGCCGGCGGAAGCGGCGCAGTCATTCGGCGATGCGGGGAACTACAAGCAGGCCTTTACCCTCTATCTCGAATACTTCCAGCAAGCGAAGGACGACATGAATCTGCGGGCCGCCGCCGCCGAGAAATGTTTCGCATTACTCCAGGACGAAACGGTCCGGGGGAAAATCGGACCGGAAGTGCGGCAACAACTCTTTCCCTTTCTCGCGACCACCTTCGAGAAAAGCCGCCGCCACGACCTGGCCGGCCTGTTATTCAAGGAAGCAGGAGATCTCAAGAAGGCCGGGGAAGTATTTCTCCTTGCCGGCAAGTTGGAGGAGGCGGCCCGGTGCATGCAGGAATCGGGCAACACCAAGGAAGCCTCCCGAATTGCCGGCATGTTCTACGAAAACGCCAATCGCTGGAAGGAGGCCGCGCAACAGTATGCCACGGCCACCGAATACGTCAAGGCCGGCGAATGCTATGCGAAGGCCAAGGAACCCGTCCGCTCGGCGGAGTGCTACGCGAAGGGACAAGCCTGGTACCGCGCCGGCCTTGGGTATGCCCACGCCGGCAGGTTTGAGGACGCCGTGGCGATGTTGCAGAAACTTCCCGACACCGACAAGGAATTCGATCCTTCCCGCGCGCTCCTTGGACGCTGCTTCTACGAGATCCACGACTATGCCCATTGCGCCGCGACCTTGGACAATCACCTCACGGGGAAACGCGTCGATCGCGGCACCATCGACTACTTCTACATGCTCGCGCTGGCGCAGGAGCAACTCGGCCAACTCCGTCAATCCCGTGACCTGCTCTACAAGATCGGCGCCGTGGACAAGGCCTTCCGCGACGTGAACAACCGGGCCTCCAGCATCGACTCCCGGATATCCATGCTCGAAAGCCAGGGACCGGTGCTAACCCCATCTTCAGCGGGCGCCCGCCAGGCCGGCGCTGACGGTAAGGTCATGGAAATGGTCGAGCGCAGCCTTGGCGAACGCTATGACCTCGAACAGGAACTAGGCCGCGGCGGCATGGGCGTCGTCTATCTCGCGCGCGACAAACAGCTCGACCGCAAGGTCGCCCTGAAATTTCTCGGCAGCCTCGTCGACAATTCCGAGGAATACCGTCAACGGTTCATTCGCGAGGCCCGGAGCGCGGCCAAGATATCGCACCCGAACATCGTTAACATCTACGACATCAGCGCCAGCGAAGGCAAGGCGTACATCGCGATGGAGTTCGTCGAGGGCGTCAACCTTTTCAAGTATGTCCAGGGCAAGGGGAAACTCAGCCCCCGCGAGGCGCGTAACCTGATAGCCCAGACCTGCGATGCGCTCCAGGCAATCCATCAGGCCGGGATCGTCCATCGCGACATCAAACCGGACAATATCCTCGTCGCAAAGGGCGGGTTGGTCAAGCTGATGGACTTCGGCCTGGCGAAATCCGAGAACAATCGCATGACCAAGTCGAACGTCGTCATGGGAACCCCATGCTATATGTCCCCCGAGCAGGTCCTTGGCAAGGATGCCGATCCGCGTTCGGATGTCTATGCGATTGGCCTCGTGTTGCACGAGGTCCTCACTGGCCGTATCGTCTTTGGCGACGGCGACGTGCTCGTGCGCCAGCTGAACGAAATCCCGCCGAAGCCCAGCGAAGTGACCGACGGGGTATCCCCGGAAATGGACGCGATTGTGATGAAGAGCGTCGCGAAGGACCCCGCCTCGCGCTACCAGTCCGCGAAGGAAATGCTCGACGCTCTCAAGGCCTGCCCTGTTTGAGAGCATCTTCCCAGCCGACGGGAAGCACGCCACGATCCACGATGCGGATGCGCCGTTTGTCTGCGCCGGCATGGTCGAGGTAAATGTCCACCCGGCTGTCGGGAAGCAAATCCCCCGCGCGTTCGGCCCACTCGACGAGACACACGGCCCCCTGCGGGTCGAAAAATTCCTCGAAACCGAGATCGATGAGTTCCACCGGGCCCGACAGCCGGTAGAGGTCAAGGTGGTAGACAGTCCGATCGCCCTTGTACTGATTGACGAGCGTGAACGTCGGGCTGGAAACCTCGACGCCCGGGGCCTCCCGCTGCATCATGCCCCTGACAAGACACGTCTTTCCCGCCGCCAAGTCGCCTTGTAACGCGACAACGGTTCCCGGTGGCAACAATCTGTACAACGCACCGCCGAGGGACTCGGTGTCGTCGGGCGATTCGCTTTCGACGATCAATTCATTCCCCGCAGCCATGTTCACCCCGTCACCACGCGAAAGGGGTCCGGCTCCATGTAGGCGCTCGCCTTGATTCCCCTGCAATGGGTCCTCACGTAGTCGGCTATTGCGGGCGCTATCCATTTTTCCGTGCCATGATGTCCCGCGTCTATCACGGCGAGTCCGCGTTCGTTCGCAGTGATTGCCTCGTGGTATTTCACATCCCCGGTTACGTAAACATCCACATCGCCGGGAATTTCCCCGGTGCTGCCGCCTCCCGCGCCCCCCATCACGGCGACGTGCCTCACCGAACGTCTTGGATCCCCCGTGACGCGGACATGCCTGATGTCGAGCGAATTTCGCACCGCCGCCGCGAAGGCGTCAAGCTTGACCGGCTTCGCGAGGTCTCCACGGAGCCCCAGGGAAACCATTTTGTCGGGGTTCGCCAACGGGACGACGTCGTAGGCCACTTCCTCGTAAGGATGCGACGCGCACAACGCGGCAAGGACATGCGCCAATCGCGCCTTCGGCACCAGCGTCTCGAAACGCTGCTCGGGTTCTTCGTTCACGACGTGCGTCCGGCCGCTGAAAGGCGCCGTTCCGGCCCCCGGCATAAACGTTCCAATGCCCGGCGCGCTGAAACTGCAATGCGTGTAGTCCCCGATCGTTCCCGCGCCCGCCGCGCACACGGCCTCACGCACCGCCGCCAAATGCGTACCGGGTACAAAGGCGACCAGCTTTGTCAATTGGGCGTGGGGAACCCGGATCAACGACGAAAGGTTTGTCAACCCCAGCCGCCCGGCAAGAACGTGGTTCACGCCGCCCGGAACCACATCGAGGTTCGTATGCGCCGCATAACACGCGATCCCCGCCCGCGCCACATCCAGGCAAAGCATCGCCTCTTCATTGTCCTCGCGCAGTGTCTTCAACGGGTCCCAAATCAGCGGGTGGTGCGCCACAATCATTTCCGCCCGCCCCTTCCTTGCCGCGGCCAAGGCGGCCTTCGTCACGGTCAGGCAGGTGAGCACCTTTCGGACTTCCTGATCCGGACGGCCCGCGTGAAGGCCGCACCGGTCCCACGAATACGCCAACTCCGGCGGTGCCCACTTGTCCATCACGGCCATCACGTCGCATACGCGCACAGTAACATCTCCAGTTGATGCAGGATCGGTATTGTCCGTGGAAAGTTGGGGGGGAAGCAACTGTGCCGATTTGCAAAGTCGCGCGGCATGTGCGAGAGTAAGATAGCAGCCTTAAGTGTCCCTTCCGGGCCACCTTAGGTAAGGGGCGCCGTCAGGGTGCTTCGTCGGGGAGGAAACGGTTTTTATGCCCGAAGGCGAGCGTTCGCATTTACGGATATACTGCATCTGCGGACAAAAGATGAAAGTGTCCGTGAAGATGTTCGGGCTGCCTGGCAAGTGCGTGGCCTGCCGCCAGAAAATCCGCATTCCCCGTCGCGATGAAATCGGGGAGGATGTCATCGATATCTACCTCCGGGATCATCCGGAATTCTTGCGAAAACCCGGTCGCAAGTCGGCTGCTACGGTCGAAGAGGAGTCAACTCCTACAGACGAAACCCCTCCCACGCCCGCGGTGGCGCCGGTCGCGAGGAGTCCGAAATCCGGGCGTGTCGGGGCGGCGGAACAGCGAGTGGTGGCATCGGCCAAAGCGGGACGAAAGGTAATCTCGCTGGGGGAATCGTCGGAACGGGTAAATACGGTCCCGCTTGACACCTTCGAGCCGCTTCGCAACCTGTGCAGCGTGCGCCATAAGATGGAGCGGCAGTTGGCCGCATTGAACGAGGAGGGCGATGCCTCCGGGCAACAGAGGGCTCACCTGCGGCGGCGCCTTTTGGATCTCAAGCGAGTGCGCGTCGACCTCGACGAGCAATTGCGGCAGGTGCTCATGGAAGTCGCCATCGAGCTTGCCAGCACGCACGAGAAAATCGTCCAGACGGGACTCGAGGCCCGGGTAGGGGAAGTTTCCTTCGACCGGTACCGCGACACGATAGACCGGCTGCGCCGCCGGCGCGACCGTCTTGAGCGCCGCCAGCACAACCTCCGCGGGTGGCTGGCCACCTCCAATCCCCACCTGGCGGGAGGATACATCGAGGTTCCCATCGATAGTGTCCCGATTGACGGCTTTACCGTCTCGGTTCCCTCCGATCCCGAGGAGACCGATCCGCTCCTGAACATTCACGCAAACGCCTTGCGAGATGCCTTGCACCGCCGTGCCCAGGCCGGGCGCAAGCTTCTCGAGATCGCCAAGATGGAGGCCGGGGAGCCCAAGGAGGGCCGGGCATTGGGCGAGGCCAAGGCCGATTGCAAGGCCGAACGCATCATCGCGGAGGCCACGGCGGCGTTCTGCCGCGACCGGCTTCTCCAGCTCCAAGGCGATTGTCAATCCGACGCGGACTCCGCCGAGGCCCAGCTCGACCTTTTGCGCGGTCGTCTCCAGATTGGCGAGATCGATCGCGTCAAATACGACGCCCTGGAACGTCAATATGTGCGAGCCAAGGTCGATGCGGTCAAGGCGCGCGCCGTCGCCGGGGGCGCCGTACGGGCCCGTTCGGCCCAGGACGTTCCTCATGCCAAGGGGACTTTCCTAGCCAGGCTTGCGCTCCGGCCGATGAATTCGAAAAACGGCCCGGATCAATGGATCGCTTGGGGCGCGTCGCTTCTCTTGGCGATAGGGGTCTTTCTTCCAGCCATGAATGGGCTATCCCTTGTTTCGGCGTTTTTCGAGTTTCCCGACAATTCGATTTCCGCGCGCTGGGCATTCCTCGGTCCGATCCTATTGGGCGCAATGGTGTCCCTGGCCGCAGGGCTGTCGAATGGATTCCTCCGCGGGGCCCTCATCTCCGTCCTGTGGGGCATTGCCACGCTACTCGGCGCTTGGATGCTTCATCAGACCGCTTTCGATGTGGACCCGATGTCCGCGCGCTTTCGATCCGGTTCGATGTGGGCGCTCCGCCCCGGCATGTTACTGCTAATCGCCGGAAACCTGCTTATCGCGGCATCGGCCGTGATGGCCGTCCTATCGAGCGAAGGACCCAAGCGATGGCCGTTGGCCATTGGGACCGCGTCGGCCTTGGGTATCTTTCTGATTCTTACGGACGGCGCCGGATTCTTTGCGCCTACCCTGACAATTCGGACCCTTGCGGGGGATTTCGCGTCCCTCCCCGGGCCTGGCGTTCCCCTGTCCGCACAGCATTGGACTGTCAGCGCGCGGAATGAGGGGCATCGCGCGGCCTTGCTCGTCGGTCGCAATTCCGAAGCCCGCGCGGCGTACACGTTTCTCTTGGAGAAAAAGGCCGGCGCGAATTCATGGCTCCCAGTCGAGTGGCCGGGAATCCGAGAGAATGCCTACGGCCAGATTGCGGCCGTCAAGCCCGGCCAAGACGTTTCGTTCGAATTGCTCCTGCCGGAAGGCGAGTACCGGGTCATCGCACAATCCAGCCAAGGCGACGCCGAGGAGTCCACATTCACGGTCGCGTCGCGCCCGGTAACAAGCCCTGAAATCGCCAACGCGCCCACTGGCGCGGAACCGGGCGAGACGCAAGTCGCCGGGGCTACGCGGGAGCCACCGCCGCTCGATTCCCCCGGGAAATCCCAGGGCGAAGGCGGAACGTACGATGAAGTGGAACTAAAGGGGATTCTCACCGACAACAGCGGCGCGACACTCTTTACCCTGGCCGTGCGTACTCCGGCGGGCGCCGAACAACGTTCCACATTGACCATCGGGGAAGACCTACGGCCCGGATGGACATTGTCTCAACATAATCCGGAGTTGCGCACCGTGACCCTTTCGAGCGCAGACGGGCGGATTCTTACCTTGCGCCGTGGCGAGGCGGTCGCGCTGCGCTAACCGAATGTCGGGCCGGCCGGGCCGGCGCGAAGCGAATTGCGGCGCCTGGTTCAATCAAACTGGCACAGGGATTCCAAGTATTCCTTGCCCCCATCGTTCGCCCAGGGATCGAGTTGTTCGGGGCCTTTGAGTTGCCGTCCCCGCTGGCGCGGGACCGAGAGAAACCCGCACTTGAGATCGGGCAAAGCCGTCATGTCGCCCCAGAGTTTCTCGAATTGGGCGACAGGGAATATGTCCTCTTGGCCATGTCCCCAGCGCCGCTTTACTTCCTTGATCGTGAGGTACGTTGGCATGCGTGCCGCCATGCGCCGGACTGCCTCGTCGACGCGCACGGGGTTGCCCAAGTCTTCGCGGCGGAGCTCGAATGCGGCCAATAGCCCATCGATGCTAACCCAGGTGGTGAGGGAATTGTAATAGCGCAACGCGAGTTCGTCTTCCTCGCGCGGCTGGGCGAGCCCCTCGAGCAGCCGTACCCGGCCATCGACCCGGGCAATGCCGCCGCCATGATCGTCGAAGCGGCGCGGCACGACTTCGAAGGTTAACGCATCGCCCGAGGCCAAGTGCGCGCCATAGGCCGCCGGATCCACGTTCGCCCCCAAGGTGTCGACGTTATGCACCATGAGCGTATCGAGCTGCGGCCGGTCGGCGAGCATTCGCTTGAGCACGCCATTTCGAAGGAGATTCGGGACTTCGTACCAGTGCCCGGGCGGGTTAAATCGTTGCAGGGCGACATTGTCCGTGTAGTTTGTCCCTTCGCCGGCCTCCCCGGCCCAGCGCGTCAGCGACGCCCGGACGCCATCGCGCACCTTTTGACGTTGGGCGTCGAGCATTTCCTGCGCCATTTCTTCCCACAGGAAGACCAAATCCCTCCGCATCGGGACAAGGCGGTGAGAAATCGAGCGGCCCGGAGAGAGATACAGGGGACCGGCGTAGCCATGATCGGGTGAGGATTCGAGGGCCAAGGCCGTGGGGGCATGCGTGAGAAAGCTGGTCGAGATGGCGTGGGGAAGGGGGGTGCCGAAAGCCTGGCCGGACTTGCGAGACTTCGCCAAGTGTAGTTCGAGGAAACTACGATGCCGTCCGTGCGTCCAGAGGAAGGGATTCAGCGCCTTGATAACCCCCGAGCCCGAGGTCCAACGGCTGCCGACCCCTCCCGCAAGCGTCAGGACAGCGACGCGGCCTTCGTGCAAGGCGCGCTGGCCTGCGGCGGCATCGGGGGCGCATTCGGCCAACTGGCGCATGTCGCCGTCCTGGACGTCCTCGATCAGCGTGCTGATCGGCAATCGATTTCGCGCAAGGCCGATACGACCGCTTACGAGGTCGCCGCGCATACGATCGTGTTGCACAGGATCGAACCCGTTTTCGTCCATCATGCGGCGGGCGTCGTCGTCCCAAGCCCGCCGTTCGTCGCGCAACGCAGAGCGGCCCACGTTGAACAAGTTCGATATCACGCTGGGGAACAAGGCCGACGTCTCTTGCGGATTGGCGCGTTCCGAGGCGAAATAATCCAATTCGGCCCGGCGGCCATAGGGAAGGGCCTCCGCGCCGGTGCGAACGAGCACGGGCAGATGAAGCGCATAGTATCGGCCCGGCATAAGCGCTTCCCTATCGCGCAACAAGTCGGCCCTCGTACCGAACCGGTTGATGGCAAAGTCGTACACGACGGGGTCCATCGCAAAGGGCAGGGCGTACTCGAGCCGGGCCTTTTCGGCCGCCATGATTTCGCGGATCGAGGCGACGAATTCGTCCCGGCGGGCTGGATTGACAATCATGGCCATGCCGCCGCCAGACATGCCCCCGAGCATGAGGAAGCCCCAGAAATCCTTGCCGAGCCGCCGTTGTCCCGCGGCGATGATGGCCTCGGTGAATTCGTTGGTGACCCACGGGACGATTTGCTTGAGCGGTCCGTTCCAATTTGCCGTGGTGCGTTCCCCGAGGGCGCGCATGTCACCCTCGCGCAAGGCGACGAGGATGCCCGCGAAGATTGCCTGGACTTCGCCCCGGGCGCGGCGCTCGTTTTCGCTACGCAGGAGATACTTCTCGGTCACCATCTCGAGAATCGGGCCGACATTTTGCGCCATGCCCCCGTGGATGAGCACGAGCGACGCCGCCAATCGTTCCGCGATCTCGGGATGGAGGTCCGGGCCCTGAAGCACCCGATGCGACGGGAGCAACGCGCCCCGGCTGACGCCGTACTCGGGATCGCCCTCGGCCGCCAACGCCCCCTCGATGGCCTTGATGCCGGGCCACACGCCGCCGGAATCCTGCCAGCCCCCGCCGCTACCGCCGAGCCATTCGCCGAGGATGGCGCGCGACGCGGTAAGCCGGCGTTCATCCTCCTCCAAGGGACCCTCGATGGCCCGGGTCTGGCCCGTGGCCCGCATGAGCGCGGCGATGATCGAGGCGAGGAGATTCGTCGAGACGGCAAGGCGCGAGCCTTTGGGGATGTCGTTGACCTTGGTGACCAGCTCGATTCCCATTCCCCTGCCGACGGTGTTTTCCAAGATGCGGGCGATGGAATGGTTGGTTCCCTCGAAGGAGGGCGGGACAAGGCCCGACGCGATGACGCCGGCCTTCAGCAGGCCGAGGTGATCGTTGCCGAAGTTGAACAACTCGTCCAGCGAGGCGATGTCTTTTGTGCCGTTCAGATCGATGCTCGTCAGGCGGAGGACGGGTTCCTCGATGACGCGCACGTAACTTTCCACTGGCGGGCGCACCTCGGAATCGCGTCCTTGTACGCCAAGGTCAACGGAGATGTTGACAACGCGCGCTCCCTCCGGCTGGTCCATGCCGAGGAAGAAAATATCGGACCAGGCGCAATGCGTGAGGTCGAGGCGGACGGGTGTCAGCTCGCGCAGGACGGGGTAGAGGAGCGAGCCGCCGGGGCGCGAAAGCATCTCGGGACGAACGCGAAGCGGATGATCGTCGGGGTGACCCACGCGGAAGGTCCACTGGTTTCCCCGGCTCGAGCGGACGCTGCGCCGGACTTGGTCGGCGAGGGTCTGGAATGCAAGGGCGTGGTAACAGGCCGCCAAGCCGGAGGATAGGGCCCCATTGACCTCGGATCGAGCAAGCGCGCCGTTGAGCGTGCTAAGCGCTTCCTCGTAACGACGGTTCTGGAAGTCGGCATGGGCGGAGAGCGGGATGGTCCCGGTGGGTGGTATGGCCCCGTCGTCGGAGACCCGGAAACGGTGAATGGCGTATAGGAACACGATCGCGCGAACGCGATGATAGAGGTTCCCGGCTGTCTGGCGGAACGATTCCAGCTCTCCGGCGCATCGGAGCAAATCGGCGTGGGAGCGGCCCGCACAGAGTGACTCGAACGACCGGTCGCGCCTTGGGGCGGTTTCCGCGAGGATCGTCTCGATGAAGGGATTCACGTCAGCGTGCCGGCCCCTGGCCGCGCGCCGCCGATTCGGCCAGGGTATCCACGACTGTCGTGAGAAGATGATCCCGATCGCTTCCGGACATGGCGAACGCGATTTGCGCCTGCAACAAACCGAATTTCCCGCGAATGTCGTACCGTGTGCCCTCGATCTCGAGGGCGAGGTAGGTTTCGCGGCGCGCGAGTTCCTGCAACGCCGGGGTGAGATGAATTTCGCCCGGCTGCGACGGGACGGACTCGCGAATGAGCCCGAATATCGCCGGGGTCAGGACATGCATGCCAAAGAAACACAAGTAATGACCCACGCGCAAGCCCGGCGTTTGGAGCTCGATCTCCGCGCGGCTTACCGAGGGCTTCTCGACGATTGCCTCGATGCGGTAGGCGTTCGCCGAATCCGGAAGCCGGCGGCCGCTGAGCGTGCCGTACCGGCCGATCAAGTGTTCCCGGGTCGATTGCACGGCCGCCACGGCGCACTCCCGGCGCGTGGCGAGCTCGATGAGTTGCTGGGCGCAACGGCGGCCCGAAAGGTGCGAGATATAGAGATGATCGCCGAGCAGGAGGAGAAAGGGCTCGCCACCGACGAATTCCTCCGCGCACCCGACCGCGTGGCCGTATCCGAGGGGCTCGCGCTGCTCCGCAAAACGTATCCGGCCGATGAGGTCATCGATTCTACGGGCGCCCGATTCCGCCCACGCGGCGCCCTCGTAGGTCCGGAGCAGGTTCTCGCGCAACGCGGAGAACTGCCGCTCGTAGCCTTGCGCGTCCCCCGGCGCGGTGACGATGCAGATTTCCTCGATACCGCTTTCAAGCGCCTCCTCGGCGATGATTTGGATCACGGGTTTGGCGAGGCCATCCCGATCGACTACCGGGAGCATGGCCTTCTGCACGGTGTCGGCCGAGGGATAGAGGCGGGCGCCCCTGCCTGCGGCGGAAATGACCGCCTTTCGTACATGCACGATAACGTTTCCTCCGGGGTTCAGGCGCAGAGAATAACAGGGGGCGCAGATTGGGACAAACTCATGGCCGCGAATCGTCACGGACGGTGTCGAGCATTCGAACTGTCAGCGCGCGTACACCCGGATATCCGCGCGTGGCCCTATGAATCTCGCTGCATTCCAAGGACATGCTTTTCGCGTCGAGGACGAAGCAATCGCACCAGGCCATTCCTTCGTTGGGCCGACCGGGAAGTTTGGGGATTGGGGACATCCCAAATTTCGAGGGATGGATGGACAAGCAGGACGGAGTTGACCCATAATCCTGCGCCCAGACTGTCATTGTCGCATCGAGAAGATATCCAATGAACGAAATCGAACTAGTTCGTGAATCCCTTGCCCGCCTCATGCCGTATGTGGCCGAACGCTATTCGGACCGCTCCAAGGTTTCCGTTTGGTCGAAGTCCGAGGCGAATGACTTGTTGACCGAGGTGGATGAGGAAGTCCAGCGCCGATTGACGAAGCTTATTGGTGAGGCGTTCCCGGGCGACGACATTTTGGGGGAGGAGCTGGGGATGTCGGGGATGCCAGCGAATCCCAAGGGGCGGTGTTGGATTCTCGATCCCATCGACGGCACGCAAAATTTCGTCCGGGGATTGTTTCCCGCGTTCGGGATATCGATAGCCTTTGCCGAGGGGGGACAAGTTCGGGCCGGGGGAGTGGGCATGCCAATGACGGGGGATGTGTTCCTCGCGGAACGCGGTCGAGGGGCCGCGCGGAATGGAAATCCCTTGAGCGTATCCTCCGTGGATGCCCTCGGACTTGCGAGGGTCGAGATCGATTTTGGGAATCCGGCCATCCGGGAGGAGACATTGGCCCGGTTCACGCGGCTTGCCGTGGGCGCGGGCCAGGTACGCTGCCATTGCGCCGCGGTGGTCGGCCTGTGTTCCGTGGCGACCGGAGACATGGACGGGTATTTTCACGTGGCGTTGGCGCCGTGGGACTATGCTGCGGCCGCGTTGATCGTCGAGGAAGCGGGCGGACGCGTGACGCATCTGGACGGTTCGCCGCTCGACCTATTCGGCGCGAACAAGAGTCTTCTCGCGACGAACGGGCGTATTCATGAGGAAAGCCTCAACACAGTGGACTCGAACGCTGCTGGACGCGCAACGTGAGGCAGGCCGTCCATTTTGGCGCCGGGAACATCGGGCGCGGATTTCTGGGGCAACTCTATTTTGAGTCTGGATATGACACGGTCTTCGTTGATGTATCGCCCGGGGTCGTCGACGAGTTGAATCGCCGGGGCCATTACGCCATTCACATTGCGAGCGATACTCCCACGACTATTGACGTGCGACGGGTCTCGGCGATTTCGGGACGCGATTCGGCGGCGGTGGCCGAGGCCATTTCGCATGCCCTGGTCGCCTCGACCGCCGTGGGACAGGCCGCGCTACCGCTTATCGCGCCAAACATTGCCCTCGGTCTGAAGACGCGCCTTTCTCAACCCAACCCGGTCCCGCTGAACATCATCGTTTGCGAGAACATGATCGACGCCGCGAAGCACTTGAAGGGCGAGGTGTTGAAGCACCTCGATCCGGGCCTCCACGCCGCGCTCGAATCGCTCGTGGGTTTCGTGGACGCCAGCATCGGGCGCATGGTTCCCGCCACGACGGAAGAACAACGGGCCGACGATCCGCTGTGCGTCTATGTCGAGGCGTACTGCGAACTCCCGGTCGACGCCGAGGCTTTTCGAGGCCCGATTCCGGCGATTGCCCACCTATTGCCCAAGAAGGACTTCGCGGCATACGTCGCTCGCAAATTGTACGTTCACAACGCGGCGCACGCCGCGACGGCGTATTTGGGGTGGATTCGCGGGCACGAATTCATTTGGGAGGCAATTGCAGATCCGAAGGTTTCGGATATCGTCGATCTTGCGATGGGCGAATCCTGCGAGGGACTTGTCAGGACCTATCGCCTCGACCGCGCCGAGCTTCGTGGGCACTGGGACGACTTAAAGCTCCGTTTCGCGAACAAGGCGCTCGGGGATCGAATTGACCGCGTCGCCCGGGACCCCGAGCGGAAACTCGGCAACGATGACCGGCTCATCGGCGCGGCGTTGATGTGCGCGAAGCAGGGGATCGAGCCCAAGGGCCTCGCGATTGCAGCCGCCGCCGCGATACGGTACGATCACCCCGGTGACCCCTCGGCGCAGCGGATACAGGAGTTGTATCGCCGCGAGGGATTCGACGGGGTCATTTCCAAGGTGTGTGGCCTTGACCCGGGTTCGACCGTTGCCCGGCTCATTTACGATGTCCTCGACGTTTCCCACCGGATCAACTAGCCCTATCATGCACGAAATCAAATTGCCGCAGCTTGGCCAGTCGGTCGAGGAAGCCTCGATTGTCCAATGGCTGAAGAAGGAAGGCGACACGGTCGCCAAGGGCGAACCGCTGTTCTGCGTCCAAACTGACAAAGCCGAGATCGAGTGCGAATCGACGGCCTCGGGCGTATTGCGGAAGATTGTGGTCCCGACGGACGAAATCGTCCCCGTCATGACCGTGGTGGCATTGGTCGGCGAGCCCGGCGAGGAACTGCCGGCAGCCATTGCTTCGGCGCCCGTACCGGCTACTCCGAAAGCAAGCGAGAACACTGCGCCGGGCCCCGCGACTCCAACGCCACAAGCCGCCGCCACGGAGCCTGTCCAGACGATCTCTGGCCCGGTCAAGGCTTCGCCCAGGGCGAAGGCCGCCGCTTCGGCGCATCACGTCTCACTCTCTGCGATTCAAGGGACTGGAGTGGGGGGGAGGATTATGGAGGCCGACGTGGCCGCCTATGCCGAGTCACTCTCTGACCTTCACATCTCGCCCACCGCGAAGCGCCTTGCGGAAATCGAGGGCGTCGATCTACGCGGCGTGACGGGAACGGGTCCGGGCAACAAAATCGTCAAAGAAGACGTCGAGGCGGCTATGGCCAAGCGCGGATCGGCAGCGCCCGTCGCGATGCCCGGTTCGCGAGTGGTTCCGTTAACGCCGATGCGCCGCATCGTCGCGAAGCGCATGACGGAGAGCAAGTTCTCCGCGCCGCATTATTACGTTACCGTCGAAGTCGACATGACCGCGGCGAAGGAAATCCGGGCATCGGCCCAAGGCTTCAAGCCCTCGTACAACGACCTGGTCATGATGGCGACGGTCGCGGCGATCAAAAAGTTCCCGGCGGTCAATTCGCGCTGGCTGGGAGACGCAATCGCATCGTTGGGCGAAATCAACCTAGGCTTCGCCGTGGCCCTTCCCACGGGCCTCATCGTGCCCGTGGTGCAGGGCGCACATGACATGGGCCTCCGGCAGCTTCACGAGGCCTGTGCCGCGTTGGTGGAGAAGGCCCGGAAGAATCGTTTGTTACCCGATGACTACGCAGGCAGCACGTTCACGATATCCAATCTTGGCGCCTTTGGCGTTGATCACTTCACGGCCATCATCAACCAACCCGATAGCGCGATCCTCGCCGTCGGCCAGATGAAGGACCGGCCCGTGGTTATCGACGGGGGGATTCATATCCGCCCGATCATGAAGCTGACCCTGTCGAGCGATCATCGGGTGATTGATGGGGCCGTAGCGGCGGAATTCATGGGGGGCCTGAAGTCGGCGATGGAGACCGGGGAGTTCAACCGCTAACATGCTCGATTGCGATGTCATTGTTATCGGCGCGGGGCCCGGCGGGTACGTCGCCGCGATTCGCGCGGCCCAACTTGGCGCGAAGGTCGTGGTAATCGAACGGGCCGAACTGGGCGGCGTTTGTCTGAACTGGGGGTGTATCCCGACGAAGACGCTGATCCATTCCGGGGAAACGTACCGCAGGCTCAAGGGAGGCAAGACGCACGGGATCAGCGCCGCCGATGTGACTTTAGATCTGCCGGGTCTGCTCAAGCACAAGAACGACGTCGTGCGGAAGAACAAGGCGGGGATCGCGAGTCTCTTCAAGGGACACGGAATAGAGGCCGTTCAAGGTAGCGCGTCCGTCGAGGGACCGGGCACGGTTATGGTGGACGGCCGGTCGCTTCGCTCGCGCTCGATCATCGTTGCCACGGGGAGCCGCCCCGCGCGGATTCCGGGCCTCGAGACCAACGGCAAGACGGTCATTGGCAGCACGGACGCCCTCGAACTTGATCATGTTCCCTCGCGGATCGCGGTGATCGGCGCCGGGGCCATTGGCAGCGAGTTTGCCTGCCTCTGGAACAACTTTGGCGCGTCCGTGACACTGATCGAGAAGATGCCGTCGGTCTTGCCGTTGGACGACGTGGAACTAACGGATCGGCTTGCAAAGCATTGGAAGAAATCCGGCATCGATGTGCGCAGCGGCACCACGGTTAAGACGATGAAGGTTGGCAAGAAGGGCGTTACGCTCGAGCTTGAGGGGAAATCGCCGGGCACGGTCGAAGTGGATGTGGTCCTGGTAGGAATCGGAATCGCATTCAATTCGGAGGCGGCGGGGAATTCAGGCGTGGCGCTGGGGGATCGTGGGCAGATTCTTGTGAACGATCGCATGGAGACATCGATACCCGGCATCTTTGCGATTGGCGACGTCACGGGGAAGACGTTGCTGGCCCACGGGGCCTCGGCGGAGGCGATGGTTGCGGCGGAAAACTCAGCCGGTAAAAACCGGACGATGAACTATCGCGTTGTCCCCGCATGCACCTTCACTTCGCCGGAGATCGCGCGCGTCGGCTTGACGGAGGCGCAGGCGCGCGAGGCCGGGATTGAGGTCCGCGTGGGGAGGTTCAACTTTGCCGCCAGCGGGCGCGCCCTCGCGATGGACGAGACCGATGGCATGGTCAAGCTGATCGGAGACGCGCGTACGGACCAATTGATCGGCGCGCACATCCTCGGCGCTGAGGCGGGAGAATTGATCGCCGTGCCCGCCCTGGCCATGCAGATGGAAGCGACCGTCGAAGATGTGGCGCACACGATCCACACGCACCCGACCTTGTCCGAAACCCTGTTGGAAGCCTCGGAAGACTACTATGGGCGTAGCATCCATACGCCGCCCAAGCGCCGCTAATCCCGGCGCCATCGATGCGGATTGCCCCGCATGACGCATCGTTTCCGATGGGTGATCGGCGACGCGATTCACCTGCTACTTCTGCTCGCGTGCGCGCTACTCGCCACGTATCCGGCAGTCGTTGACGGACGAATTCCGCTTTCGAACCATCGTCTCTTTGAACTACCCCCGTGGGAGGCGGCCCGCCCAGACGGATTCGAGCCACTCGGCAATCCCGAGATCGAGCGCGAGGGGATTGAGGCGTATCTTGCGTATGCATTCGTCTCGAAACATGCCCATGATCCGTTGGCATTGCTTTGGGACCCGGGGCATTCGACCGGTGCCCCGTTCATCGCGCAATGGAATACCCGCGCATTCTCGCCATTCTCGATCCCGTTCTACTTTCTCGACCTGGGCACGGCGCTCGCCGTGTCGGTCTTGGCGAAGCTACTCGTTGCCGGAATGACGGCCTATTTCGTTGCCCGGAGATTGGGATTCCACGGCCCCTTCGCATTCCTCGTTGGGGCCGCGTTCATGTTGGGCGCGCCCATGCGGCTTTGGCTCAGCGCTCCGTTGTCCGATGTGTTGCCGTGGGCACCGTTGTTTCTCTTGTTCGTAGAACGAATTGCCCTGGGGCAGGCGCGTTACTGGCCGATGGGCACCCTTGTCATGGCCCTCATGCTGATCGGCGGAGACCCGAACGCCTGCGCGGGATTCGGCCTTTTCGCCGTGACCTACTTGGTCTTGCGCGCGGTCCTTCCGCATCGCCGGAAAACAGGAGCCAAGCCATACGCGGCGTTCGTGTGCGCCGTGCTTCTCGCCGTCGCGCTTGCCGCGCCGCAAATCGCTCCCTTCGTCGAACTCGTCGCGCAGTCGGCGTCCTCGCCGCCTTCCTCCCCGTCCCATCTGGCGCTGCTTGATCTCGTCCATGTCGCCCTGCCGGGACTATTCGGGAATTCCTCCGCGGTGGTTTCGGGCAATGCCGGGCCCGTCTCCCCCCGTGATGCCGCGTTACTGCATCCGGGCCTAGCGTTTGTCTTGTTGGCCGTCCTCTGGTGCGCGGTCCGGCATAGCGCTCCGGGACCGCATCGTCACCGAATCGACGCCCTCCTCGGGACAGTACTCCTCTTGGGCGCCGCCGGGGCTGGGCTCGATGGAAGACTGATTGGTATTCCCGGGGCCGGGGATCTCGGGCTCGAGCATTGGACGATCATGACCACCCTCGCCCTGCCCCTCGTGGGCGCGGCCGCAGGCGAGGCGTGGCTCGAATTGAATCCCGCCCAATGCAACGCGGCCCTGCGCCGCCTCGCGTTTATGCTTCCGCCCCTGGTGATGCTGCTTGGCTTCGGCATCTACATGGCGTGGGGGAATTCCCGGATTCCCCTAATTGTCCCGTCCGTCGCCGCGGTGGGTGTGACCGTTGCATTCTTCGGTCTGCTCACGGCCACCCTACTTCGCCCCTCGGCGCGGACATTGGGCCACGGATTGGCGCTCGTCACGATTGCCGAGCTCATGTTCGCGTTCGATCCCCTGGTTCCCTACGCCGCCACCCGCCAATTCTTTCCGTCCACGCCATTTGTCGAGTCCCTTGGACAAGCCGGCGCAAGGATCGGGGGTAGCGACTCGATGTCAGGGTGGCCCGTGGAAGGTCACGGGGTTGCGCGCATACTCCGCGACGACACTCCCTTTATCGAGCGTGCCGCGCAGTTTCAGACCGCGTGGCAGCGCGACCCGCTCCTCCAGCTGCGCGCCGCGTGTTCCGGGCTATTGTTGACGAAGGCGGATGTGCGCGGAGTGTTCGCGTCCGTCCGGGAGAGCCTGCGGCTGGTTCATGTCTACGAATCCGGCGCGGCCTTGTTCGAGCACGTCGAAACCGTTCCTCGCGCCCGGGTCATATTCGATGGCCGCCGCGTGGACGCATTCCAAGAAGGCCTGCTTGCCTCGGGCTTGCCCCCGCTCTTGGAAGGTATCGTGCAACTGGCGGCGGCGGGCGAGAATGCGAGCGGCCGTGCGGCGATTGCGGAATCTCGAAACACAGCCGTGGAACTCCGCGTCGACACTGATGCCCAAGGAATCGCGGTGTTGGCCGACACGTTCTACCCCGGCTGGACGGCCACGGTGAACGGTATCATCGCGGACATTGTCCCGGTCGATGGCATGTTCCGCGGCGTCGTCGTCCCGAAAGGAGCCCATACGATCCGGTTCACATACGACCCCTCACCGTTTCGATACGGGCTATGGGCCATGGGGGTGGCGCTGGCCATAGTCTTCGGCGGATGGGGCCATCTTGTACTGCGACGGTTTAGGCACCCGCGTTAGCCCTCGTCCCTATTCGAGGGCTTTCTCGATCTTCTTGTCCTCGGGCATGCCCAGTTCGAGGGCCTTCCGGTACGGTTCCTTCGCCCCGTCGGCATCGTCCGACTTCACGGCGCGGATCCACGCGATGTTGTGCCACGCGGCACCGTATTCGGGGTGCGACTTCGTCAAGAGTTCCAACATGGCCAGGGCCTCGGTGGGCTGATCGTTGTGGCCCATCGTTACAGCCAATCCATTGATCGTGTCGATGTTCGCCGGATCGAGCGCCGCCGATTTCTTGAAGTGCGCCGCCGCGTCGTCGAATTCCTTCCGGTTCAACGCCAGTTTCCCAAGATAGTATTCCCCGGCGGGCTCGGCCGCGAGTCCCATCGCGCACACCAACGCCGAGATGGCGCCGTCCACGGCTGTTTCGTAGCGCGCCCGGAGGGTCTCGCCGTTGTCTTCCGTCCATTTGCTGACGGCGTCCTCGTCCGCGGTGAGCCGGGGCGACGAAAAATTCGGAGCGAGACGCTTCGTTGGGTCTTGCAATTTGTTTGCCCCGAGGATGGGTTCGGTGGAAACGACGAGTGCGTCATCCCAGAGGCGCCGTCCCTTGGGCAGCCCGTACAGATCGGCCTCGATTTTCGCGACGAGGATTCCCTCGACGCCGAAGATGCCATAGGTTAGCCGGAGATCGAGCAAGGCCTCGGCCCCATCGCTGGCGATGGATTGAAAGCGAACCTTCTCGGCTTCCTTCGCGTTGGCGAATCCAGCGGCGGAGCCCATCGGGGACACGCGGACGAGCCTCGCGCCAAGGGCGGCGTGCAAGCGCGACGCAAGTTTTTCCTCGAACACCTTCCCCGTATCGTAGCCTTCCAGCATTCCCCGGATCGCCTTGCGGAATTTGTCGTTCGCCACCGCGTCGACGCCGGATCCGATCAGCGCGCCAGTCGTACCCACGATGGATAGGCTTTGGCGCGCGGGGGATACGGCCACAATCATTCCCTCCGCGCCCTGCTTTACGGACCACGCGACCGGTCTCGTAGGGTCGACGATGGGCTCGGCGCGCGCGGGGATCGTTGCCGAGGACAGCGCCGCCAAGAATAGAATACGAAGCGAAAGTCTCATGAAATTCTCCATGTTGGGCCGATTGGGCCGAAGCATAGCATTCGACCCACGCGAATTCGATTGGCGATCCCCCCCCGGAACTTAGGAAGGAACGAGAAATCCGCCGACTTTTGGCTAGTCGGTGTCGAGCGGGGTCATCGATTCCTGGGGGGTGAGGACCCGGCCAGGCAATGCGTAGGTCAACTCGCCGGCCTCGACCACGAACTTTCCGTTGACGAGGACATAGTCCACGCCCTCGGGATATTGGTGCGGCTCGAAAAATGTCGCGGTGTCGCGGATGGTGGCCAGGTCGATGACCGCGAGATCGGCCCAGAATCCTTCCTTGACGAGGCCGCGCTTGTCCACGCCGAGAATTTCGGCGGGGAGCGAGGTCATCGAACGGACGGCCTGCTCGACCGAAAGCACGCCGCGCTCGATGGCGTAGTGGCGAATCTTTCGCGGAAAGGTGCCATAGTACCGGGCGTGGATCGATCCGTCTTCCGGGAGCGCGATGCCGGCGTCCGAGGCAGTCGCCACCCAGGGTTGCGCCGCGAATCGTTCGATGTCTTCCTCGGAAAGCGAGTAACCGCGAAGCTGCGCGCCGCCGAATCGGTCCTTGAAGCCGTCCGCTTGCAGCCGGTACGCCATTTCCAGGGGATCCACGCCAGCTTGTTTGGCCAGCTCGGCGAGCGACTTCCCGATGAATTCCTTGTTGGGGTGTTGGAATACGACGATGTTTTCCGCGCCGCCGCGCCGGCTGATCTGGTGGAGCACATCGCGCCGGATGGCCTGCGCCTTGAGAGGGTCCCGCAGTACGTCCGCCAGGACCTTGGCGTGATCAAGCGTGGCGCCGTCCGAAGCCGTCCGCGCGTCCTCCTCGATCCATCGCGGCAACAAGGCGATCGAGCCGTCGCTACCCGAGGTGTTGTACGGGTATTGATCGGCAAAGATTTTCACGCCGCGATCGCGCGCCTCCTGGATAGCCCTGATCATCTCCGCGCTCGTGCCCCAATAGTCCTCGCCGCGCGCCTTGATGTGCGTGGCCACGCTCACAACCCCGGTGACCTCGGCGATCGCGATGGTTTCCTTGATCGAATCGAGCATCGTCGTGATGGGTTTGTTCTCGTCGCGGCTCGGCACATACCACATCGGGTCCGAACCCGAACTGCGTTCATGGACGATGTAGACACCGCGGTAGGGGGCGACCTCCTTGACCAGCGCGGTGACTTCCTCGGTCGTGCTCCAGATGCCCGGGACGTATTCGAGTCCCGCGCTGAGGCCCCAGGCCCCGTCCTCCATGCCGCGCCGGACGAGCGCGCGCATCGCGTCGATCTCCGCGGGCGTGGCGGCACGCTCGTGATCGTTCTTCATCACGGCCTGCCGCACGGTGTTGTGCCCGACGGTCAGGATCGCGTTCGGCCCGAACTTCCGTTCCTCGAGTTGCGTCTTCTGCTGGAGGATGTCGCCCGGACTCCGGCCGTCCATGTTCACCACGACCGTGGTGACGCCCTGTGCGACGAGGTTGGGCGCAGCGCGGCGCTTGTCGTTCTTCGACCGAAGTCCGCCGGTCGTGGCCGCGCCTTCGTCGGCGTGGCTGTGGAGGTCGATGATCCCGGGAAAGATCGTCTTGCCGGTAACGTCGATCTCGCGTTTCGCCGTCGCCTGGGAGAGGTCGCCCACGGCGGTGATGACTCCATCCTTGATCCCGACATCGGCCTTCACGGCGGGCGTACCGGAGCCGTCCATGACCTGACCTCCGCGAAACACGAGGTCAAAATTTACGAGGAGGCGATCGAAGTCTTGCGCGTTGGCAGTCCAACTCGCTGCAACCATCCCAGCGAGGAGCATTGAACGGGAAAAGGAGAACGGAATCGGGATCATGGATACTCCACGGCGCGACACGCAAAAAAATAGGCGACGGCGCCAAATGGGAATTCTATGGGACGGGGGAGGGAAACTCAAACGAATTCGCCGCGTTTACGCCGTTTCCGCGGCGGCGGCGGCCTGCAGGCCGTATTTGTCGATGCCTATGTCGCGCAGGCGGAACTTCTGCACTTTTCCGGTGACGGTCAGGGGGAATTCGGCGACGATTTCGATGTAGTGCGGAATCTTGTAGTGGGCGATGCGTCCCTTGCAAAACTCCTTCACCTCGGCGGCGGTAAGCGTGCCCGGTTCCGTGGGCACGATCCATGCCGAGACCTGCTCGATGAATTTCGGGTCGGGCAACCCCACCACTTGGGCCTCGCGAATCTTGGGATGGGTCAGCAGGAATTCCTCGATCTCGCGCGGATAGATGTTCTCGCCGCCGCGGATGATCATATCCTTGATGCGGCCCGTGATCTTGTACTGGCCCTCGGGCGTGCGCGTGGCGAGATCGCCGGTGTGGAGCCAGGCCTCGGGATCGATGGCGGCGGCGGTGGCCTCGGGTTTGTTGTAGTACCCAATCATGACGCTGTGTCCGCGCACCCATAACTCGCCCTGCGCGCCGTCGGGAACGTCCGCGAGCGATTCGGGATCGACAAGCCGTACATCGAGCCCGGGTAGGACGGAACCCACCGTGCCAACGCGCCATTCGACCGGATCGCTAGTGTGACTCTGGGTGATTACCGGGGACGACTCCGTCTGGCCATAGGCGATGGTCATCTCGGGCAGGTGCATGTCGCGGGTGACCCGTTTCATCAACTCGATCGGACAGGGACTGCCCGCCATGATGCCGGTGCGCAACGACGACAGATCGTACTTCGCGAAGTCCGGGTGGTGGACTTGGGCGCTGAACATCGTTGGGACGCCGTAGAGGGCCGTGCAGCGTTCGCGGGCCACGGCCTCGAGCGTCGCCCCGGGGTCGAAGGACTCGGCGGGGACCACCATGGCGGCGCCGTACACCGCGCACATCAGCGTGCCCATCACGCAACCAAAACAGTGATAGAACGGCACGGGAATGCAGAGGCGGTCGGCCTCGGTGATACGCTGCCGTTCGCCCACATAGAAGGCATTCATCAGGAGATTGCGGTGGGACAGCGTCGCGCCCTTGGGATCGCCCGTCGTACCCGAGGTGTACTGGATGTTGACCGGATCGCCGGGGCCCACGGCCGCGCGCATCGCGTCCAGTGCCCTCGGCTCGACGCGCCGCGCCTCGGCCAGGAACGCGCTCCACGGACGAATGCCCCGCGCGGTCGAGGGGACATCCTTCACGCAAATCACATGGCGCAGCTTGGGATACGAGACGGAGGCGAGGGGCTTGGAATAGTGATCCGTGTCGAGCTCGGGAATGACCTCCGCGACCATCGCTTGGAAATCCGAGCCTTTGTGCGAATCGGTGACGAGTAGCACGGAGATGTCAGCCTGGCGGAGGATATAAGCGAGTTCGTGTTTGCGATAGGCGGGGTTCACGTTGACCAAGACCGCGCCGATGGCGGCCGTGGCGAACTGCGCGAGAATCCATTCAGGCACGTTTGTCGCCCAGATGCCGACATGGTCGCCCTTGACGACCCGGAGGGCCGCAAGCGCGCGGGCGGCCTCATCGACCCGCGCGGCGAATTCTTCGTAGGACCAGTGGAGCGAGAGACCTGGAAACACGACGGCGTCTCGTTCGCCGTGGCGTGCGCAGGTCTTGGCGAGCGTCTGGCCGAATGTAAGCCCATCAACCCACGGCGCGGACGACTTGGTCATGGTATATTTCCTCCCTGCAATGAGCGGCCATTGTACAAAGCGGCTGGCGGGGCTACAAGCCCGATATGCATTCGGTTGTGTACGGGCGGGACTGGGCGACTTTTCGGGAGCGAGGCGATGAATTATTACGAGATTTGGTGCGACTTGAAGGACAGCACGAAGGACCTCGATTTTTGCGAGAACCTCGACCGGTACCTCGGCATGCTCAAGGCACAGGGCAAGATCGAGGGGCATTCGATCAAGCGGCGGAAACTCGGGTTCGGCCCGCCGGAATTGGGCGAGTTCAATATCACCATCCTGGCCAAGGACATGGCGCAACTCGAGACGGCCTTCCAGGTAGCGGCTACCCGCGGTCCGGCCATCGAGCCCTTCCACAAGGCGGTTTACTCGATGGTGAAAAACCTGCGGTTCGGCCTGTCCCGGGATTTTCCGGATCCGAACCGCGCACGGTAACGCGGATTAATACAACTCGCGCGGCATGTTCGCGTAAAGCGCCGCGACCTGCTCGCCATACCCGTTGTACCACTGCGTCGGGATCCGCTCGACCACGTCGGCGAGGAGTTTCTCCGAGGCCTGCGACCAACGCGGGTGCGGCACTTCCGGATCGACGTTCGAGTAGAACTTGTATTCGGCGGGGATGGCCGAGTTCCACATCGTGGCCGGCTGCTTGTCAGTGAAAGTCATTTTCACGACGCTCTTGGGGCCCTTGAAGCCGTATTTCCAAGGAAGCACGATGCGCAGGGGGGTGCCGCTTTGCGGCGCAAGGCGTTTGCCGTACAACCCCGTGGCGACGAAGGCCATCTCATTCAACGCCTCGTCGATGCGCAGGCCTTCCTGGTAGGGCCACGTAAACGCCGTGTCCTTCTGGCCGGGGGCACGCTTGGGATCGTGGAAGGTCTGGAACGCCACGAATTTCGCCTCGGCCTTTACCCCGCACTGGGCGATGAGCTTCGCAAGGGGGACACCGGCCCACGGGACCGTCATGGCCCACGCCTCGACGCAGCGGAAACGGCACACGCGCTCTTCGTAGCCGAGTTTTTCGATTTGATCGAGGTCAAACTTCAGCGGCTTCTCCACGAGGCCGTCAACTTCGAGGGAATAGGGATCGAGACTGAATCCCTTGGCGAGTTTCGCTGGGCCGTCTTTCCGGGTCGAGAACTCGTAGAAATTGTTAAACATCAACGGGTATTTTTCGTCGGTCATCACGCGCCCGGCGTCGGCGAACTTCGGATTGCGTTCGTGTGGCGGAAGGGGATTCGCCTCGGCCGCCGCAGGGGCGGGCTCTTGTGCCGAAGCCCACGACATTCCCGACAAAGCGAGGCCCCCGGCGCCCAGGGCCTTCAAAAAATCGCGCCGGTTCCCGTGGAGCAATTCGGGCGTGGCATGCCGCTCGGCGAGATGCCAGGAAGGACGCGAAACGATCGAGAACATGGGTCTTCCTCCGGAAGGTAATGCAAAGGGTACTGTCCCGTATAGTCGAGTCAAGCCTTGGCCAATGTCAGGAATTATGGCACAAGGCCCCGCGTCTCCCTCAACCGGCTGACCAAAATTTCGCGGGATCGCCTCCCTCGACGGCCTCGATGATCAAGCGCGCACAACAACGCGGGCAGTTACCCGCGAACGCATTGCCCTGGGCATTCAGGTGAACGCGCGCGTAAATATTGCAGCAGCGAAAGTGGACGTTGATGAACGGCTTGGGTTGGTTCGGTTCCTTGGGCACGCTCATGTCGACTCGACGCAATTCAGGATTTCTTGGTGCCCATGCGCGAAAAACCCCACACCGCTCCTGCGCCTACTCCGGCGCCCCCGATCGCAAGGAGGAAAGGGGATAGGGCGAGGACATTCGTCATACCGAACGCGATCCCCGCCGAGAGCCCAATCACGCCGCCGGCAACGATGGCGATGGATTTTCTGGCCGACGAAGCGTTCGATTTGCCTCCGCCGAGGACTTCCGGGTGTAGTTTGCCGACGTACTCGGTCATGGATTTCATATCGCCCGTCTTGTTTCGGCGACAATTGGCGTTCTTGGGGATGCTGCCGTTGGCGATGGCCTTCTTGATTTCGTCGAGCTTGCTGGCCTGAAAGACGACATCGCCGAAGCCGTCGAAGAACTCCCATAGATCGGGCACCCGGAACCGTTTGCGATAGGAGGCGATGCGCTCGCTGTAGTATCGCGCCGTGTCTCCTTCCGATGCGAGGGCGTGAAGACGCTCGAGGAAACGAAGCCCGTGCTCGATTTCGCCGTTCGCGCCAAGGGCTTGGGCCAGCGTTTCGAGGACCGCTGAATCGCCGGCGCCTCCCCACTCGTACGCCTTCTTGATGTGCTCGAGCGCCTTCTTCTTGTCGTTAAGCTCGTGCTCGGCCTCGAGGTGGACCCGTGCAAACAGCCGATGCGCGGTCGCGTTGCCCGCCCCCTTTGCAAGCCGGGCCTGGAGCGCATCGAACGCTTCCTGGAATTTTCTCGCGTTAACCTGTTGTTCGATTTGTTGAAGCTCCGGATCGGTGCGTGCCGCCTGGGTGCCCTTGCCCCCCTCCACGATCATCGTCGCGGCGTAGGCCTCGTCGTTTCCCGTTCCTGTAAGCACCGAACCGGGGGCCAGGTGGTGCGGCTCGAGGCGAAGCAACATCGAGGTCTTCTGGCCTTCGCGCACGATGTTAATCGGAGTTTCCGCGCTGCCAATGCGCGAAATGGGGGCCAGCAACGGAATGCCGCTGCCGGAAATGAGCGAAACCGACTCGCCCGGCCGGAACGCGCCCTTGGCGACGTGCCCGGTCACCGTCGTTTCCTCGCTGCTCAAGGGAAACACCGAATCGACATGGAACATATTCACGGAATCGTTCGCCATGACTGTCTACTCCCCGCTGGTTATAGGCGCTTGGACGCAGGCCAAACTATACCACCGCGATCCAAGAAAACCATAACCGCGATCTGGTAGTATTTAGCCGAAAACGGGGAGATATCCATGGAATTCCATCGTGTTGCCTGGGGGTGCGCCCTCGTCTTGCAGTCGTTCTGCACGCTGGCGCACGCGGCGGAAATCCTTTACGTTCACAACACGAATAGCGGCGAAATCACCAAGATTTCGATTCCCCAGCACGAGATCATCGGGACCATTTCCGTCGGTCTATACATGGACTTTGTCGCCTCGTCCCCAAAGGGCGATGTGCTTTATGTCAACCGCATCGATAGCGCGGGGCTCTCTCGCGCGGCCAACGTGGGGGAGACCGGCGAGCTCATTGCCATCAGTACCGCCACCGACGAAGTGCTGTGGCGCGTGAAACTCGATGGCATGCCCCACCACATGATCGCCTCGATGGATGGCCGTTATGTTTTTGTACCCTACTACGACTCCCTTTGGCTGGCCGTGGTCGATGTTGCGAAGCGGGAAGTGGTGAAAAAGATCGGTATCGGCCACGGGGGCCACGGCACCAAGTTGTCCCAAGACGGTAAACGGCTTTACGTGGGATCGATGATGAACGATCATGTGACGATCATCGACACGGACACCTTCGAGATTCTCGGCCAGATTCCTTTCGACGACGGCGTCCGGCCCTTTGTCATCACCAAGGACGAAAAGACCATGTACCTTCAGTTGTCACGTCTGCACGGGTTCATCGTGGTCGACCTGTCGTCGCGATCCGTGAGGAGACATGTCGAGATGCCGCCCTTGCCGGAAGGGACCGAGTTTCCCAAGTTCTACCCCCACAACGTGAACCACGGCCTTAGGCTCACCCCGGACGAGAAATTGCTGTTCGCGAACGGGAGTATCGGTAACTTCGTGGCGGTCTATTCGCATCCTGCCCTCGAGCTTCAGGGCGTAATCCCTGTCGGCTCGGATCCGAATTCGATCGAGTTCAGCAAGGACGGCCGCTTCGCGTACGTTACGAACCGCAAGTCGGATGACCTGTCCATAATCTCGGTCAAGGAACTTCGCGAGATCAAGCGGATGAAACTCGGGAAGCTGCCCCAGCGCATGGTGGTCATTGACGTGCCGGATGGTGGGAAATAGCCGATGCGTGGCCGTATGTTCCCCTCCCTACTGGTGCTTGGCGTGGCACAACTGTGGCCCTCCCATGTCTCCTTCGCTGACGATTTCGCGTCCGCGCGCCGCGCACTTATTCTACAGACGGACGCCAATCGACAGGTACCTCCCGTCGCCGGGGCCTATCGCCGATTAATCTTTCTCCTAAATTTGAAACCGGCGCCGTGGGACGACATCGCAGTCGACTTGAAGACCATCGAAGAAAGTGCCGCGCCGTCGAGATTGGATGCATTTCGTGCCGAAGTAGCCGCGGCATTCGGGGATCTCGAAGCCGAGGCGCGCGTCAGCAGCCCTACTAATGTCATGCGCCGCTCCACGGCGGAGCGCGTTTTTGTGGCTGCGACACGAATCGTGGGCGATACGGTGGCGGAAGCGCTTGATTCCGCTGTGAATTTCCCGAGTGACCGCGAAACCGTTGAACATGCCCAGAGACTGTGGATGGCCTTCGCTCACGAAGTCGAGCAAACGGATCCATCGCATGCCCCCCGTTTCGGAAGTTCGGAGAATCAGTTGGCTTCGTTCGCGAGCGCCTCCTCCTACGTCCGGCAGGTTTTCGGCGATCTGTTTTCTGTCGAGGGCATGGAGACGCTCTCGCCCCTGCCTCGTCTGAGTGCCACCTACTTGCCCAGCGCCGTAGTGCCTCCGCTATTGCCTCCCGCCACGTACCTGGTGACATTCACGCCCACGTTCAAAGGTTACGGCTACGGCGCGGTGGAGTTCGAGAATGACATTGAAACGACCGGCAAACGCGCGTTCGAGGATCCGGCACTGTTCGGCGAACCCGCGCGATCGCTCGGCATCTCTTGCGCCACGTGCCACTACCAGGGCGGGGTAAACCCTGCGTTTTTTGTCCCCGGCCTGTCCTCCCGGATGGGTGGCGTCGACCCGAGCAACAGTTTCTTTTCCCCCCATGGCGGGAATGGACTATTCGATCCGCTGGACATCCCCGATCTTCATGGCATTCGCCAAACGCCACCCTACGGCCGAAATGGCCGGATTGCGAGCTTGGCCGAGTTCACGCGCAACGTCGTCGTCGAGGAGTTTGGCGGGGTAGAACCGGGTCAAGGCACCCTCGACGCGCTCATCGCCTACATGGACACCTTCGCCCCGGAGACGGTCACTCATCTCGGGACCGATGGACGCTTGTCGCCGTCTTCGCCAAGACAGGCCCTCCGCGGCGAGGCCATCTTCAATCGTCCTTTTGCCGGGATGGACGGGATGAGCTGCGCTTCTTGTCATGTGCCCGCGACGTTTTTTGTCGACGGCAAGTCGCACAATCTCGGCACGGCGGCGAAGGGCAGCGTCTACGCGATGGACGAGGCCTTCGATACGCCCACCCTGCGGAATGCGGCCAAGACCGCGCCGTATTTCCACGACGGCCGCCTGCCGACGCTTCGCTCCGTGACCGAGTGGTTTAACGAACGCTACACGCTTTGGCTGGACGCCGCCGCAATTGACGACCTCACGGCCTATGTGTGCCTTGTCGGGGGCGGTGACGCCGCGTCCGGCGCGGTTGAACCGTGACGGTGCCCCCCCGTACCATGATCGCATCGGTTTAGGAGATTCGGTTTGGCATCCTTCAGTCCATCGAGCGGGACCCCACACAGCACGACTCCGTCCGTCGAGCAATACGTCGAGGCCATCGCCGATCTCCTGACGCGCGACAAGGTGTGCAGCGTGAGCGAGATCGCCGAGCAGGTCCAAGTCAGCCGTCCGGCCGCCTCGCGCGCGGTGCGCGAGTTGGTCGAGAAAGACCTCGTTACCCACAAGGCCTACGGATATGTCGACTTGACCGACAAGGGCCGCTCGCTCGCCGACGTGCTCACCGCGCGCCACGAGGCGGTCCTGGCCTTCCTGCAGAACGTCCTCCGCTATGAGCCCGAGTGGGCCGATCAGGAGGCCTGCCGATTGGAACACCAGATTGGCGATGAACTCGCCGCGCGCCTCCTGGCGCTGAGCCGGTTCTTCGAGGAAGACCCCGTCCTCGCCCGGCGCTGGAGAAGGACCGTCGCGGCCATCGCGAAGGACCCCTTGCGATCCGGCGGGGAAGACGAAGGCTAATCCCAGCCCCGCGCAGAGGGGCGCGACAGGCCTTCATGCCCGATCGAGAGCACATGCACTTCGGGCAACGCCCATCAAGGGCGCAGGGTCGCCCGATCGTCTTAGTTGGAGTGGTCATTACAACCATCGAGTCGCTACCAAGGGGTTCCGCAACATGCCGTTTATCCGGGGCGCGCAGGAAGGCGACGGCTTCGTCGAGTTTGTCTGCGACCAACTCGGGACCATCGACGGCATCACGCAACGCTCGATGTTCGGAGCGTACGGCCTCTACTGCGGCGGCACCTTCTTCGGCATCGCGCACAAGGGCGCGCTGTACCTCAAGACCAGCCCCGCGTCCCGCGCGCAATATGAGGCTTGGGGCATGGAGCCCTTCCAACCCAACGCGACCCAAACCTTGAGGTCCTACTATCGCGTCCCCGAGGAATTCCTCGAAGACGCCGCAAAGCTACAAGAATTGGCGGAAGAAGCTATCGATGCGGCGATTGACGGCCAGGGGCCGGGGTAATTGCCGGCGTCTCGCCGTTCGTAAAAATCGTGTAGTATCCCGGGTACCGCTTGGCCAAGGCTGAAAATCGCATCGAGGATGCCCGGAATGTACTCCAAACTACTTTTGCTCGCCGCCGCAGGGGCCTTGGGCACTCTGGCCCGCTACGGCTCTGGCGTGTTCATCCAGCGAATCTGGCCCGGATCGATGGCGTTGTGGCCGACCGTGTTCGTCAACATGGCGGGGTGCCTGGCGTTCGGGTTTGTGTTTGGCCTGGTCGTCGAAAAGTGGGGATGGGATGGTAACGCGAAGGTCATCCTGCTGACAGGATTCATGGGCGCCTTCACGACATTCTCGACCTTCGCCTTCGATACGGCTGCACTGCTTCGCGACTCGCACTACGTATTGGCGATGGCCAACGTCGTGGGGCAGAACGTGGCCGGGGTGGCGTTTTTGTTTCTTGGACTCGTCCTGGGGAGACTGCTCTAGGAAATTTTGGACAGTGGACTAATTTGCCATGACTTCGGCGAGCATCGAAAGATCGAAACCGGAGGAGATCAATGCCCCCTCCCCAAGCGCCAGCGTCAGCACAGTCTCGTCGATCATCGCGCAGGAGGACGCATTGCACGCCTGCCCGTTTATGGTGATGACCGCGCCGTTCCCCTCGCCGCGTTCGACTTTCGCGGCGAATGTTGCCTTTTCCTCGAAGCCCCATGTGTACCATTGGATGTCGAGCTGCGAGAGATCTTTCGGTTCCGTCTGATACCACGGCCCCGCAAGGGCCAGGCCGCCCGACACCGCAATCCGCGTGGGCAGTTCGGATTCGGGTTTTTCCTTCCCGGACTTTTTTTGAGCGCGGATTACATTGTCCATCGCGTAGCTGTGCCATTCGGGGGCATGCGCGGCCTCGACCACCAGTACATCGCCCTCGAGCCGGGCGGCATAGGTCAGGACGACCTTCGAGCGTCCGTGTTTGATCTCCGCCTTTGACGACGACGCGCCCTGCGCATGGCTTGTGGACGCCAGGAACAGCACGAGCGAAAGCAGCGCGGCGGCGCGCATCACGACTTTTGCTTCCGGTAGTATTGGCGGTAGGGGGTGATGAGTCTGTCCATCCGTTCGCCATCCCGGACGATCGAAACGGTGGCTTCCTTGCCCGACGTCAAATTCAAGATCATGTATACCTCGGCGTTATGCGTAAACGAGTCGGTTTCCACCCCATTTACGGCGAAGATGATATCGCCTTCCTTCAAGTCATGCACGCGCAACGGAATCGCCCCCGGGTCCGCCTCCGTGATCCGCGAGGCGAAGCCCTCCGGCTTCAGTCCGTTGGCCGCCTTCTCGTCGGGGGTCAGGGGTTTCGCAAAGAAATACAACTGCGGCTCGACCGTCCAAAACCGATAGTAGAGGTCGGTCCGCCACCATTCCTCAGGAAGGTTAACCCGCAGCGCCAGGTCTTGTTCCCCGCGCTTCACGCCGATATCGATGGTCTTCGCCATCCGGGGCGTCTTGTCGTAGTGGTACAGGAAATCTCCGAAGGTGAGGACGGGGATTCCGTCGATCGAGGCCAGCGTGTCGCCCGCCTGCACCCCCGCCTCGACCGCGGCCCCCACGGCCTCTTTCACGAGGACCCCCTTGGGGATCTCGAGATGAATACCCAAGTTTTTAATGTCGGGGGAACGGTAAATCGCCGATAGTTTGTCGAGACTGCCGTCTAATTCGCCTTGCTGGGCCTGGTAATCAGCGATCAGGTGACATTCAACGCAGCGGCCCCGGTCGATCTCGTGCTCCTTGAGCAGCGGGATATCGGCGGAGAAAAGCGGCCTCGGGCGTGGCTGGGGCGGCAATTGACCCTCCGCATACCGGGCATGCTGTTGCAGGCCCAGGCGCAGCGCGATCTCGAGGCTGTCCAAATTGAGATACGTCTCGCCGGATTCCGGTTCGCGCCCGCCGTATCGCATGTAAATATGTTCGTCGTCGTTCAGGAGAAAAATATACACAGCGTTGTGCCGGTCGTAATCGAACAGACCGATGTCGATGGGCGTCATGTCGACGATGCGTGCAAGGACATAGTTCGAGAGCAGCTGCCCCCGGGGCGATTCGATTGGCGACTGCACAACCTGTGCGTCGAATTTGCGCCCGTTAATTCAAGGCGCGCAACGGAACTCGAGGAAGATCGGCTTGTCCGTCCGCTTCGCCTCGGCCCGCGCCTCTTCGTAGTTCGAATACCAATGAAGCCCCGGCGCGGCCTCTTGCGCCCACGCCATGCCTGCAAGGCATAGCACGGAAATGAGCGTCCTGGACACCGATTGCCGGAATCTCGTGGCATGGGCATCTTGCCCATGCACACGGTCGGATGACGTCGATTTCACTCTCAACCCGGGATTCATGGGCAAGATGCCCATGCCATGGCGTCCAGCGTGTATCAATCCTGCCCCGCCGCGATCGCCAAGCTCGCCGGAGCAAACCGATGCACCGGGATCGGCATCTCCGACTCCGCGCCATGCACCGACTTCCACAAAATCTCGTTCATCTCGAACATTGGGGCGCGATCGAACTCGGTCAGATCCATTGCCAGCGATTCGTGCGCGCCCCACGCGGTCTTCGTGTTGCGCTCTTCCAAATCGATGCCCGGCTTCACGTGCGTATACCCCGACAGGTCCGGCGTGTCGGCCAACGAGGCATACATCGGGTTCGCGGCCGCGTCGAACTGGCTCATGGGGGGCAACCCGAGCAGCAACTCTATCGTGCGCAACATCGCGCTCGTCGTGTAGAAGGTGCTGTCCACGGTCTTCCGCTTGGTGTACGCGCTGATGACCTGCCCCGTCGTGCGCCGCGAGTCGACATGGTCCGGGCCGTCCTGCGCATCGTCCTCGATCACGAAGACGGCGATCTCAGGCCAGTACCGGCTGTGACTAATGCGATCGATGATCAGCCCAAGCGCGTAGTCATTGCTGGCGACGGCCGCGCGCGGCGTGGGTTCGCCGGGGCGTGTGCCCTTGGTGTGGTCCTCCGGCAGGCCCATGACCATGAAATTCGGCAGCCGTAGTTTCGGATCGGCGCTGTCGAAATTCTTCTCGTACTCGTCAAACTCCCGGATAAACTCGGCCGCATTCTCCGTGTCCCGCGCGCCCCAATTCAGATAGTTCGGGGCGACATGGCCGACGAGTCCGCCAACGCGCCCCTGCATGTCACCGCCCTCGCTCACGCGCTGCGCGTACTCGCCGTAGCTCCGGTACGTGAGCCCCTTGCGCGCCGCGAGGTCCCAGATGTATCCACTGGCCGGCGTGGCCGCGTCGGTGCGCGGGGCCTCCGACTTGTCGCCGTACGATGCGGGCCAGGTCTTCTCTATGAAGTCCGTCGCATATGCCGCGTTGCTCCACGCATGACCGTCCACGCTCACCTCGGCATCGCAATAGAGATTGTCGAGTAGCACGAATTCCTCGGCGAGCTTGTGCTGGTTCGGCGTGACGTCCCGCCCGAACAATACCAACCTCGGGTCGCCATTGCCTTGAGGCAAGTCTCCAAACACCTGGTCATAGGTGCGATTTTCCTTGATGATATAGAGGACATGCTTGATCGGCGATCCCGCGCCCACGGTCCGGGGCACCACCGAGCGGTCGTTCTTCGGTGCGCGGGCCTGCGAGAGCAAATCGTCGTTGTACGGGGTGTTCTTGTAGGCCTGCTCCGTCAGGACGCGCAACTCAGTCTTGTGTTTTTCCAGGTCGACCACGTTTACCGTCCCACGGACGGAATTCTTTACCGTAACCACTTTCTCGTCCTTTTTACGGGCCGTGCTGTGAGGCCCGTTGACGTTGGCGGAGGTCGCGATGCCTTTGCCGTTGCCCACGAACAGCTTCTTCCCGTCCAAGCCGACGGCCAGCGCGGAGGGATACCAGCCCGCTGGAAGAAATCCCAACACCATACCTTCACCCTCCTCTTTCACGTCGATCACGCAGACGTTGTTATTGTCCGCGTTGGCTACGTAGAGCGTCTCGTTCTCCGGATCCAGCGCAAGAGCGTTCGGCGTCGATCCCTCCGGCGAGCGCTCGTACAAACTGGTATTGAACACCTCGGTTGTGCGGCCCTTCGTCGTGTTAATCACATGGACGCTGTTGTCGTTTCCGCAGGCCACGAACAAACGTCCGTCCTTGGACAACGCCATGTCGTTCGGGTTGTCCCCGACCGCATAGGTCGAACGGATCGCCATGGCGTCGACGTCGATCACGCTGACGCTGTCGCTGGCCCAGTTTGAGCAGTACAACGTGCGTGCGTCCTCGGAGAAGACGAGGTCGTAGGGGTTCACCTCGGTCGTGATGCGCTTCAGGATCGCGCCGGTCTGCGTGTCGAACACCACCACGTTGCCCGCCGTGCGATTGGCGGCAAACAACAGCTCCTTGTGCGGGTGTTGGGCGACTGCGGACCAGAATATTTTTTCGGACGGGACGCTCTCCTCTTCCTCGAGCAAACGGACTGGTTCCTTCGAAAGCTTACCGTCCGAATACCCAAAAATGTAGATGGGCGCCTTTTTCCCCTTGGCGGAAGTATTTCCGCCCGACACGTACAACTGGTCGCCCTTCCGCGACCAAGCGAGCCCCATCCACGCGCTGCGAAGGACGATGTGCTGGAGCGCCTTGTCCTTAGCCGCGTCGATTACGACGAGCTCATGCTCATTGAAGCCCCCTGTGAGGGCAATCATCCGCTTGCCGTCCGGCGAAGGCACGATGTTGCCAATCAAGTCGCTCGTGGGGATTGGAGTGCCGAGGGGCGTGATGGTCCACCCGTTGGGCAGGAGATAGCCGCCCTCTCCTTGACCCGGAGTCTGCGCCGACAACGGTGCCGAGAACATCCCGAGCGTTAACAGACCAAGAAACACGAATCGCATTGCCATTCTCCACTCGCATGAATCGATTGACGGGGCCAAGATCGCATTCTTGCCGAAATGCCTCGGCAAGTCAACGATTTACACAATCCTAACGCGGATATCTTCTACTTCAGCGTTGGTAAAATGCCCGATTTCCCACGACATCGCGTTGGCGGCGCCCATCGCGACGCCCAGGCGGGCCATGGGATCCAGGGGCATTCCCTCGAGTAGGCCGATGGCGAAGCCCGCGACGAGCGCGTCGCCGCTGCCGACGGGGTTCACCTCTTGGATCGCGGGAGGCTTGACGTGAAAGCGTTCGCCGGCGCGGGAGACGAGGGCGCCGTCTTTGCCGAGGGACAGGACAACCAGTTCGATGCCGACGCCGTGGAGGTGATCGATGGCCTTGGCCCGCGCGGCATCGGAATCGAGTTTGTATTCCACCAACTCCTCCAGTTCGGCTTGGTTCGGCTTGACCATGTGGGGCACGCTATCGAGGCCAAGGCGAAACTCGGGGCCATGCGAATCGAGGATAGTGAGGGCCCCCGCCGCCTTGGCGATGGGGATGAGGTCGCGGTATAGCGTGCGAATCGCCGGGTCGGAGACGGTGCCGCTGAACGCGACCACGCGCATGCCCGTGACCGCGCCACGAAAGGTCTCAACCGTCCGTTCGTATTCCTCGGGGGTGACCTGCGAGCCCGGCTCGAAGAAGGCGGTCTGCCGCCGGATCGGTTCCTCGAGGACCGTGGTGATGGTCCGCGTGGGCGAGGCGACCTCGACCGGCACGCAGTCCATCCTGTCTTGGTTTCGGATGAGGTCGACGACGTGTGCGCCGGTGTGTCCGCCGACGATGACCATCGCCGTGGCGGGCCGCCCCATGAGGCGGACTGCACGCGCGACGTTGGTGCCCTTGCCGCCGGGGATGACGGTGTACCGCGGTGCGCGAATGAACGTCCCGACGCGCAAGTCGTCGATAAAGACGGTCTTGTCGATACAGGGGTTTGGCGTGACGGTGAGGATCATGGCGATGTCCGGTCTACGCGCCGTGTTCGAGCCGGGCAAGGGCGCAGCCGGCGGCGCCGATGACGCCGGAATCGAGGCCGAGGCCCGCCGGGACGATCTGGGCGCGGGCCGCGGGCACACCGAAGGCCATTGCGCGTGCCGTGTCGCGGATCGGTTGAAAAAGCCGCTCGCCGGCGCTGATCATGCCGCCACAGAGGACGACCTTCTCGGGGTTGAATAAGTTGATCAACGTGGCGATGCCGACGCCCAGCCACACGCCCGTCTCGCTGATGACCCAACGCGCGAAGGCGTCGCCCTGGTCGGCTGCCTCGGAAATCATCTTGCCCGTGACCTTGTCGAAGTCGCCGCCGCAAGCGTCGCGCAAGGAACTCTCGCGGCCGTCGCGCAGGCCCTTGACGGCGGTGCGCACCATGCCGGTCACCGAGGCGTAGGTCTCGAGGCAGCCGCGCGATCCGCAATTGCACGGACGTCCGTCCCGCTTGACGCACATATGCCCAATCTCGCCCGCCGTGCCGTCGACCCCGCGCAACAATTTCTTGAATACGACGATGCCGCCGCCCAAACCGGTGCCCAGGGTAAGGAGGCACATATTCTCGGCGCCTTGTCCCGCGCCGAGCCAATATTCG
>CANKTP010000002.1 GCA_947486375.1 Candidatus Hydrogenedentota bacterium | reverse complement strand
TTTCAAGACACTTCTACGTCAGGATCCTCGCAGATAGCCTCTTGGTTGTGGAGATTTGGAGGAAGCGAAGTGGTTTCGACACAAAATTCTTCTCATACATATAATGAAACTGGCAGATATTCTGTGACTCTCCAAGTCACTGATGCAAACGCTGTTTCTAACACCACCATCAAGAGTAACCTTATTAATGCCCATACTAAAGGACTATTTTTGCGAAATGGTAATGAAGCGGCAGTTCGTGGCGCTGTAACTAACGATGGGGGATTTGTCATGTGCGGAGGGGTGGTCGGCAGCAATGTGGGCGCAGTCCTAAAATCTGACAAGGACGGAATCGAAGAATGGTTCTATACATACCCTGGAGGTGCTTGGGCAAACTCGATTACGGAAGCTCCAAATGGTGACCTTCTATTTATCAGTAACTCATATCCAATTACCCTTATGCGGGTGAATCAAACTGGTCAGAAAGTGTGGGAAACGATTTATGCGGATCTTGGTAACGTCTATGGACAAGAAATCATTAATACTGGTGATGGAGGATTTTTAATTATCGGTTCACGAAATTGGAACGTATTTCTATTAAAAGTAGATGACGATGGGAATGCTATCTGGAATATAGAATATGGTGCCCCTGATCTTGATGTCGGTCGGGCTATTGTTGAGAAAGATGATGGAACATACCTCGCTGTTTCCGATACAAGAACAGCGACGGCTGAATCAAATGTTCTTGTAACAAACATCGATCTAGATGGAAATACATTGTGGTCACGTACCGTCTCGAATGTATACAGCTTCAGTGCAAGTTCCATTGCGCCACTTTTCGGAGGGGATTATATTGTATCCGGTAGCCAGCAGGTCGCTTCAACAAGAGATGATAGCGATGCAGCCATTATTAGGATTGACGGTGAAGGAAATACAATATGGAGAAGGGCGTTCGGCACGGACATAACAGATTCGGGCGAGTCTGCTATTCAGGTCGAGTCGGGCGATATTCTATTTGCGACTAACTCTGAGTCTTTTATATCAGACGATTCTGGCCATGATATTGTTATACGGAAAATTAGCCCCGATGGTGTTTTGCTATTCCAAAAATCCATCGGCGGAGAGAAGGTAGATCGGGCAGGGGCAATTCAAAAGCTATCCGGGAATGAATGGATCGTGTTCGGCTATACGGCTTCATTTAGTACCGACGCTGGAAATGATATGTGGGCTATTAAGCTTGATGTAAACGGTGATGACTATTGGGCTAAGCATTGAATATTTTTCTGGATTGAAGCTACGCCCTTCAGATGAATATTTTCCACTCCGTTCTTAATAATGTGACAATGGGTCAAAACGAAAAATGCTCGCGCGATTTAGTTGAATTTGAGCATCGTACTTGGAGTTAGAGTCCATCGCCATGCCGGAACACTACTTTAGATTCAAGGGATGCTAAGATGGGAACTTGATTTAGACCGGAAGCATCAAGTACCCCGCGAAAATAAGAATGCAATTTTGAGAACTCTGCACGAGACGACAAGACGACCTCTACTATAGATTTTGGATTGAAATTCATTTCTATGTAATTGCGAGCATCTGTAGATTTCACAAACTCCTCACTGGAGACATTTGGAGTCCATTTCCATTCGCTCTCCCATGAATAACAATCACTTTTTAGATTTTGTCGTGAAATGCGATCTAATTCAAATGCGATGAATCTGGAGACTAGCTCTATCGGGGGGCGCATGTTCGACTCCACTTCATAACCGATATTTTTACTGACTTCGAGGCCACGATCGAAAATTCCATTAATAACCTTGCCCTGAGTGCCCCTATAATGGACGCGAGAGGGTAGCAAATTGGGTGCAACAATCTTCGCATCCGTCGTATAGAAATTTTTGTGATTTGTTAGGTCCATTGTCTTGAACCCTATCGAGACTTCGCCGTACTCCTCCCAGTGACGCGCGTGGTCTCTCTTGTCTGTGAACGAAACGGAGAAATTGAAAGGCGAATTTGCCAACTCCCTTCGATATGTACCCAATTTTTCTTTGATTTCGTCCGCAAGTTCACGGCAGGAATCGACGTCTTCAGGGCACCAGCCATCAATTGCGTTCAAACACTCATCAATACCGAACGTGTGATCGCTTCGATCTTTCATGCTGGTGCGGTCCATCGCCCAAAGGACCTGCGAGCGAATAATTTTCTCCAGGTTTTCGATTTTGGTGTAGTGATAGACATGTTCGGGGAGACAATCGCTAGGCGGGAATATTTCCTTGATTTTATCTCTCAGTCGTTTGTCCCACATTCTTATACCCCCTTCCAAGTTTAGAATTACCAAATTGCCAACTGACGGTATTCATCTTAATCTGTGGTACCAATTGGTGAGCCCCTTTCTACACGTCAACGCTCTATCCGAGGGTGATTGGCAGTAGTTGCCTCGGATCTTCGGGCCGAAGAAGTGGGGTCAAGGCTGAAAAAGTGACCGCTTTCGTTTGAATTATACCTTCTGATCGGTTTCGCTGAACAGCCGCACATATTGGCTGTAGAGGAAGCGGCGGTTGCGAGCGCGCCCGATGAGTTCCCCGAGGATGCCGGATTCGACCAAGCGGACAACGAGATCGTTGGCGGCGGGGTAGGTGGACCCGATGAGCTCCTGCACATCCCTTACCGATATCATGGGATGCTCGTAGAGGTGCTCGAGCACGCGGTGACCGTTGCCGGCGGCACGGCCAAAGCGTTCGGTGATCGCCTTGCGATGGTCCTCCCGCAGCAGGAGGATTTGCCGTGCGGTATCGGCGGCTTGGGTGCTCACCTCGATCACGCCGCGCAGGAAGAAGGCGAGCCAGGCCTTCGATGCGTCAGGCCGTTCATGGGAGCGATCTGTAGGTTTTTCTCTTGGGGGGACTCGATAGTTTGGTTGCTGCGGTCGGGAAACGTCTTGCATGCAATCTTGGTTGGCCATGGTTAGGCCGCCCTTTCAGGGCTAAAATTTGTCGGTTTTCGGGATCCCAGGGCGTTGCCCTGGGCTGGCGTAGTTTGCCCCTTCGGGGCGTTGGGCTACTTTGTGTGGGCGCGGTCGGTCGAAAAGGGTCGAGTGCTTGCGAAAGGACGCAAGGGACGCAAGGGACGCAGCGCGGCATGGCCGCAACGAAAAGTTCAACCACGGATAACGCGGATGGCACGGATAAAGAGGAGCCAGGATTGAACCGCCGAGAACGCATAGAGCGCAAAGAAGAGAACGGTCGGTGCATGAAAACCTGCGAAGTAGAACGAGATTCTGACGGGTAGTAGGACAAGGGACAGAAGAGGGGGGACTTTTCGTGGGGCTTCCGTGTGGATTTGGTTTGGGGTGGAACGTAGGCGTTTGTTGGGCCAGACATGTTGCCTGCGGGTGAGGGCGCTTCTGTGAGTCGTGGAACGAAGCAGCGTATTGACGGTGCGGAATGTTCGTGAAGGCGGACGAGGTCGGGGCGGAATCTGATACCATGCAGGTCATGATGACGCGGGCGAGTGGCGCCCCGGGAGGTTTGGCATGCATACACGTATTCTTCGCGCTACGGGGGCCGCTTTGGCCTTGATACTTGCGTCGTTCGGGTCCCCGGCGCGTGGCGATGAAATCACGCTGGGCGGGGTCACGCACAAGGACGTGCTGGTGTACAAGGGGTCGGCGATTTATTACGTCAAGTTTCCGAAGGACGGACGCATCATCAACGTCGCCGAGAAGGACCTGGCGCCGGGCGCGGTCGTCATTTCGGACGATCCGTTTCAGCGCGACGAATTGAAGGCGAAGTTCACGGACATGAAGGAAAAACGAGACGCGGCGATTCGCGAGGCGGGGGGCACGTTGCCGGCGGACTCGCCGTTCAACACGGCGATCGAGGGGCGGTCGGAGTCGATGGACACGGCGGCGTTGTTGGGCGGCGGCGGCGGTGGGGGAGGGGGCAAGGGGCTTGGGGTGCCGCGGGCGGCATTGATGCAGTTGCTGCAAGCCTCGGGATTTACATTCGGGGCACCGGCCGGAAACAGTGTCTCGGGCCAGAGCGCCGACGGCAAAATGTCGATCGAATTGCAGGGCCCCGAGAGCGGCGTCTCGGGCGTCGTCATGAAGTTTCCTGCGGCGATGGCCCCGATCGTGTTGGGGGGCATGGGCCGTGGAATGGGACAGGCGGTGCCGTGGATCGGCGAGTTCCTGACGACGGAACGGGCGAACCTCGCGCAAGGCCAAGCGATCGAGCGCACCCAGGACGGCGCGTACGTGTCCGTGGTGCCGTCGGGGAGCGGCCCGGACGCGACGATCGTGTTCACGGTTCGGGGGGCGTAGATCGTGGATGCCTCGGTGACCTTGCCGACGATCCTGGAGGATTGGTTCGAGGCCGCGCCGGGGGTGTCGCTGTATCGGCGTTCGTGGGTATTGCGGGACGGCGGCGCGACGGCGGCGGTCGTCATCGTCCACGGTTTCGGCGAACACTGCACGCGGTACGACCACGTGGCGGCGCGACTGAATGCCGCGGGGTACGATGTCTATTCCTACGATCACCGCGGCCACGGCCATTCGCCGGGGTTGATGGGCTACATCCCGTCGTTCGATGCGTTGGTCGACGATCTTGGGGTTTTTCTCGGGTTGGTCCGGGCCCAAGCCGGCCCGCTCCCGCTCTTCGCCATCGGCCACAGCATGGGGGGCCTTGTGCTTGCAAGCCGGATCGTGCGGCACGGCGAGAATTTCCGCGGCGCGGTGTTTAGCAGTAGCGGAATCAAGGTGGGCGAAGACGTGTCGCCGTTTTTGCAGCGCGTCTCGGGCATCCTATCCGTCATTCTTCCGAAGGTCCCGGTGCATGCGCTCGACTCGAAGGCGATTTCGCGCATCCCCGAGGAAGTCCGGAAGTACGACGAGGATCCGCTCGTGTATCACGGGCAATTCCTCGCGAAGACGGGCCACGAATTGTTGAAGGCGGTGAAGGCGGTGCAGCGACGCCTGGGCGAAATCCGGTTGCCGTTTGTCGCGATGCACGGATCGGCGGATCGCCTTGTGGAGGTGGCGGCGAGCAAAATGCTTCACGAGCGCGCGGCCTCGGCGGACAAGTCGATTCTCGTGTACGAAGGGGCGTACCACGAAGTATTCAACGACCTCGACCGCGAGCGCTTCCTGCGGGACCTGCTCGAGTGGCTGAATGCGCGGCGGGGATAGCGCGTCCGCCGCCGGTACGGGGGCGGATGGTAGAATTGGTACAGGATAGCGACCGCGCCGGACCGGGCGCATTGGGAGGGACCACGGTGGTCATCGTCAGGATTGCCAGGCTTTCGGCGCTTCTTGGGCTTGCGTGCTTCCTGTCCGCGTGTCCGGGCGACCCGAACGAGGGCGTACCGCAGGACATTCTCGACAAGGAACTGGCGGCCTTCGACGGGGCGAATGCGGAGCGCGGCGCGGCGGGCCTCGAGCCCCTCGAAATGCAGCAGGACTTGCGCACGCTCGCCAGGGCCCATTCCCAAGACATGGTTGACCGGGACTTCTTTGGTCACGAGAATCCCGACGGCAACGACGCCTTCGACCGCATGGACAACGCGGGGATCCAATACAACGGCGCGGGGGAAAATGTCGCCCGGAACAACTTCGCCGATCCGGTGGCGCGGGCCATCGCGGGCTGGATGGAGAGCCAGGGCCACCGGGACAATATCCTGCGCGAGACGTTCACCCACTCCGGCATGGGCGTCGCGACGGATGGTTCGGGGATGTACTGGTTCACCCAGGTGTTCATCACCGAGTCGAAGGCCACCGGCGAATTCGTGGCCGTGTACGAGTCGCTTCCCTTGGATCTTTCGGCAAGGTCCTAAGCGGGACTATTTCCCCATTTCCGGGCCGCGACTGTCTTTAGCAATAGAGCAATAGAAACGAGTGAAAGTAGCGACTGCCCCCATGCCCGATACCTCGAACAATCCCTTGGTTGTCCTGGCGCAACGCGGTGATACGAAAGCGTTTGCGGCGCTGGTCGAACGCCATTACCGAATGGTCCATGGGCTTGTCTTCAGCAAGGTCAGCGAGTGGTCCGTGGCCGAGGACATCGCTCAGGACGTGTTCCTGATTGCATGGAGCAACCTCGCGCGCCTCAAGCATCCGGAGGCATTCCTGGTGTGGCTGCGGCAGATCGCGCGGAACTCGGCCCTAAACTGGATTCGGAAACAACAATACCGCCGTGCGCTCGCCGACCGGCACAACGAACAAACCGACCCGTCCACCGAACAAGAGGACCCCGCGTGGGCGGCCGAACGGAACGAATGCATCGAACACATCGGGGAGGCGTTGCGCAGCTTGTCCCCCAAACTGCGCGACGCCATGGTGCTGTACTACATGGAGGGCAAGACAGCGGCGGAATGCGCCGCAGCCCTCGGGATTAGCGTGGACACGATGAAAAAGCGACTTCGGCTTGGCCGGCGGCGAATGCAGGAATTTTTCGAGCGAATCGCCGAACGCGACTTGCACCAATTATTGCCCCAGAAACCCCGCCGGCAAATCGAGCATATCCTCGCCGGATTGGCCTTCGGGCCGATCATGCCGGATTTGGGCCACGCCGCCGCCGCCGCCGGCCCGGCGATGTGGCTTGCGGATATCGCGCATGGGGCCTCACTAAAGGTTACCGGTGCCGCCCTGCTCAAGTCCTCGGGCGGGGTGTTGACCCTGGCGAAAGCGGCCACGGCGGCCACGGCCATCGCCGCCGTGGGTGCCGGCGCGGGGACGGTGCTGGTCATGCGTCCCCCAAGCGGGCCGGGGACGGTCTCGCCGGTCGTGGTCGCGATGGCCGCCCAGGCGGGCGCGATGGCCCCCGCCCATGACGGCATGGAAGCGACCATTTCACGGGACGGATCGGGGATCGCGCTAACCGAGACAAGGTTCATCCTTGTCGAGCAAGATTATGCCGGCCTCGGCGCGGCGAACGGGCTTCGGAAGAACGACCGCATCGTCGAGGTGAACGGCAGGCCCATCGCGATGAACATCAAGGAAGACCCCCGGGCCTACCTGTACGGCCTGCCGGGAACGACGGTCCGCGTGACGGTGATGCGTCCCGGGGCCGCCGGGAAAGAAACGCGCGTCGAGCTCGATATCCAGACACCGTACGACCCGAATCGCTTCGCGGACCCGATTCAATAGGAACCGGGGTCGCGCGCGGCATATGACCGCGCGGGTCGGCGTCGCGAGGGTGTCTCGTCACACAGCCGTGGCATGATGCACGCGGGGCGCTACTACCCGCTCGGCCTCGCGGAACTCGTGCGGCCCCGGCCGGACCGTCATCACCGGGCAGGCCGCCTTCCGGATGACCATCTCCGCGGTGCTCCCCATGAGGAAATGTTCCAAGCCGCCGGATCCGCGGGTCGCCATGATCGCGAGGTCCACGTGGTTTTCGACCATCACCGAGAGAATTTCCTCGTGCGGCATCCCGGTCATGCAGTTAATCGAGACCTCGACTCCCGCGAGCCCGTTTGCAAGCGCAAAGAGGCGCTGGGCGGCGTACTCGTGAAGCTGGGCCAGGGAGGGCGGCGCCACCTCGGGCGCGATTGGGGGATACGCCGCGCGCGTATCGATGACGTGCATGAGCGTCAACGAGGCGCCCAGCCGCCTGGCCAGTCCCGCCGCCACCGGGAGGGCTGCCTCGGACAACGGCGAGAAGTCGCACGGACACAACACTCGCCGGATGGGAAGATGCTCGCCCGGATGGGTCCGTTCCCCGTCGGCGTGTCGCACCGCAAGCACGGGAATCGTGGAGAGCCGGATGAGGCGCTCGCACACGCTTCCGAAAAGCAAGTGTGCAACGCCCGAACGACCGTGAGTGCCGATCACGATGTAGTCGCACCCTGACGCCATCGCGGCGTCGAGAATCGTCTCGTGCGGCCGTCCCAAGGCGATATGAGAGGCCGCTCGGAGCCCTTGTGCGGTCGCCTCGCCCGCGAGGCGTTCCATCGACCGTTCCGCCTGCGCGCGCATGGCCTCATACGCTGCGCTCAAGTCCAGTCCCGCGCCCTCGGCCCCGGCATAGGTAATGGGCGCGGTCTCGAGCACATGAACCAGGTCGAGCGTCGCATCGAGGGCCTTGGCCAGGGCGAAGGCGTGTTCCTTCGCGCAGGCGGAACATCCCGAAAAATCCGTGGCAAAAGCGATGCGTGTCGCGGGTAACATGGCGGCGTCCTCCATGAGTGGCCTACGCCGGGACACAGGCATAATTTGTGCCACCGGATGCGAGAAGCGATTCCATGCCGTTTTGAATGCACAGCGGAAGCACAGTCGCCGGGGACGAACAGGAATGCTCAGGACAGGGTTGTGCGCGGGGTGCGCACGTGCAGCCCAATACGGGCCCGTTGGCCGCGCCAGGGCATCTGCGGCGATGGCACGCGATTTGCCCCGTCCATCCTTGGGACGGAGTTGTCCCATGGAGGCATGCTCGCGATGACAGTGGCGTTTCTTTCCGAACCGCGCGGCGTTTCGTGCGAGGCGCACCTGCAACGCGCGGAAGAATGGCTTCGTCTCGACGGCGGGCGAGGCTCGGCCCACGTCCTCGTCTACACGGCCTTCGAATTGCGTCTCGCAATCGAGCGCCACGCCTACGAGTTTCTCCAGGTCATCAACGAAGGGGCGCTTTCGCCCCTCGAGATTGCCCGGTGCCGTACGCCCGACACCCTCTTTGCCCTCGTCCGGGAAGCGTTGCCGCGCTATGAGCGTCTCGTGGAGTTCACGCGCCTCCTTTACGAGGCCGCCGACCGCGAGTTTGTCCTCGATCCGGTGGATTACTCGCAGCTGTTCGCGCACTGGGCCCGGTTGGGCGCCTACACCTCGGCGCCGCTCGACGGGCCCGGTCACCCGTTCGAGGCGGGGGACGTTGAGCTTGTTCGCATGGTCTTGCGCGACCTGGGGCGATGGCCCTTGGATCGCGCGTGCGCGGTCGCATATCCGGCGGCCTTGCCACCGGAAGCGGCCAGCCTCTTTACCGAATATTCGATGGGCCGGATCGAGCGGTCCGCGGCCTTGTTCCGTTTGCGGGTGATGCTTCCTGTCCTGGCGGCGCGCAAGGAGGCGCTGATCGCCCTTGTGGGGCCTGGATTCGCGCTCGAGTAATTCCCGCGATTGTGTCCCATGTAGGCCAGTTTGGTATCATGGGCCCAGTGACCCAGCGTCAGGGGCGTCCAGGGAAGGAGCGAAATGACCATCAGCGAAATCCGGGCCGCGCTCCTCGAGGTCTCCCTTGTCAAGGAGTTGCCCCGTCACATGCGCCGCCGCATGGCGATGATTTTCCTTTGGACCACCGAAAGCCGAATGGTCGAGGCGGGCGAACACGTATACGAGCAGGGCGCGCAAGACGAGAACGGCGGGTCGATCCTGGTGAGCGGCACGGTGGAAATCGCGAAGGCCGGCTGCGAGGCCGAGGTCGTCAGCGCTCCCGAGGTCCTTGGCGAAATCCAGCAATTCATGCCAAATCGCGAACGCACCGCCACCGTGAAGTCGCTCGAGGGCGGCTGCATATTGACCTTCTCGTGGCAAGACCTGGCCGATGCCGCCGCCGAGGTGTTCACTCCCGGCGAATGCGAAATCCTCCGCGCCTTGATAACGCAAATGGCGTGGGGACGCTGCGCCGAATTGTTCGATCAACAGGTCTCGCGCGTTGCCGGCGCACAAGATGCGGGCTAGGCGCGTTTGCGTTCGATGCCGGGGTGGAGTTCGGCAAGCCGGCGGTAAAACGTCGCCCGGCTCACTCCCAAGAGCCTTGCCGCGCGGCTTCGGTTGCCTTGGGCGTCGTCCAAGGCCTTGAGAATCCGGGAAGTCTCCGCGGCTTTCGGGCCTTGGGCCAGTGGCCCTCGCATTGACGGGCGCACTTCGGGCGGCAAATCCGCCGCTTGCACGATTTGCCCGGCGCAGCGCACCAGCGCGAACTCGACCGCGTTCTTGAGCTCGCGCACGTTGCCCGGCCAATCGTGCTGCTCGAGGAGCCGCATGGCGTCGGCCGAAATCTCGGTCACGTCCTTGCCGGTCGCGACGCGGGCCAGCTCGAGGAAATGCACCGCCAACAGCGGGAGGTCCCCTTTTCGTTCGCGCAACGTGGGAAGATCGATGCGGGCCACCCGGACCCGGTAAAACAGGTCGGCACGGAACCGGCCTTCCTGGACTTCTTGCCACAAGTCCCGGTTGGTCGCGCAAATCACGCGGGTATTGATCTTGCGCGGCATCGATTCGCCGAGCCGGGTCACTTCCTGCTCCTGGAGTACCCGAAGCAGGGTGACTTGGACAGTCCGCGGGATTTCCCCTATCTCGTCCAACAGCAAGGTGCCGCCATGCGCGCTCTCGAAGACGCCCTTGTTGTCCTCGATGGCCCCGGTGAAGGCCCCCCGCTTGTGCCCGAACAACTGGCTGCTCAACAACGACTCGGGAAGTCCCGCGCAATTCACCGCGATGAAGGGCGTCGCCTTGCGGTTTCCCGAATAGTGTATGGCCCGCGCGACCAGTTCCTTCCCCGTCCCGGTTTCTCCCTGGATGAGCACCCCCATCGGGACCTTCGCGACCTCGCGGATTCGTTGGTACACCTCCTTCATCGCCCGGCTCGTGCCCACCAAGTCGTGGTATCGGCCGCGATCGGACAGCCGGCCGCGCACGCTATAGATTTCCGAGGCGTCGTACAAGAAGAATATCCGGCGGTTTCCATCCGCGGGATCGTCGTGGACCTCGAAATCGATCCATTCGGCCCCGCCCGATCCCGCCTCGATCCGGGCGGTCACCTTCGTGCGCTGCAACGCCGGGCGCTGCACCATGTCCGCGAGGGACAGCCGGGCCGATTCGTCCACCAGAAAGACCTCATCCCACGCGCTGCCAATGCGTTCCTCATCGCCCCACCCGAGAAGCGCCCGCGCCGAATCGCTGATAAACTCGATGGCCTTGCCTTCGCCCGTCACCACCGTTCCCGCGCGTAGCCGCCCCAAGATCGACAACAGGTGGCGCCGGTCGCGTTCAAGTTCCTCCAACCGCGCCCCCAGCCGCGCCCCGGCGCGAGACCGGCCGAGCGCGCCGTGCAGCGCGCGATTCAATCGGGCCGCGTCCAAACTGTCCAGGGGAAGGTAGTCGGCGGCACCCGCGGCAAACGCCTCGGCCTCGGCGACGGGGTCGTCCGATGCGCCCAAAAGCGCCATCGGCACGCGGCGTGCGTTCGCCGCCGCTTCCCGGATGAGATCGATGCCCTTGGCGTCCCCGAGCTCCGGCGCCACGAGACAAATGTCAAACGGCCCGGCATCGAGCGCCTGTATCGCCGAACCCAGGGAAGGAGCGGTATGAATCTCGTACTCACTGCCCAAGGAAGACAGGAGCGCCCCGATCGGCGAAACGCTCCCCTGCTCCGGAGAAGCCAACAGCACGCGAACCGCCGCGCCGCCGCTGTCCCGGTTCCTGGGCGCGACCGGGGCCGTTGGAGGCTGTGCTTCGGAACTCATGGAATCCCCTGACGTCCTCATCATCCTACGAGTATCGTACCATAGCCGGAATCCGCCGCCCCCCGGAAACCAGCCCGAAACCCATCGAAACGAAAAAGGCTGCGGCCCTCCCGCCGCCGCCCTCCCGCGCTATTTCACATTGACATGAAAGGTGCTGGACACCACTTCCCCGGTCTTGTCCGTGAGGGTAAGGGTCACCGGATACCGGCCTGCCGCGGCATACGCATGGACGGCCTCGAACTCATTCGAGGTTTTCCCGTCCCCGAAGTCCCATGCGGCCTTGTCCAAGGCCAATGCGGGACTGTAGGACACCGACATGCCCGCGACGAAAGGCGCGTCGAACCCGGCCGGCAGTCGTCCCACCGGGCATCGAACGACATCGAGCGCGTTGAACGCGATCGGCTCTCCCGGAGCCCGCTCGAGATCGCGCACGGCCGGGAGAATCCCGACCGGCGCGCCGCCGACGAGCACGTCGGCCACGGCGCGCATGGTCTGCGCGAGGGTCTCCGTCCCGCTATATGCCAGGACAATCGCGTCGGCCCCGGCGAACCGGGGCAGCGTCGACGGGTAGCCGAGCAACACGACCACGGCGCGCGCGCCCGCGGCTTGGAGTTCGCTGACGAGCTTTGCCTGCCCCTCCGGTTTCGCACCCGCGTCGAAGATGCACACGATGGTCTTCATGCCGCGCGCCGATCGCGTGATGCGGTCAATCTCGAAGTCTTGGATGCGCCCGATGTGGCGGGCCGTCGCGATGGGCTGCTGCGCGATGTCGTCGATGTGTTCCTCGAGGGCGTCGTGCAGTTCCTCGACGCCGGTCACGCCCGTCACGCCGATCGGCGCGGAGAGGTCCTTGAGAAGGGGCAAGACCCCCGCGTTGTTCTGGACGAGCGTGATCGAGCGCCGCTCGACCGCGTACGAATCGTCCATCTTCGGAATTTCTTGCTCGAGGGCCCGGGCCGCTTTCTCCTCGGGCACGGCGCGCTCGAGCAGTCCCAGCTCACGCTTGAGCTCGAGCGTGCGCCGCAGGGCCGCGTCGACGAGCGCCGGGTCGAGATCGCCCCGTTCCGCCGCCGCCGTGACCGCGGAGATGGCCTTGAGTACCTTCACGTTCGCCTGCATCCAGAACAACATGTCCGCGCCGGCCTCGAGCGCCCGCACGGCGGCCTCGCCCGGGTCAAACTTCGTCGCCACGTCGCGCGCATCGAGCGGCCCCGCCACGACCACGCCCTCGAACCCCATTTCGCCCCGCAGGATTTCCCGGATCGCCACGGGCGAGAGGCTCGCGATCTCGGCCTCCTTGTCCAGCGTCGGCACCAGGGTGTTCCCGACATGCATCAATCGCGCGCCCGCCGCGATGGCGCGGGCGTAGGGCAACAGATCGGACCCGGCCATCAAGGGCCGCGGCGTAAGCAATACCGCCGGCCCCGTCGCGAGCCGATTGGCACCCCCGCCCGGAAATCCCGTCGGCAACGACACGATGCCCTGCGCGGCGAGCCCCGAGACGAAGGCCGAGCCCAGGGCGCCGGTCAACTCCGGATCGCTCCCGAATAATTGAAGGCTTCCCGGCGACTCCGGCAAGGTCGCCGCGAGTTCCAGCGAGGGGCCGATGTTCATGTTGAATCCCATCGTCCCAAGATAGCGCCCGACAAGGGCCACGATGCGCCCCGTCGATTCCGGTTCGTTTGCCGCCGCCAACGAAAGCGGGGTCGGCAGTTGGACGAACCGTCGCTCCTTCGGGGCCGCGTGCTGCGTCAGGGTGTAGACATTCGCGGCCAGAAACAACGGGATCTTCCGGGTTGCCTCGCCCGCCGTCGCGCGGACCGCCGCCAGATACTGGAGCCCCTCGAGGGGTCCCTCCGCCTGGGGAACCACCACGCCGCCGGGTGTCAGGTTATGCAAAAGCTGCCGCTCGTTATTGTCCGGTCCCAAGCGGCCCGTGAGCGTCACGAACATCAACTGGGCCACGCGCTGCTCGAGCGTGAGCGACGCCACGATCTCCTCGATGGAATCGCCCGCAGGGAGGATTGTCTCCGCCGGGGCCGGGGCCGGCGGCGCCACGCGGTCCGGGCCACGCTCGACCGTTTCTCCAAGGCCCTTGCCCGGCGTTTGGGCAAACGAAGTGACCGCGGCAAGCGCCGCCCACGCGGCAATCAACCAGGAGGCATGGCGCGAGGTAGGCATGCGGGGAATTGTAGCAAAGCGGTGCGGACCCCACAATGCCGGTTGCGTTTCCCCGGCATGGCGCGTACACTTTCACGCATGCGGCGCGACGCCCATCGCCCCGCCACGCGCCCGTAGCTCAGTTGGATAGAGCACCGGCCTTCTAAGCCGTAGGTCACCGGTTCGAGTCCGGTCGGGCGCGCCATTCGATCCCCCGAATCCCCTTCGCCTACGCCCTGCCGCCCCTACTCCTTCCCGGGCGTATCCGCCGCCGATTTCCGCGCCCCGATCCGTTGCGTGAGGATTCCGAGGAGAACGATATACACGGCCATTATCCAAGGCAGGAACTTCACGACACCCGAGTTAAACGGGGCGGCAAAGGCCTGCATGGCATCGAAAAACCAGATGAGCGACACCACCGACGAAATATGCCCGAGGCAACAGGCCGTCAGCAGGATGCTGGTGCGGATTCCGAGCAGGTAGCCGACCACCCCGCCGACCAGCGCGCCCGTGCTCCAAAACGGGAACAGGACGAAAAAGTACAGGCCGATGGCGCCGAAGGGCTCGACCTTCCCCTTTTGCCGCGCGGCCGACATGCGTACGCCGCGAATGATCGGCCCGATGAATCGCCAACGGCTTGCCCGTTCGTAGCCCGGGCCGAACCACGGATATGCCACCAGCAGGAGGATCACGTCCTGGGGGGCGGCTTGGATCAGCATGTACAAGGGATCCATGCCCGACGTAATGCCGTCGGCGATGTTGACCGCGATCCCGAGGAAGGCAAGCTCGAGCACGAGCCGCCAACCCCATGCGTGGGGATCGGGATCGGCGACGCCCCACGCCACAAGCACCGCCGCCCACACGACAAAGAGGCCCCAGCCCGCCCGGCCGATCCAGCGGGTCTCGGCGGCGGTGCGATCGGGCGCGTTCAATTCGTGATCGGGAGTCGTCATTTTTCGATTCTTTGGGTTGCGGACGGTCGCTGCCGCTCATTATTTGCGCTCGCGGCCACAAGACCCCGGGCGCCGCGAACGCATCGCCCTCTCGATCGAGGGTCGATCCCCCGGGACGGGCGCGCATTATAGTAAAGACCCTTCCCCCCGCGCATCGGTTTTGTCGGGGGCGAGGTCATCGCCCGTCATTCCTTCGCTCGAATATCGTATGATCCCCTTGGATACGCAGCCTACCTTGTTCCCGGGAACGCCACCCATGAATGGAATGATCAAGTTCGCCGGGATGACGGTCGGTAGTTCCCTTGGCGGGTGGTTGGGCGGCATGGTGGGCATGGGCACGATGATCGTGCTTAGCGCCGTCGGCGCGGGCCTTGGATTCTACGCTGCCGATCGGCTGATGCGAATGCTTTCCGAATAGTCCCCCGAAACCGGTATTTCCATGGAGGAGCGGCAAGATGCGGTCGTTGCTTTCGATTCTCATGGGCGCGGCGTGCGTGCTGCTTCCCGGCGTGTCTGCGGCCCACGCGCAAGGGGTGACCCAGGAGGCCCTCCTCAAGGGGCATCGCGGGGACCCCTCGGCGTGGCCGATGTACGGGGGCAATTACCAACAGGATCGCTTTAGCGAACTCGCCCAAATCGACGTGGCCAATGTCGCGTCGCTCAGGCCCGCATGGACGTTCCACACCGGGATATTCAACGTCGCCTCCGGATACCAGACGACGCCGGTGGTCGTCGGCGGATCGATGTACGTCACGACCCCGCGCGTCGGAACCGACCAGTGGGTCGTGAAGTTGGACGCCCGGACCGGCGCCGAGATTTGGAGCAAAGCCCTCCCGCAGGGGGCCAGCCGATTTTGCTGCGGCGCCAACAACCGCGGCGTGGCGGCGCTCGATGACAAGGTGTACGTCGCGACCATCGACGCCGCCCTGGTGGCCCTGCGCGAATCCGACGGCGAGATTGCCTGGAAGACCCAGACCGCCAAGGGCGAACAAGGCTATAGCCAAACCAGCGCCCCCTTGGCCTTCGACGGCAAGGTCTTCCTCGGTGCCGCGGGCGGCGAGTACGGGATTCGAGGATTCCTCAAGGCCTACGACGCGGCGACCGGGGACCTCGAATGGACCTGGCACGCGATCCCCTCGCCCGAGGATGGCGGGTGGCTTGGGAACTGGACCGAGACGGCCCCGGGCACCGGCCTCAGTCTCCACCGCGACATTGCCGCCGAGAAGGCGAGCGTCGAGAAATACCCGGACGCTTGGGAACACGGCGGCGTGCCGATCTGGACCACCCCCTCGCTCGATCCCGAACTGCGCCTCATCTATGTCACCACCGGGAACCCCGGTCCCGACTACGACGGGACGGTCCGCCCCGGCGACAACTTGTGGGGCGACTCGATTTGCGCGATCCGGGTCGATGACGGCACGCTCGCCTGGGGATTCCAGTACGTGCCCCACGATATTTGGGACTACGACGGCGGCTCCCCGCCGATCCTTTTTGACGCCGAGATCGACGGGTCCCGGCGCGCCGTCGTCGGCTTGCTGACCAAGGTCGGTTTCTTCTATCTCCTCGACCGGAAGACGGGCGAACTCTTGAAAGTCTCCGACCCGTACGTACCCCAGGAAAATCTCTTCGCGCCCTTGACGCCCGAAGGCGTGACGATCGCGCCCGGGAGTGCCGGCGGCACCAACTGGTCGCCCGGGGCCTACCATCCCGGGACGGGCCTGGTGTATTCCGCCAATGTCCATTGGCCGATGGTCATGAAGACCGCCCCCGGCCTGGCCTACAACGAAGGCGCCTCGTTCCAGGGCGGCAACGCCTCCTTCGGCGGCGAGACCGATGTCAAGTGGGGCTACGTCACCGCGCTCGATCCCGTCAGCGGAAAGAAGGCTTGGGAGAGCAAGACGGAGTTGCCGCTCTTCAGCGGGATGTTGGCCACCGCGGGCGGGCTCGTCTTCGCGGGCCAGGGCGGCGGCAGCTTCGACGCCTGGGATGCGAAGACCGGCGCGCACCTCTGGGCCTTCAAGACCGACGCCGGATGCAACGCCGCGCCCATCGCCTATAGTCTCGACGGCAGGCAATTCGTCGCCGTCTCCGCCGGCGGAAGCCGCTACGTCCGCCGCGACCGCGACAATCCGCCCAAGGCCGACGCCATCATCGCCTTCGCGCTCCCCTAGGCGTGCCCGCCCGTCACTGGCGATTTGTTATATTCCCGCCCATGACTTCCCCGCGCATTGTACCCTTCGCCGCAATCTTCGCCCTCATTTGGATTACAGGCGCGACATTGGCGCGCGCCATCCGGTGGCCCAACGATTGGGCCGAGGCCCATTGGATCATCACCTACCGGTTCGGATTCATCAAGCGCGCCCTGGCCGGATCGCTGCTCGAGCTTGCGGTCCCCCCCGGCCAAATGGAGATGGGCATCCGCTACGTCAGCGCGGCCCTGCTCGCCGCGCTCGTGGCCGCGCTCCTGTGCCTTGGCGCGCGGCTCTGTGCCCGCTCCGGCTGGCGGCCTGTCATGATCTTCACCGTCGCCGCCTTTTTCGCCTCCCCCTACGTCGTCATGTCCGCGCACCTCATTGGCTACTACGACCAGCTCCTCGTGCTTCTCGCCATCCTCGCGTGTGCGTGCGCCTTGCGCGGCCTGCCCGAACTCGCCGCGCTCCTCCTCGTCGCCGGCGTGTTCGTCCACGAGAACACCCTCGTGCTGGGCCTGCCGGTCGCGATCTTCGCCGCCATCCTGCGCCTCAGCCCGCGCCAGGCCGGCGCCGCGGCGCCCACCGCCCGAAGGTCCCTCGCGCTCCGCTACGCCCTCATGGCCGCCGCTCCCCTCGCCGCCTTTCTCCTCCTTTTCGCGTACCAGCGTTACTACGTGGACTTGGCCACCCTCAGGCCCGTGCTCAAGGACCATATCCATCACTTCCCGTTCGTCGAGCGCGGCCGCCACGAAATGGTGTCCAAGGCCTACACCACGGCCTTCGCCTTCTACTACAAGACCCAGAGTCCGTATTTTCGCGAACGCATTCTCGACCTGGAGAACGGCGTCCAAAATGGCCTCACGTTGCTTCTCCTCTGGACCGCCCTCGCCCAAGGCCTGCGAGGCAGGGCCTTCGCCTGGCTTCACTTTATCGCGGGTGTCGCCCTGAGCCTCGTGCCGCTGGCGCTCCAACTCATCGCCTGGGACACCGAGCGCATTTGGGCCTTTCCCGCCGCCACCGCCTTCATCGCCGCATGGTGCGCTTGGGAAACCCGCGAGCCCGCCCCGGGGCCGCGCCGTCCGCAAACGGGCGCCGCCGCCCTCGTGCTCGCCGTGGTCGTCTTCAACATCCTGATCCACACCCTCCTCATGGATCGTCTCGCCGAGCGCTTCACCGACGCGGCGCGGATGCTCCTCTACGCCCCCGCCCTCGCGGCGCTCGCACTGGTCCTGGCCTACCATGCCAACCCCGCTGTCCCCGCAATTGACCCGGGAAACTCGCCCGCAGCCATTGACCCGCCCCCGTCGTGAGTCCCGCGAGGAAGGCCGGGTACAGCCAGCCGCCCATTGTGCAAACCGCCGCGCCACGGGCGGAGGCAGTCCCCTCAGTCCGATGCCTTTTTCATCGCCATGGGGGAGGCCCTGGACCGCGCGCGCCGCGCGATTGCGATTTGCCGCGGACACGCCGTATTGTAGTCTCCCGACGAAGGACGCCACGAGGTGTCCGGACGATTGACGGGCCGCAGGCGCCCCGCAACGGTATATTGGCAAATCGAAGGAGGAATCGGGATGATATTTTCGATGCGTAGCGCCGTGTTGGCGTGGGCGTTCGCCACCGCGGTTTGTGGCGCTGACCTCAGGGCAGTCGACGGCCTCCGATGGTACAAGGGCAATACCCATGCCCACACGCTTTGGAGCGACGGCGACGCCGCCCCCGAGGTCGTCGCCGATTGGTACAAGGAACACGGCTACCACTTCCTTTGCCTCTCCGACCATAACGTGTACCTCGGCGGCGAACGGTGGGTCCCCGTGGCCGCGGACCAATACCTGACCCCCGATCGCGTCAAGGCGATCCAGCAACGGTTCGGCGAGGGATGGGTGTCGCTCGACCAGAAGGGTGACCGCCTGAAGATGCGCCTGAAGACCTTCGAGGAACTCCAGGCCCACTTCGACGAGCCGGGCAAGTTCCTCATGGTGTCCGCCGAGGAAGTCACATCGAAAGTGGTCCACGTCAACGCCGTCAACAACCGCGGCTTTATCAAGCCCGCCCAGGCATTCGGCAACAAGCCGCTTCGTCTCATCCTCGCGGAAAACTTCGACGCCATCGAGGCCCACGGCAAGGAGAACGGCGTCCCCATCCTCGCCCACCTGAACCATCCCAACTGGGACCAAGGAGTGACCGCGGAGGACATCGTCTCGGTCGGCGGCGAACGGTTCTTCGAGATCTACAATGGCCACGCGGGCGTCCGAAACTGGGGCGACCGTTCCCAACACAAGCAGTCGACCGACCGCCTGTGGGACATCATTCTCGCGATTCGCCTGAGTACCTCCGCCGATCGGCCGCTTTACGGCATGGGTACCGACGACAGCCACGACTATTACGAACAACGCATCGGCCTGTGCAATTCGGGCCGGGGCTGGGTGCAAGTGCTCGCCAAAGACCTATCGCCCGGCGCGCTGATCGCCGCGATGCAGTCGGGCCAGTTCTATGCCAGTTCCGGCGTGACCCTCGAGCGAATCGCCGACGACGGGAAGTCGCTCTCGGTCGGCATCCACGGGGAAGCCGGCGTGACCCACACCACGCACTTTATCGGGACCCGCAAGGGCTTCGACGCCACCGCGAGGCCCGTCCTCGATCCGGCGGGGAACCCGGTTCCGAATGTGACCCAAGTCTACAGCGAGGACATTGGCGAAGTCTTGTTTGAGACCAAGGACAACCCGGCGGTTTATGCCTTCACGGGCGACGAACTCTATGTTCGCGCCAAGGTGGTCTCCGATAAGCCGCAACCGAACCCCCACGCCGAGGGCGATCTCGAGACCGCGTGGACCCAACCCGCAAGGCCGTATTAGGGCGGTAGCGAGGGGTCCATTGGCGCAGGTTCACACCCATCGCGATCCCCGAATTAACCCGCGTCGCGCATTTTGCTTTCGGGTGTGCGGCAAACGGCGTTTAGGGTGTATCATGTCCCCTATTCTGTAAAGCCCAGCCGGGGAGGACGTGACAATGACAGCGTGGCGCGAGTTGGTCGAGAAACGCTTGGATCGGTTGTACGACAGCCGGCAGGACAAGACGATGCCGCTGGCGGAAGCGGTGCGGAAGTTCGTGCGGCCGGGGATGAAGATCAACCCGTGTGCGATGCAGGCGCGGGCGAGCGCGGCGACGTACCAATTGTGCCGCGAGTTCGCGGGGAAAGACCCGGGCTTCGAACTCATTGCGAGCAGCATGGGAAACACGGGTCTGGCATTGGTCCACCTTGGGCTGGTGAAGAAGGCCGTGGTGTCGTTTGCGGGGGAGTCGTATCCGACGCCGGGGCCGAGCAAGGTGATCGCGCGGGCGCTGGCAAAGGGCGCGCTGGAGATCGAGAATTGGTCGATGCTGACCATCTCGCAACGGCTGCTGGCGGGGGCGATGGGCGTGCCGTACCTCGCGACGCGGTCGCTGGCGGGGAGCTCGATCGGCGAGGACCTCAAGCCGGAACACAAGTTCATCGAGATGCCGGATCCATCAAACCCCGGCCAGACTTTCGGGTTGCTCCAGGCCTATCGTCCCGATATTAGTTTCGTGCATGCGTGGGCGGCGGACAAGGAAGGCAACGCCATCATTCATCCGCCCTACGGCGAAAACGTCTACGGGGCGCTGGCCGCGCGCGAAGGCGTCATCCTGACGGCGGACCATATCGTGCCGACGGACTTTATCCGGGAGCACGCGGCGCTGGTCCGCATCCCGGCGGCCATCGTGCGTTCGGTGAGCCACGTGCCGTATGGCGCGCACCCCTCGGGCAACTTTTGCAAGGGCATACCCGAGTTTGTGCCGTATGGGAACGATTACGACTTCATGCAGGATTGCCGCATTGCCCAGGCGACAGAGGCGTCGTTCACCGCATGGGTGAACGAGTGGATCCTAGGGACGAAGGACCACGCGGAATACATCCGGAAACTGGGCCAGGCGCGGCTGGATCACCTGCACTTCGTCGCGCGCGCGGATTCGTGGAAGACGGAATTGGAAGCCTTCGACGAATCGCTGTCGGATGGGCGCCCGGCGAACCCGGTCGAGGCGATGGTGATTCACGCCTCGCGCGAAGTGGCGCGGCGGATCAGGGACAAGCACTACACGACGTGCCTCTCCGGCGTGGGGTATGCGACGCTCATGGCATGGCTGGCGGCGCACACGCTGCGCGACGAGGGCCACGAGTTCACGATGATGGCGGAGACGGGCATCTACGGGCATGACCCGCGCCCGGCGGATCCTTTCGTGTTCAACTATCGGACCCTGCCGACGACGACGGTGTTGACGGACATCTTCGAGACGCTCGGCTTGCACACGGGCGGCGCGAGCAATCGCTGCCTGGGGACGTTTGGCGCGGGACAGATCGACAAGTTTGGAAACGTGAACTCGACGCGCTCGGCGGACGGATCGTTCATCGTGGGGTCGGGCGGGGCGAACGACATCGCGACGGCGGCGAGCGAGAGCGTGGTCTGCGCGCACCAGCGCAAGCAGACCTATGTCGACAAGGTGGACTACATCACGAGTCCCGGCGGAAAGGTCGACTGCGTGGTGTCGACGATGGGCCGGTTCGAGAAGCGCGGCGGGAACGAATTTATCCTGACGGGATACTTCGGCGCGGAAGGATTGGACAAGGACGAGGCCATCGCGGAGATCAAGGCGCGGTGCGGCTGGGACTTGAAGGTGGCGGAGGACATCGAGGAATTGGCCCCGCCCACGGAGGAAGAGACCATCTTGTTGCGGATGTTCGATCCGAACAACTATTTTCTTGGGAAACCCGCAGACGCCCCGGCACAGCCCGCCGTGGCGAAATAAGCATCCAGAGTCGAGTCAAAGGACGGAGACAGACCACATGAAAACGCAATTGGGATTGATTGTTGCCTTGGGCCTTGCTTTGGCGGTGTTGGGGTGCTCGCAAACCGGCGTTGAATCCGTCGCGGCGGACGACCCCGCCGTGACTTCGGCGCAAACTCCCGCCCCGCCTCCGGCGGAGACTCCCGGCGCGACGAGTGCGTTGGGGGAGAGACTGAAGGACAAGTTGAAACCCATCCAACCCATCAAGATTGACTTAGAGAAAATCGAGACGCTGCGGATGCCATCCGTCGAGAAGGGCGTGTTCGACACCCTGGCCAGCGGGAAAAAGGTCCACTACTATTTGCTCACGAACCTCGTGGGAACGAAGGCGAAGATCATCGATTTCGGGGCCACGCTCGTGTCGCTCGAGGTCGCGGACAAGAACGGCGCGATGGCGGACGTGGTGCTCGGGTGCGACACGGTCGAGGCGTACCGGACCAAGGCGCCGTACTTCGGGAGCATCGTGGGGCGTTATGCAAACCGCATCGCGCTGGGTAAATTTACCCTCGACGGGGCGGAATACACGCTCGCGACAAATAACGCGCCAAACCACCTTCACGGCGGTATGGTGGGTTTCGACAAGAACATGTGGGAGGCGGAGGAAGTCTCGTCGGCCGGCGATGTGGGGGTGAAGTTTACCTATCGCGCGAAAGACGGCGAGGAAGGCTATCCCGGGAACATGACGGTCACGGCGACGTACACGCTGACCATGGCCAACGAACTGCGGATCGACTACGCGGCGGAGACGGACAAAGCGACCCCGGTCAACCTGACGCACCACAGCTACTGGAACCTCGGCGGACATACCTCGGGAGATATCCTCGGGCACGAACTGACGGTTGCTGCGGGCCAATACACGCCGGTGGACGAGACTTTCATCCCGACGGGTGAACTGGCGAGTGTCGAGGGCACGCCTTTCGATTTTCGCACGGCGACGGCCATCGGCGCGCGGGTGGATCAGCTTCCCAACCGGCTCTATGACCTGAACTACGTCATCGACAATGCAGACGGTACATTACGGTTCGCGGCGAAGGCGAAAGACCCGAAGAGCGGTCGCGTGATGGAAATCTTCACGACCGAGCCCGGCATCCAGTTCTACACCGGCAACGGGCTCGATGGATCGTTCGACGGAAAGGGCGGGGCGCGTTACGCCACGCAAAACGGCTTCTGCCTCGAGACGCAGAAGTTCCCCGACTCGCCGAACAAGCCGCAGTTTCCGTCGTCGATCCTGCGTCCGGGCGAGAAGTACACGCACACCATCGTCCACAAGTTTAGCGTGGAGTAGCCGCAATCGCGCCGGACTCCCCGACGATGGAACGCGCCGTGGTCCTTATCCAGTGCCCGGACCAAAAGGGCATCATCGCCCGCGTGTCGAATTTTGTGTTCGAGCGCGGAGGGAACATCCTCAAGTCGGACCAGCACACGACGGACGCGTTCGGCGGGCGTTTCTTCATGCGGATCGAATTTGCGATGGAGGGCCGGGTCCCGCGCGAGGACCTCGAGTCGGGGCTCGCGTCGTTGGCGGAGTCGCTGGGCGCGGCGTGGGAAATCCATTACGAGAGCACGCGGCTGCGGATGGCGATCGCGGTGTCGCGGTACGATCATTGCCTGGTGGACCTGTTGTACCGTGCCCGGAATGGCGAGCTTCAGGTCGATGTTCCCTGCGTGGTGAGCAATCACGAGGTACTGCGGGGGATGGTTGAGGCGCAAGGCATCCCGTTTCATTACCTTCCCGTCGAGAAAGGATCCAAGCCGGCGCAAGAGCGGCAATTCCTCGACCTCGTCCGGGACTCGAGCGATTTCCTCGTCATGGCGCGGTACATGCAGGTATTGTCCGATGGATTCATGCGGGCGTACGGCAAGGACATCATCAACATTCACCACAGTTTCCTGCCCTCGTTCAAGGGGGCGGACCCCTATCGCCAGGCCTATGATCGCGGCGTGAAGATCATCGGGGCGACGGCGCATTTCGCGACGGCGGACCTCGACGAGGGGCCGATCATCGAGCAGGCGGTGACGCCGGTGTCCCACGATGACACGGTCGAGACGCTCAAGCGCAAGGGGCGGACGATCGAGCAGGCGGCGTTGTCGAGGGCGATTCACGCATACATCGAGCACCGGATTATCCGGTATGAGCATAAGACGATTGTTTTTTGAAGGGACGGAAGGGACGGATGTAACGCGGGTCCGATATCGACGTGAATTTGCGGCAATGAATCATCGCGGGGCGGGGCCGAGGATGGCGAGGACCTCGTAGACGAGGTTGACGTTGGCGAGTAGTTGGATACCGCCGATTAACACCAAGACCATGACGACCCGGTTGAAGAGGGTCTCCGAGATTCGCGTGTGCATCCAGTGTCCCAGCCAAGAACCGATGGGCACGACCCAGACGAGCGCCAGATCGAAGCGGAGCACCTCGGGCTCGATAAGGCCGATGCCGAGGTAGAAGGGGAGCTTCGCGAGGTTGATCAACATGAAGGTCCACGCGACCGTGCCGACGAACAACGACTTGCCCATTCCCTGCGTGAACATGTAGAGGCTGACGATCGGCCCGGCGGCATGGGCGATGGTGCTGGTGAACCCGGCGAAGATGCCCGCCACGATTGCTGTCCGGCGACCGGGCCGCCAGCGCTCGACCCATTGGAGCGCGGCCTCCTTGCCGACGATGTAGAATGCGAGGGCAATGGAAAGCACGCCGACGAAGCGCTTGATGACGACCCCGTAGCGGTCGATGCCCTCGCGCCCCACCCACCACCAGGCCGCCGCCCCGAGGACGATACCGATGAGGCTCGGCAGGAACACGGAGAGTACGTGCGCCCAATTCTTGTTGCGCCGGTGGTGGTAGATCGCGTTCATGTCGAGAAGGATGAGCAACGGCAGGAGGCATGCCGTGACTTTGTCCACCGGCATGACCAGCATCATCAGCGGGAGTGAGAGAATTCCCGCGCCCCCGGCGAAGCCGCTCTTACTGATGCCCTGGATCAGGATCGCCAGAACGACGAATATCCAGAAGACGACGGGGGGAATTCCGGGTTCCATGAATGACGAGAACAATCCGCGTATGTCCCTTGGAGGGTGAGGGACAGACACCGCCTTTTGCCCAAACCGCCGGGCAAAAGGCGGAGTCAGTCCCCTGCAACTGCTGTTTTTAGGATCAAGTGCATACCGTCCATGCCGGCGTCCGGGCGAACCCCGGCCTCACTTCGGCGGGGCGGCCCGCTTGATGTCGACGATGCGGCCCTTGAACGCATCCACCACGCTGCGCACGCGCGGATCCTCGAGGGCGGCGGACTCGTCTTCCTTGTTGACGGTGATGGCCGGGGCGGGCGCGGGGATGGGGGCGCTGCGGGAGCCGTGGCGAGGGCCCCGCCCCCCGGCGCGCGGCGCAGCCGTCCCGGGTTCCGGTCGCCTTGGCGTCGCCGCTGCCGCCGGCGCCGAAACGAGGCGCGGAACCGAAGCAATGGCGTCCACGCGCTTCGGAGCGACTAGCGCGGGGGAAGGGGATTGGGGAGGGAGGGGCTCATCGATTTTTTTTTTGTCCGCCGGGGGCTCCTCGGCGGCGGGCGGCGGCGCAATCTCCGGGAATGGTTTTCGAGCCGCGGCATTCGCCGCCGGAACCCCCACGCCCTCGGCCAGCGCCATGAGTTTCTCGAGGACCGTATCGATCGAGACCTCGACCGTGCGCCGCGACATCTTGACCAGCAAGGCCTCGAGCGCGGTCCGTTGGGCGAGCTGCGAATCGTATGCCTGCGACAGTTCCGAAAACTGTTCCACGATCCGGATGAGCTCCGTCAACGAAAAACGTTCCGCCCACGCGGCGAGTTCGTTGGCCTCGTCCTCGGGCAGGGCGAGGAGTTCGCGGGGCGCGCCCGTCCGGCAGACGAGCAGGTTGCGGAAGTAGCGCAGGATTTCGCCCACGAATTGCGAGAGGTCCTTGCCGCTTACGACGACGCTCTCGACCAGGGTGAGCAGGCGCGACACGTCCTTGTCCAGGATCGCCGCGCACAGATCGTGGAGGACCTTCCAATCGACCAGCCCGAGGACATCGAAGACGTCCCGAAAGGTAATCTCGCCGTTGCAATAGGAGACCAACTGATCGAGGATACTCTCGGCGTCACGCACGCCGCCGTCGGCCGCGCGGGCGATGGCGTGGAGCGCCTCGTCGGAACAACGGACGCCTTCCTTTTCGAGGATGCCCCGGAGAAGCGCCACGATGGAGTCGAGGCCCACGCGCCGGAAATCGTAACGCTGGCAGCGCGACACGATGGTCGCCGGAATCTTGTGCGCCTCCGTCGTCGCCAGGATGAAGATCGCGTGCGCCGGCGGTTCCTCGAGCGTCTTCAGGAGGGCATTGAACGCCGAGATCGAGAGCTGGTGCACCTCGTCGATGACGTAAATTTTGTAGCGCGCCCGCGACGGCACCATCCGCACATTCTCGCGGATTTGGCGCACGTCCTCGACGCTGTTGTTCGATGCGCCGTCGATCTCGATGACGTCGATGTTGTTGCCCGCCGCGATGCTGGTGCACATGTCGCACGTCCCGCAGGGCTCCGGGGTTGGCGAGTCCGACCCCGAGCAATTCAACGCCTTCGCCAGGATGCGCGCCGTGGTCGTCTTCCCGATCCCGCGCGACCCAATGAAGAGGAACGCATGGTGAATGCGTCCCGCGCGGATGGCGTTCTGCAATGTCCGCGTGACGTGTTCCTGGCCGACGACATCGGCAAAGGACTGGGGCCGCCACTTGCGGGCAAGAACGAGATAATGTCCTTCCGGCATTTGACTCCCCAGGGGGTTAGCGGTTGTTCTGGCAATTCGGGGACGGGCTACGAATTACATCCCCAAATTGGCAACAATAGTCGAACCGAGATCGCGCAATTCGTAGCCCGTCCCCGAATTGCCCTCGACGGGCGCGTCCTGTTGACGGCCAGGCACCCCTACAGCACACGGGAAAATCCACCTGCGGCTGCTTCCTTCCGGACCTGACCGGATCCAGCGGCATCCCATTGAGTAGGACCCAGCCGTCAACACGACGCGCCCAAGGCGCATTCGCGGGCACGCGCCGCAGGGGGCTTCCGGGGCATTGCAGCACTCGCCCGGGCCCATTTGCAGCGGGCCCGAGAATACCACGCGCGGGCCGCGCCATTCAAAGACTTGAGCAAATGCGGCTGTATCGGCTGAGCGGAGTCGGGTATGATTCGGGCGTTTGGGGCATACCCATCGACGAGGCGAGTTCGTACGAGGAGTCGAACCGGGCGGAGTCGCCGCGGCATCGAACTCCATGGCGACAGCAGAAAGGCCTACAGTTCGTGGAGTTGACTTCATTGGAAATGTGCGCAGGCGCCGGGGGTCAGGCTCTGGGTATTGAACGAGCGGGTTTCTTCCACGAGGGATTGGTCGAAATTGATCGTTTTGCGTGCGACACTCTCCGGATAAATCGGCCTTCGTGGAAAATCCACGAACAAGACCTCCGGACATTCGACGGACGCCGTTATCGCGGAATCGACCTCTTGGCCGGGGCCTGCCGTGTCCGCCATTTTCGATCGCAGGCAAGCAACTCGGCGAGAGCGACGAACGGAACCTGTTTCCCGAGGCGATTCGATTGACCGATGAGACGCAGCCGCGCGCCGTGATGATCGAGAACGTGAAGGGCATCCTCGGGGCGGTTTTCGGCGACTATCGGAACTATATCGAGGCGCAATTCCGGAAGTTGGGATACCGGCCCGCGTGGAAATTGTTCAAGGCATCCGATTTCGGCGTTCCCCAACTGCGCCCGCGCGTGATCTTCGTCGCGATTAAACGCAACATTGCTTCCGAGTTTTCGTGGCCGTCCGTGCCCGTCGCAAAGGCGCTGAGCGTGGGCGAGACGCTCTACGATCTGATGGCCGAGAATGGGTGGCGTGGAGCGAAAAAGTGGCGTAAGCAAGCGGGCGGAATTGCCCCGACCCTGGTCGGCGGTTCGACTAAGCACGGCGGACCGGATTTGGGTCCGACCCGCGCGAAACGGGCATGGGCGGAGCTGGGAGTCGATGGACACGGACTCGTGGATTCCGCCCCTTCCCCGGAGTTTGAAGGGATGCCCCGCTTGACCCTGCGCATGGTGGCCCGGCTACAAGGATTCCCCGACGATTGGAGATTCGCGGGAAAAAAGACGAACGCCTACCGGCAAATTGGCAATGCATTTCCTCCCCCCGTGGGATGCGCAGTGGCGAGACAGATCATCGGCGCGCTCGAAACCCGCCGAGTGGTGGATTTGGCAGGATGAAGAGAGCCATCTAACCCCGTGGACACCGTCTCGCCGCGGCAACGCAGCGCGAACATGAGCGCGATTCGCAGTCACGGCATGAAGCCCGAGATGGTCGTCCGCCGCCTCGTGCATGGAATGGGGTATCGCTACCGCCTTCACCGCGCCGATCTTCCGGGGAGGCCCGATCTCGTTTTTCCGGGGCGTGCCAAAGTCATTTTCGTGCATGGCTGTTTCTGGCACCAGCACAAGAAGGCAGCGTGCCGCGATTCCCGCTTGCCGAAATCAAATCTGATCTATTGGAAACCCAAGCTCGCGCGAAATATCGAACGCGACAAGAAAAACATCCGGGCGTTGAGACGGCGAGGTTGGAAAGTTCTCGTGATCTGGGAGTGCAAGACCGGGGATGTCGGGGCGCTTGCAGAGCGAATTCGGACTTTTCTCGGATAATCATCGTTGGCTAGTCGAATTCCGTGGCGCTAAGAAAGTATGGAAATGACGTGGAAATGAATGAGGAAATGGGGAGACTTCCCCACCGTCCATAATCTACTGTATCTTGCTGGTATGTTTAGTTTTATCATCAATAATGTATAATCATTTATGTGGAAATGAAATGGGAAATGGGCGTGTAAATGGTTATACGGTACGAGACCCCGAAACGCTGGGTCAATTATGACCAGTCGATTCTCCGGCCTTTGCTCACGGCCAAGGCAACGATTCTTGCTCTCACCGAGATGCCGTACCAACGTTCTTGGGCAGACGACCTCCAGCACCTCCAACTCAAGCGGGAAGTCGCAGGGACCTCTCGCATCGAAGGGGCCGAGTTCACCGAGAAGGAGCTGGACGCCGCCCTAAGCTTGACGCCCCAACAACTGGAGACCCGTTCCCAACGTCAGGCTGCCGCCGCAGTCGCGGCGTACCGTTGGATATCCGCACTACCCAAGGATCGGCCCTTGGATGAAGCGCTTGTCCTCGATGTCCACCGGCGTCTTGTCGAGGGGTGCGATGACGACCATTGCCCGCCCGGAAAACTCAGGGAGCGAGATGACAACGTGGTTTTCGGGGCGCCACAGCATCGGGGCGTGGAGGGCGGTCCCGAATGCCAACAGGCATTCCAACAACTCATCGAAGCTGCGCGCACGGAATTTCACGATCACGATCCCCTTGTCCAAGCACTCGCGTTGCACTATCACCTCGCGGCCATGCATCCCTTCCTGGATGGAAACGGACGCACGGCCCGCGCGCTCGAGGCGCTGATGCTCCAACACATTGGATTGCGCGATACGCTTTTCATCGCGATGTCCAACTACTACTACGATGAAAAGACGGCCTATCTCCAGGCCCTGAACGAGTCCCGTGCGGGCGGCCACGATTTGACCCCGTTTCTTCGGTTTGCGTTGGCGGGAATCGAGAGGCAATGCCGTCGGCTTCTCGACCAGATTCGTACCCACGTGGCGAAGGCCCTCTACCGGAATACCGTGACCGACCTATTCGGTCGTCTCGCCTCCGCCCGTAAACGGGTCATGACCGAACGGCATGTGCGAATACTCAATCTCCTATTGAACGAGGGGCCACTCACCGCACGGCAATTCATCGAACTGACTTCACCTATCTATAAAGTCCGCAATCCTAGAAAGGCCCTCGCCCGCGATTTCGGATATCTGTTCGATCTTGGGGCGATATCGGTGTCGGATCTCACGGATCCAGGAAGCGCAATCATCTCCGCCAACCTGAATTGGCCGATGCAAATCTCGGAAACCGAGTTTCTTCGGTTGGCAAAGGAACTGCCTAAAGTGAAAGTCCACGGGTTCCTGTCATCGTGACGGGGATCGAAAACTCAGTCCGCTTCGACAGCAATTGCTGCCCGGACGCGCCCACAATCACTCCGCCAGGGCGGCGGCGAGTTCTTCCCATTCGGCGTACATCTCGGCGAGGTCTTCCTTTAGGCCTTCGTACTCGCGCGTCATGGCGCCGAGTTTCTCGAAGTTGGAGGGGTCAACCTCGGCGAATTGGCTGTCGAATTCTTCGATGAGCTCCTCGATCTCCTTAATGTTCGATTCGAGGTCGTCGAGCCGCTTTTGTTGTTTGCGCTTTTCCTTGTCGCCGGAGCCTCGCGTGGGAATCGAGGCGGGCTTCTTGCGGATTTTCATCGCGCTGCCGCGCGCCGAATCGTCCTCCGCAACGCCCGTGGCGGATTGTTTCCAACGATAGTGCGAGTAGTTTCCGCGGTGGACATGGGCGCGCCCGTCAGCGATGATCACCAGCTTGTCGACGAGCTTGTCGATCAGCTCGCGGTCGTGCGACACCATGACGATCGAGCCGGGAAACTCCAGCAAGGCGCCCTCGAGGGCCTCGCGCGAGGCGATATCGAGATGGTTTGTCGGTTCGTCCAGCAATAACAGGTTCGCCTTGCTCAGGATCAGTTTCGCCATCGCCACGCGGCTCCGCTCGCCGCCGCTCAGGGCCGAGACCGGCTTGAAGGCGTCCTGGCCGGTGAATAGGAACCGGCCCATGAAGGTCCGGATTTGTTCGGCGGTCAGGTGCGGTATGGCTTCCTGGACCTCGGTCACCACGTCGGCTTTCGGGTTCATGCTGTCGTGCTGCTGATCGTAATACCCGACGGCGACCTTGTACCCGAGGGCCACCGCGCCACCATCCGGCTCCAACCGTCCCGCGAGCTGTTTCAGGAGGGTCGTCTTCCCTGCCCCGTTCGGGCCGATGATGCCGACGCGCTCGCCCCGTTCGACCGTGAACGACACGTCCTTATAGAGCACAAGTTTGCCGTAGGACTTGGAAAGGCTTTTCGCCTCGAGCATCAGCTGCCCGCTGCGGACGACCTCGCCCAAGGAAAACTTCGCCGTCGACGTCTCGGCGAGCGGCGCATCGACCCGCTCGATCTTGTCGAGGCGCTTTACGCGGCTCTGCACTTGGCGGGCCTTGGTCGACTTGTAGCGAAACCGGTTGATCCAGCTTTCCTCCCGATCGATAAAATCCTGCTGGCGCTGGAATTCCTTCTCCTGTTGCTCTCGGATCAACACCTTGTTCTTCACGTAGGCATCGTATCCGCCCGAGAAGCCCCGGAGGACCCCGCGCTCGACCTCGACCGTGCGCTCGATCACCGCGCGCAACATCTGGCGATCGTGGGAAATGACGACGAAAGTGCGCGGCCAGTCCTTCAGGAATCCCTCGAGCCATTCGCGCGCCTGGAGATCGAGATGGTTTTCCGGTTCATCGAGGAGAAGCAAATCGGCGTCTTGGAGCAACACCAACGCCAGCATCAGGCGCGTGCGTTGTCCGCCGCTCAGGGCGTTGAACGGGAGGGAGTACTCGTCCTCCGAAAACCCGAGGCCTGTCAACACGCGCTTGGCGTTCGCGCGGAATTCGTAGCCGCCCCGCACGATGAACTCGTCCTGGATGGGCCCGTATTCGTCGAGCGCGGCCTCGTCGCCCGCGGACATGCGTTCCTCGAGTACGCGGAGGCGTTCCTCGAGATCGATCAGGTCGCGGAACCGGCCCATCACGATATCGATGAGGGACAATGATGCGTCGACATTGGGCATCTGTGCCAGGCAGGCCACCCGCGCCCGCTTCATCCGCTCGATCGTGCCCGTCTCCGGCTCGAGTTCGCCCGTGATGATCTTGAACAAGGTCGACTTGCCCGAGCCGTTTCGCCCGATCAGGCCGATCTTTTCGCCCTCCTCGACCCGGAAACTAACGTCCTCGAGGACGGGGGCGCCGCTGAACGATTTGCTCGCTTTTTCGATTCGTATCAAACTCATGTAGTTGACGATTTCCCGGCCTCGCGCGCGAGGCGTTGTAGGTTCCATAGCTTGGCGTACTTGGTAAACACGGAGCAGGCCGCAAGCCCGCACAACACGGCCCCGTGGTGGCCATCGCGGAAGCCCTGCCGAAGCACATACATCTTGATAAACCGGGTCAACGGTCGCAGCGTCAGGTCGATCAATCGCGCGCGCCGCCCGCGCTCGAACAAGTCCTGCGCGCCCCAGCTGGTGAACCGCTGGAACGTCGCGAAGTATTCCTCGAAGCTCCGGTAGGTGTCGTGGAACATCGGCTCCTCGATAACGCCCACGGTCCCTTCGACCACTACCTTTGAATGCACCCGCCGTTCGAGGTACCGGCCCTTGGCCGTGCGAAACAGCCGGAGATTGTAATCCCGGTGCCACCCGCAGTGATTGATCAGTTTTCCGAAAAAATACGAGCGGCGCCGGATGTCGTATCCATCGCGACTTCCCGCATCTCGAATGATGCCTTTGATTCTCGCCGCCAGTTCTTCCGAGACCCACTCGTCCGCGTCGAGTACCAGCGTCCACTCGGTGGTCACCTGCGGCAATGCCCAGTTCCGTTGGGCCGCCGCGTTCTCGTATTCATGGACGGCCACATGACTGCTGTAGCGGTTTACCAACGTCTCCGAGCCGTCGTTCGTCTTCGGATCGACAATGCAAAACCGGTCGTCCGCCCAGGCCACGCTTTCGAGACATCGCGCCAATCGATCGCCGGCATTGGGGATCAATGTCAAAACGGTCAGGGAACTCACGGGGGGTGTCCGGGGGATGGGGGGCCAACATCGGTATTATACAAAAACGGCAGCTGCAGGGGACAGGCACCGCGTTTTGCCCAAACTGCCGGGCAAAAGGCGGAGTCAGTCCCTCACCCTCCCAGCAGCGACTCGTAGACGCGAAGCGTGCCCTCGACCATGCCGTCGGCGGTGAAGCGGTCTTCGACCAATTTCCGCCCCGCGTCGGCCATGATCGCGGTGCCGTCTCGATCGCGGAGGGATTCGCAAATCGCGCGGGCGAGCGCGGCGGGGTCCCGGTTCGGAACGAGCCGCCCTGTCTCGCCGTCACGCACCATTTCGGGGATTCCCCCCGCAATCGCGGCGACGACCGGGGTGCGGCACGCCAGCGCCTCCAGGACCGATGTCCCGAGCCCCTCGGACCAGCTCGACGAAACGTAGAGGTCCGCGGCGCGCGCCAGCGCGGGTACGTCGGTGCGGTGGCCCAGGAGGGTGACGCGGGACTCGAGTTCCAAGGCGGCGATGGACTCCTCGAGCGCACCACGCAAGTCTCCCTCGCCGGCGATCAGGAGCCGGGCCGCGGGAAACTCCGCAAGCACCGCGGGCATGGCGTCGAGAAGGGTCGCGTGGTCCTTGTGACGCACCAGGGCGCCGGCGGAGAAAAGCAGCGGCGCACCGTCCGGCACGCCAAGGGGTGCGCGCGGCATCGGATCGACCTCGAGCCTCGCCAAATCGATTGAACTATAAACCAGGGCGCGCTGGGTCCCGGGGACCCCGAAGTCGCGCAAGACCTCGTCCACCCGTCCCGACACCGAGAGAAACTTGTCCGGCCACGAATACTTCCAACGATTCAAAACATGCGGCTTGGGTTCGAAGCTCACGCGGCGCGACACCGCGACTTTGCCCCGCCCGGCGAAGCTCCGCGCCAGGCAGGCGATGGTATGCGCGTGGCTGGTGTGGGCATGCACGACATCGATCGGCGCCGAGCGCACGAGACGCGAAAGCGACAGTGCGGAGGCGACGTCGAATTCGTTTCGCAACGCCACCGGCACTCGTTCAATCGCCGCCCCACCATGATCGGATTCCAGGATTGCGCTTCCCGGCCTGGCCGCCAACCAAACGCGGTGGCCTCGTTTCGCCAAGCCTTGCATCAACCAGCTGGCCTGTTGCTCGCCGCCGCGCCACGTCATTTGTTCGTCGACATGGAGGACGTTCACGCGCGGCGCTCCCGGTGGAGTTCGAGAGCGCGGCGGTAGGCCTCGACCGTCCGCGATGCGAATACGCCCAGCGTGAACTCGCGCAGTACCCTGACCCGGCCGGCTTTGCCCATGCGTTCGCGCAGTCCCTTGTCCGAGGCAAGCCGCCGGATGGCGTTCGCAAGCGGCTCGACGGTCCCCTGCGCCACGACAAGCCCCTCGATTCCGTCGTCCACGATCTCAACCAAACCGCCGTAATCGGACGCGATTACCGGTTTCTCGCAGGCCATCTGTTCCTTGAGACTGAACGAGGAAGTGTCGCAATCGATCGAGGGTTGTACCCCGATGTCGAAAGCCTGCGTGCAAATCGCCATGTCGTCGCGGAAACCCGCGAAGCGGACGGCTGGGGCAATGCCAAGTTCCGCCGCCATCGTCTTCAAACTCGCTTCCAACTCGCCCTGCCCCAGCACCAGGCACCGTAGTACCGGAAAATCCCGGTGCAAAATCGCCAAGGTACGGAATAAGAACTCATGCCCCTTGGCCTTGACCAGCCGGGCTGCGATTCCCACGACAACATCGTCCGGGGCATACCCAAACTCCGCGCGTGCCCGGGCCCGCGCGTCCGAATCGGGCGCATAATCGGATGCGTCCACCCCGTTATGGATCGAGCACAAGCGCGACGGATCGAAGGCCCGCTGGCCCGCAAGCGTCTGCCGGACCGTATCGCAGACGACTATCTGGTAGTCCGTCCAATCCCGGTTGAGGATCCGGTTTGCGGCCGAGTCCCGCACGGCATACGTGTTGTGCCGCGTGCGCACGACGCACACCGGGCTGCCCATGAAACGGTTGGCGATGCCGCAGGCCCAATGATCTTGGGAAAGATTTGCATGCAGGATGTCCGGGCGCGATTCCTGGACAAACCGCCGAATCTGGCCGAGGTCGTTCCGCCACGATGCCGGGCGAAGTCCGCCTCGAAACTGGAATACCGGGAGGGCCGCCGCCCCAATCGCGGCCGCTGTCCCCTCGAGGACGCTGCCCGTCCGGCATCCGAGAGTCACCCGATGCCCCGCCTGGACCAACGCGCGGCCCAGGTTCGCGATGTACCGGACTTGTCCTCCGCCCTGCAGGTGCGGATCCGTGATGAGGACATGGAGCGGGTCTCTGGTCACGGGTGCGCCGCCCCACCATTCGGGCAAACTACAGGACTAGGCCCCACTGGCGGCGGCGCCGGAATCGGGGGCCGAATCCTCGTCTTCGATCTCCGCGGCATTCGCGGACCCCGCCGACACGGTGAGGTCGAGGTTCTTTAGCAGCGTGTCGATCCCGAGGTTCTTCTCGTCGATGCGATGCATGGCGGCGTCGAGTTCGTCGTCTATCGACGCGAGCTCGTCAGGAAGGTTGAAGGCGATCTTCTCGTTCTTGGACATGTCTCGTACGAAGCCCCGTGGTGCGTATCCGTCGTGTATCCGGCGTATCCGCCGTCTCCCATGCGATTTTCCCGCGGCACACCCTGCGGATGCGGCCGATGCCGGGACTAAAACACCGGCGCGGGCGCATTCGCCAGTTCCGTGTGGTATCCCGATAGAAGCGATACCCTGTCGTCAAGTTCCATGACCTTCTTGTTGTCGAACAGGACATTCCACGCCGCGTCGTTGGCGCAGGAAATGAGCGACATCTTGTCCTCTGCGGCCCAGTTGTCGTGGGCAGCCTGGTTGGCGATTTGCACCAGCGCGGCCAGCTTCGGGTCTTTCGCGTCCCCGAGCGACTGTCCCTCGCGCGGGTGATGATAATACAAGGCGTCCCCCAGCGTGTCGGGCAAGTTCCATTTGTGCGCGAGCACCGCCGCCGCGTCCGCATGGTCGAAGTCGTACGCCTCCTTCTCCGCCTCGATCAGGGCCGCCGAATGCCCCCCGGCACCGGCGAGCAGGGCCTCGTAGGGGCGCCCTATCTGGCGCCACATCACTATTTTTCCGATATCGTGCAGCAACCCCGAGATGAAGTCCTCGCCCTGCAGGCCGAGGTTGAAGCGCGTGCCCGCTTTCTTTGCCAAGCCGCCCACCATGGCCGAGTGGTTCCAAAAATCCATGTGCTCGAAGAAACGCTCGGTCGTCTTGTCGCGCAGCGAATCCACGACCGAGACTCCGAGCACGATGTTGCGGACCTCCCTCGCGCCGAGTATCACGAGGGCGAGCTTCAAGGTCCCCACCACTTGCTTCATCCCGTAATACGGCGAGTTACTGACCTTCAGCAACTTGGCCGTCAGCGCCGGATCGCGCTCGATGACCTTGCTCACGTCGGCCAGCGCCACGTTCGAGTCCTCGGTGAGTTGGAGGACCTGCGAGACCACTTCCGGGATGGCCGGCAAATCGCCGATTCTTCCGATGGCCTTTTCCAAGCTTTTCCTCGACGACATGGGTCTCCCCCTGGGTTAGCGCGTCAACAGCACCGGGCAAGGCGCGTGGTGGATGGCATAGTCGGTCGTGCTGCCGACGACCAATTCGCGGACTTTGGTGTGGCCGTAGGCCCCCATCACCAGCAGGTCGGCCGCGTGCTCGCCGGCGACCGCCACGATCGATTCGCTCGGGTCGCCGCCGCGCGATATATATTCCGCCTCGGCCCCGTGCGCATCGAGATACGATCGCGCCTCGCCAAACCGATCCTCGACGCCGGATTCGCCCACCACCAGCACGTCGAAGGGGACTGCCCATGCGGCCGCGAGCGCCGCCGCCATTTGCAACGCTTTCTTGGCGTGGACCGACCCGTCATAGGCGACCAGGAACCGGCGTAGCGCGGGCTCGGCCCGGCCGGTCACGAGGACGGGACAACGCGCGCGGCGGATGACCGCCTGGGTCGTCGATCCCAGCAGACCGGAAAGGAATCCCGTATGTTCGCCGCTTCGTCCCATCACCACCAAGTCGGAAAGCTCGGAGCGTTCCACGATGCAATGCGCCACCAGGCCACTATCCAGCGTGGTGTCGGACTCGACCTCGGCCCCGGCGCACTGTTCTTGAAACGCGCCCAAGACCGCCTTCCCGCGCTCGCGGAGAATATCGCCGATGCCGGTAAGGTAGTTTCCATAAGGCTCGACGCCCAACGACGACGAGATATCGCGGAGGAACGGCCCCTCGAGCAGGCGAACGTCGACGACATGGAGGCCCTGAAGCCGCGCCTTGTACTGCCGCGCGATCCCGATGGCATAGGACACCCCAAGGGACGCCGCCCCGCTGCCATCGGTAGGCACCAATATTCGCTTGATCATACCTGTCCAACTGTACCCGGCCCCACTGCCGGCGTCGCTACCCCCCCATCGTACCAGACTGTGCCCGGAACTGTACACCGCCGCGGCGGGGAATTGGCCGCGCGGCCCTGGGAATTGAATTCGGGCGCCGCATTGTTATAGTGGGGTCAGCGCCCCACGTGAATTCGGCCGGGAAGCCCCCGTCTTCCTTGTGGGATGCATCACGAAATCAATGCCAATGGCCTGCGCGGCCGAAAAAGGAGACGAATAATGAAGATGAGTTCAATCGTATCGAAATGGGTGGGAATTCTGGCCCTTCTGGCCGTGGTCGCCATGCCCGCGGCATTCGCGGACGAACGCAAGGGGGATGCCTACTCGCTCGGCACCTGCCCGGTATCGGGCGAAAAGCTGGGATCGATGGGCGACCCCATCATCATGGTGAAGGAAGGCCGCGAAGTACGCCTGTGCTGCAACGGATGCACGGCCAAATTCGAGAAAGAAACCGCCAAGTACATGGAAAAAGTCGACGCGGCCATGATCGAAATGCAAGCCAAGGTGTACCCGACGGACGCATGCGTGGTCAGCGGCAAGAAACTCGATGACACGGCCCGCTCCAAGGTCATCGCCAACCGCCTGATCAAGTTCTGCTGCGACAATTGCCCGAAGGCGGCGGCGGCGGACCCGGCGAAGTTCATCGCGAAGCTGGATGCGGCGGCGATCGAAAAGCAGTCGGCCAGCTACAAATTGAAGACATGCGTCGTTGGCGGCGAAAGCCTGACGGCCAAGGGCGAGCCGGTCGTGTTCGTGGTGGCCAACCAAGTGGTCAAGCTGTGCTGCGCGAATTGCAAGGCGGCGTTCGACAAGGACCCGGCGAAGTATTTGGAAATGATCAATAAGTCCTGATTATTCATCCCGAAAATCCGATGGCCCTTCTTCGCGGCATGCGAGGGAGGGCCGTCCGTTTATTGACCTTCGCCCATGCGCATCAATCCGCTTCGAGCAACGCCGCGATTTTCGCCGCTACTTCGGCCACGACGTCGTCAGGCGCGACACAATAGAGCCTCGCGTTCCGGGCCTTCCAGTCCAGAATCTTGACTTGATCGGCGAGGACGGCGCCTTGGGCCTCGAGTCCCTGGGGAAGGACAACCTCGAAGGGATACCCTTTGACTCGGGACGTGACCGGGCAACACACCGCCAGGCCGACGGCCTTGTTGTACGACCGGGGTGAGACAACAAGTGCGGGACGGAGTCCGGATTGTTCCTGACCCGCTTGGGGATTGAACTGCAACCAGACGATGTCCCCTCGATCCGGAATAAAGCGCCCCGCCACTAAAATACCTCGCGTCCCACGGGATCCCCTGTCGATATCTCGCCGTGCAGATTCTCGGGTCGAATATCGGTGAGCAGTTCGCGCAGGCTATATTTCTTCGATCGAACGGGCTTAATGACCAATTGGCCATCCTTAACCGATACATCGACGAACGTGCCCTCACACACGTTTGTTTCTTCCGCAATTGACTTCGGGATACGAAGTCCAAGACTATTCCCCCACCTGACGATTTTGGTGACCATTGCAATTGCTCCTTGTTTATACATTGACTATACGTCGATAATTGACCGCGGTCAAGCCGCAAATCCACCGCCAAAAAGGGTATAGGCATGGACGCGCAAGGACATATAAGGTACACTCTGGCTTCGAGTAGGCCGGACGGTCGCGGTATCCGCGAGGATATCGAGGAAAGTCCGAGCTCCACAGGGCAGGGTGCTTCGTAACGCGAAGGCGGGGCGACCCGACGGAAAGTGGCACAGAAACGACACCGCCGATGGCCCGTTCGCGGGCACAGGCAAGGGTGAAAAGGTGCGGTAAGAGCGCACCAGCGGTCCGGCGACGGACCGGCTGGTTAAACCCCACCCGGAGCAATTCCTAATAGGGGAGCCATGGCGTGGCCCGCGCCGCTCCCGGGTTGGAAGCTTGAGGATCGCGGCGACGCGCATCCCAGACGAATGGCCGTCCCGGGGTCTTCGGACCCTACGACAGAACTCGGCTTACAGGCCTGCTCGGTTATGTGGCCGTGCAAGGGGCATGCGTCCCTTGCACGGCCCTGCCTGTTTCCGGCGCGCCCGGCTTGAATTTCGCCCCGTCCCGTTCCACACTACCGGCCTTGTCCAGAACCAACGGGGAACGCTCTTCATGGAACGATTGGAACAGTGGGTCAGGGAAGGCGCGGTCGAGACGGTCATCGTCGCGGGGATCGACATGCAGGGGCGCCTCTACGGGAAGCGTTGCGTGGCCAAGGCCTTTCTACAGTATATGACCGGGGGCATTCACACTTGCGATTGCAATTTCGGTTGGGACATCGAGCGCCAGTTGATCGACGGCCTCGAGTTCACCGGATGGCACAAGGGCTACGGCGACATGCTCAACGTTCCCGATTGGTCGACGCTGCGCCTGTGGCCCTGGTTCGAGAAGACGGCGCTCGTCCTGTGCGACACGCGGGACCACGCCGGCGGCGAAATCGACGTCGCCCCGCGCACGATATTGGCCAGGCAGGTCGCCAAGGCGGCGGCGCTGGGCTTCGAGGTGAAGATGGCGCCCGAGCTCGAGTTCTTCCTGTTCAAGGAGACCATCGACTCCTCGCGCGCGAAACGGTACAACGACCTCGAGCCCGCCTCGCGTTACATCAGCGACTACTCGATCTTCCGCTCCTCGATGGACGACTGGGTCCTCGGCGAGATTCGCCGCCTCGCCCCGCAGGCCGGCATCGAGCTCGAGGGCAACAAGGCCGAGTGGGGCCACGGGCAGGTCGAGTTTAACCTGGTCTACGACGAGGCGACGCGCATGGCGGACAATCACGCCATCTTCAAGAACGCTTGTCGCGAGATCGCGGCGCTCAACGGCGTGCAGTTGACGTTCATGGCGAAATGGAACTCGGAACATTCCGGCAACGGATGCCATGTCCACGTCAGCCTTTGGAAAGACGGCGGGCCTGCCTTCCCCGGGACGGGCGAACACCACATGTCGCCCACGATGCGCCACTTCCTCGGCGGGATGATGCACCTCGCGAAGGACCTGCAAGTCTTCCTCATGCCGAACGTCAACTCGTACAAGCGCATCGAGCCGCTCAGTTTCGCGCCCTACAGCGTCGCCTGGGGCGGCGACAACCGGACGCCTTCGTTCCGCATCGCGGGGCATGGCCCCTCGATGCGCCTCGAAAACCGCATCGCCGGCGCCGACGCCAATGCGCATCTGCTTTACTCCGCCATGATCGGATCGGGGCTTTACGGCATCGAACACAAACTCGAACCCATCGGCCCCTACGTCACCGGCAACGCCTACGACATCAAGACCAACCCGCACCTCCACCGCACCCTCACCGAGGCGGCCGACGCCTTCGAGCGCAGTACGGTCGCCCGTGAAATCCTCGGCGGCGCCGTCGTCGACCACTACACCCGTGTCGCGCGTTGGGAAGTCGAACAGTTCCAGAAATACGTCACTGATTGGGAACGCAACCGATACTTCGAGCTCATCTGAAAAACGAAATGGGCCTCGAAATCGAGCGCAAGTTCCTTGTATTGGACGATTCATGGCGCGCGGGAGCGCGAAGCGTCGACTGTATCCAGGGCTACCTGGTATCCCGGGGCCCCTTGTCTGTCCGGGTAAGGGTCATGGGCGACCAGGCCTTTCTCACCATCAAGAAATCGTTAGGGATATTGAGCAACCACGAGTTCGAGTACCCGGTCCCCGTGGGCGACGCGCGGGACATGTTGGCCAAGCTATGCGAGGGTTACCCTGTCGAAAAGACCCGTCACTACGTCGAGCACGGGGGGATGACGTGGGAGGTGGACGAGTTTCACGGCATGAACGCGGGATTGATCGTCGCCGAGCTCGAACTCGAATCCGAGGACCAGGCCTTCGCGCATCCCGCGTGGTTGGGCGACGAAGTCTCGGCGGACGGCCGCTACAAAAATTCGAGCCTCAGCCGCGCGCCGTATGCGACATGGGGGAAGTAGGGCAGTTAAACGTTTGGCGAAAATCGAACGTGCGAAATAGGTCGGGTACGTGTTGGCGGATCGGCATTTCAATATCGGCCTGTTGGTGTAGAATACAATTGTAAGGTGTCTTGCGTCAGCGGCAAAATATTCTGGAAAGTTCGGCAGAACAACGCAGAGACACTAGAGATTTAGAGGGAAAACAATGGGCTATTACACCGAATATCTTGATAGTGGACTCGACGCCCAGCAGATGGCCAGCGAGCGCAAGCGACAATTGGGGCGCATTTCCGAACTACGCGGGGACCGCGATATCCTTGTGTATGCGGCGGACTGGGATAAGGCGAATACGCCTCCCGCTTTGCTGAGTATCTCGTATAGTGACTTGGTGCCGTTCCACGATCAGCTATCTAACATGAAGGGGACGAAGCTGGATTTCATACTGGAGACTGGTGGGGGCTCTGGCGAAGTCGCCGAGGATATTGTGCGGAGTCTTCGCGAGAGGTACGAAGAAGTATGCATCATCGTGGCAGGCTGGGCCAAGAGCGCCGGGACAATCATTGCGATGGCGGGCGACGAGATTCTTATGGAACCTGGGTCGGCTTTGGGTCCTATTGATGCGCAGTTGTCTTGGCAGGGTAAGGTCTTTTCGGCGGATGCGCTCATTGAAGGCATGGAAAAGATTAAACGAGAGGTGGATGCCACGGGTACTCTTAATAGGGCATACATTCCAATGCTTCAAGCGATTTCTCCCGGCGAGTTGCAGAGCGCGGAGAACGCATTGAACTTCGCGCAAGAGCTCGTTGCGGATTGGCTCGTGAAGTACAAGTTCAAAAATTGGGATACCCATTCAAGGACGGGAGCCACCGTTACGTGCGCAGAGAGGGAGGAGCGGGCGAAGGAAATCGCATGGAAGCTTTGCAACCACAAGCAATGGCTAACGCACGGACGTTCGATCAAGATCGCCGACTTGGAGGACATGGGGCTCCAGATCACCGATTACTCGAAAACGCCCGAGCTTGCGGAAGCCATTCGTCGATATCACACACTCGTGCAAATGACGTTTGACTCGACCAACATCTACAAGGTATTCGAAACCACGGATTCCCAAATACTGAGATTTATAAGCCCGGGAGTGCCAGCGCCCCAGGCGGCCGATGCCGTTGTGATTGAGGCGATATGCCCCGCCTGCGGAGCAATTTCGAAGATTCAGGCCAATCTGAAGAGAAGCCCACTTCAACCCGGACATTGCAAGTTTCCTGCGAACAACAAGTTCAAGTGTCCAACATGCGAGGCCGAGATCGACTTGACCGACACGAGACGGCAAATTGAGGTACAATCGAAGCGGAACCTCTTGGACGAGTTCACGTGAGGATGGATATGGAAACGAACGACCGATTCAAGATTGTATACACGAAACTGCGGGAGGCGCTCGACGACGAGGCGCCGGTATCAAGGCGCGGCTCCGTGGTTGTCCACCGAGCGCCGGAAATCACGCAAGAGGAGTTGGAGGAAATCGAGAATCTTCGGCGAATCGTGCTTGAAGTAACCGAGCCCGTGCCCTTGTCATTTACGACGACATAGGGCACGCTAACGTTTCCGCGCCACGGTAACACCGTCGCGCACGGTGAGCAGGACCGCCTCGACGCGGGCGTCGTGACGCACGACTTTGTTGAGGGCGTCGATGGCGCGGTCCGATTTGTCCTCGGGGTTCAGTACACGGCCCTGCCAGAGGACGTTGTCCACGACGATGAATCCCCCTTGCCGGACTTTGGGCACCATCGCCTCCCAATAGGGAACGTAGTTTTCCTTGTCCGCGTCGATGAAGACGAAATCGACGGGATCGACGATCATCTTGACGGTTTCGAGCGCCGGCCCCAGGCGGAGTTCGATCTTGTGGCCATGAGTGCTGCGGGACCAATAGCGTTTCGCGATTGCCGTGGCCTCGGGATCGACGTCACAGGTGACAATCTTGCCGCCTTCGGGCAATCCCGCCGCCATCGAGAGGCTCGAGTATCCGGTGAAGGTCCCGATTTCGACAACGAGCCTTGCGCCGATCGATTGCACCAATAGGCGAAGGAGCGAGCCCTCGACATGTCCCGTCTGCATCTGGGGTAGTTTTGTCGATGCCCAAGTCTCGCGGGTCAACTCGGCGAGCAGCGCGTCCTCGGGCGAGGAATGCGATTTTGCGTACTCGTCTATCGGCTCTGGAATAAATGGCGGCAAGGTCTTGGGCCTCCGTCGAAATTAGGGACAGTCACCTATTATTCGGTACGTATAACACACGTTCGAGCCTTGATAGCACCTGGGGAATCATGTTACCCCGGAGCTTTTGGGACAAACCGAATAATAGGTGACTGTCCCTAATTTCGACGCCGTTGGATTCAGGTATTCCGGCGGTATTGGCCGCCGACATCGAACAGGGCGCGCGTGATTTGCCCCAGCGAGCAACTCCGCACGGCCTCCATCAATTCCGCGAAGACGTTTCCGTTCTCGAGCGCCGTCTGTTGGAGGCGTTTCAACGCCGCTGGAGCGACGCCCTTGTTCCGTTGCTGGAATGCGCGTAGGCGACGGAGCTGGGATTGTTTCTCGTCCTCGGACCCGCGGCGTAACTCGATGCTGTCCATCTGCGCGTCGACGTCGGTGTTTGCGTCGACGAAGGTGTTCACGCCGATGATCGGGTATTCGCCGGTCGACTTCAGTTGTTCGTAGTAGTGCGATTCGTCCTGGATTTTCGCGCGCTGGTAGCCCGTCTCCATCGCGCCGAGGACGCCGCCGCGTTCGGACAAACGCTCGAATTCGCGCAGGATCGCCTCCTCGACGAGGTCGGTCAGCTCGTCGATGATGTATGACCCTTGGAGCGCGTTCTCGTTCTTGTACAGCCCGTACTCGCGGTTGATGATCATCTGGATGGCCAGCGCGCGGCGGACGGATTCCTCGGTGGGCGTCGTCACGGCCTCGTCGTAGGAATTCGTGTGCAGCGAATTGCAATTGTCGTAGAGCGCGGTCAGCGCCTGGAGGGTGGTACGGATGTCGTTGAACGAAATCTCCTGCGCGTGCAACGAGCGCCCGCTGGTCTGCACGTGCAGTTTGAATTTCTGCGACCGTTCGTCCGCGCCGTATTTCTCTTTCATCGCCACGGCCCAAATGCGCCGCGACACGCGGTTCAACACGGAATATTCCGGGTCCATCCCGTTCGAGTAGAAAAAACTGAAGTTCGGCGCGAAATCGTCCACGTTCATCCCGAGCGAGCGGTAATACTCGACAAACGTGAACCCGTTCGCCAGGGTGAACGCCGCCTGGGTGATCGGGTTCGCCCCGGCCTCGGCCATGTGATAGCCGGAGATCGACACGCTGTAAAAATTCTTCGTGTCGTGCTCGATGAAATACTTCTGCACGTCCGCCTGCATCTTCAACGCGAAATCGATCGCGAAGATGCAAGTGTTCTGGGCCTGGTCTTCCTTGAGGATGTCCGCCTGCACCGTGCCGCGCACCGACCGCAACGCATGCGCCTTGAGCTTCGCATGTTCCTCCGCGTTGGGTTGACGTCCGTGCTCCGCCGCGAAGGCGTCGACCTGCTGGTCGATCGCCGTGTTTAGGAACATCGCGAGGATCATCGGCGCGGGGCCGTTGATCGTCATCGACACGCTCGTCGACGGGGAGCACAGATCGAATCCTCCGTACATCGTCTTCATGTCGTCGAGCGTGCAAATGCTCACGCCCGAGGTGCCCACCTTGCCGTAGATGTCGGGGCGTTCGTCGGGATCCCAGCCGTAGAGCGTCACCGAGTCGAAGGCCGTCGACAGGCGTTTCGCCGGGCTGTCCTTGCTCAGGAACTTGAAGCGCTCGTTGGTCCGCTGCGGATCGCCCTCGCCCGCGAACATGCGCGTCGGGTCCTCGTCGGTCCGCTTGAAGGGAAACACGCCCGCCGTGAAGGGGAACGACCCCGGCACATTCTCGCGCAGCATCCACACGAGCTGGTCGCCCGGGTTCTCGTAGCGCGGCAAGGCCACGCGGGGAATCTTCGTGCCCGAGAGGCTCTCACGATAGAGCGGAACGCGGAATTCCTTGCCGCGCACGGTGTAGACGTATTCGTCCCGCGAATAGTCCCGGCGCAGGGCGGCGAACTCGTCGATCAGTTTGGCGCAGCGCCGCTCCAGCCGGCCGAGGATTTCCTCTCGCTTGGCCTTCAACGTAGCGCAGGCGTCGCCGTCGACCACGCCGATCGCGCCCTCGATGCGCCACGCTTCCTGTGCGATCCGGCCCTGTTCCGCCGCCCACGAGTGATACTTGCGAATGCTGTCCGATACCTCCGCGAGGTACCGCGTGCGGTCCGCCGGAATCACCACCGACTTGGATGACGAGACCTTCGCCTTCGGGCGCGGCAGCGTGGATTGAGTCAACCACTCCTGCCCGGTCTTCTCATGCAACGCATCGAGTACCCCGTGGTACAGCGCCGTGACCCCGTCATCGTTGAACCGGGCGGCGATGGCCCCGTACACGGGCATGTCCTCGGGCTTCTCGCCGAACCTCGTGTGGTTGCGTTGATACTGCTTGCGGACGTCCCGCAGCGCGTCCTCCGCGCCCTTGCGGTCGAACTTGTTGATCGCGATCACGTCCGCGTAGTCGATCATGTCAATCTTCTCGAGCTGCGACGCCGCCCCGTACTCCGCCGTCATCAGGTACAGCGAGGCATCCACGAAGGGCACGACGGCCGCGTCGCCCTGCCCGATGCCCGCCGTCTCGACCACGATCAGGTCGAAGCCCGCCGCCTGCGTCACGGCGATGCACTCCTTGAGGGCCTCGTTGATTTCGCTCTTCACCCCGCGAGTGGCCAACGAGCGCATGTAGACCCGGTCTCGCGCGAGCGAGTTCATCCGGATGCGGTCGCCCAACAGCGCCCCGCCCGTCTTGCGGCGCGAGGGGTCGACCGACAACACCGCCAGCGTCTTGCCGCTGAAGTCGTTTAGGAAGCGCGTGACCAATTCGTCCACGGTCGAGGATTTGCCCGCGCCGCCGGTGCCCGTCACGCCCAGCACGGGGGCCTTCGTGGTTCGTGCGGGCAGTGCGCGCAGCAGGGCATCGAGCATGGCGGGATCCGAGGCCTTCGCTTCCTCGACCGCGGACAGATATTGCGCGATCGCGCGATGGTTGTCCGGCCGCAATTCCGCCGCTTCCGCGCGGACCGATCCCCAGTCGCGGGGCCGGTCGATGTCGTGCAGGATTTCGTTGATCATCCCCTGGAGGCCCATTCGGCGGCCATCTTCCGGCGAGAAAATCTTGGCGACGCCGTAGGCCTCGAGCTCGCGGATCTCGCGCGGGATGATCGTCCCCCCGCCGCCGCCGAACACCGCGATGTGCCCCGCGCCCTTCTCGCGCAGGAGATCGATGGTGTACTTGAAGAACTCCATGTGGCCGCCCTGGTAGCTGCTGATCGCGATGGCCTGCGCGTCTTCCTGGATCGCCGCGTCCACGATCTCCTTGACGCTGCGGTTATGCCCGAGATGGATCACCTCCGCGCCCGAGGCTTGGAGAATGCGACGCATGATGCTGATCGACGCGTCATGTCCGTCGAACAACGACGTTGCCGTGATCACCCGGATCGGGTTCTTAGGGGTGTATTGGACCAGTTTCGCCGCTACCGCATT
>CANKTP010000001.1 GCA_947486375.1 Candidatus Hydrogenedentota bacterium | reverse complement strand
CGGCGATTGAATTCCTCGTCGGCATTGGCGATGGCGATGTTCTCGCGGGCGAGCTGGACGCCATAGTAGGTCCGCGCGACGGCGGAAAGAATGAGACGCTGGGCCTCGCGGTGTGAGGCCTCGGAGGCCAGGGCCCCGAACTTGGCCGCGGCGACGCTGAACTCGCGCCCAAAGCCATCGAAGATTAACCAGAAGGCGGAGAGATCGGCGCGGTATCCCTCGATGGTGTCGTCGATGGCGTCTTGTCCTTGCTTTATCCCGATCAGCGCGAGAGCCGTCGAAGATATTTTGTTGTTGAGCGGGATATTCGAATTCAACAAGGTCCTCGACAAGCCGGAGATTTGTCCAGCGGCGACTGCCCGCTTTGCGTCGCCGTAGACCTGATCCGACAGTTCGGTAACCGATCCCGTCCAACCGGCGGAGATTTGGGGGAAATATGCCGAGCGCGCTTGTTTGACTCGTTGGCGCGCCTGTTCGATGCGGGCCTCGGCGGCTTGGAGCGAGGGGTTTTGCTCGAGGGCGATGCGTTGGGCGGACTCGAGGTCGAGCAACGCGGGAAGTTCGACGGCTGCGCCTTGGGCTTCCTGCACCGCACTGGGGGCCTCGCTGGTGGTGGTTTCCGGGCTTTCCGCGAGGAGTGCGGCGAGGCACAACGCGCCGCCAATCGTCAAGAACATGAATTCGATATTCCTTCCCTTGGGGTTATTTTGCGAGGATCGGTTCGTCAACCATCATGTGCTCACGCGGGTCCACGGTGCGCAGGTGCGCGGGCTCGACTTCTTCCGGTGTCGGCCACCGCCGCGTGGCGACCCAGCGCAGGACCCGGCGGATATCATTTAAAATATGTATCAAGCACGGCACGAATACAAGGGTGAGCACGGTGGCGAGGGCGACGCCCGAGGCGAGCGAGAGGGCCATCGGAATAACGAACTGGGCCTGGAAATCTTTCTCGAATACGAGGGGCAACAGGCCGCCGACCGTGGTGGACGAGGTCAGGAAGATCGCACGGAACCGGCGCACGCCGGCCTTGCATATCGCGTCCATGACTTTCATTCCCCCGGAGATCATCGTGTTCACGGCCTCGATGAGGACGATGCCGTCGTTCACCACGACCCCGGCCAGGGCGACCATGCCGAAGATGCTGAACATGGTCAGGGTCAGCCCCATTGCCAAATGTCCGTAAATCGCCCCGAGGATGCTAAAGGGAATCGCCACCATGATCAGGAGCGGTTGGAGGTAGGAACGGAAAATCGTGGCAATGATCAGGTATATCCCGAATAGTGCCACGGGAAACCCGTAGACGAGGCCCGCGAATGCGTCCCGGCTGTCAGTCTTGGCGCCTTCGAACGACCAGGTAAATCCAGCGTATCTGCGCTCCAACTCGGGCATCAAGGTACTTCCAATTTCTGCGAGTACCTTATCCGCGTTGACCTGCTTCTCGTCGTTCTCGGCGGTCACGGAAATCGCCTTCTGGCCGTCGATGCGCGTGATATTGGAAAAGCCTTGTGAAAACCGTACGCTGGCCACACTGAAGAAGGGGACCTCCATGCCGTTCGGGGTCCGAATACGGACTTTCTCGAGTTCGGCAAGCGTCGCGCGCTCGTCGTCCGTGTAGCGAACCCGAACGCGGATATCGTCGCGTCCGCGCTGGAGGCGAAGGGCTTCCTCGCCGAAGAAACCGGCGTATACCTGGCGGGCCAAGTCCTCGAGCGTGATTCCGAGCGTCCTGGCTTCGGGCTTGAGGTCGAATCGCAGTTCGTTCTTACCCGGTCGAAAGGTGTCGCTTATCTGGTAGACGCCCTTGTAGGTCTCGAGCTTCGCCTTGATCTCGTCGGCGATGGCGCGGAGGTTGTCCAGGTTCTCCCCCCGCAATCGCACCTCGATGGGCGCGCCCGGCGGCCCCTGTTCGAGCGCCTCGAAGGACTGGAGAATGGCCCCCGGTATTTTCCCGGTCTCCTCTTCCCAAGCGATCTGGATTTCCTTCGATCGCATCAACCGCAATGGGCCGTCCACCAACTCGACGCGGATTTGGCCGATGTGGGTACCGGATTCCCCCTCGAACGGGGATGCCCCCCGGCCGGCCCCGGATATGGAAAAAACATTCTTGACGATGGGTCCGTCGTCCTTTTTCGGCAAGCGCGTGACGAGCCGGTTTAGCGCGTCTTCAGTTCTGACCATCGCTTCCTGGGTTACGCCCGCTGGCGTGCCCCGGGGAAACTCGACGTTGGCGACGATGTCGTTTCCGTCGTTGGCACTGAACACGACAAACTCGACGAACCCGCCGGCGACGAGGCCCATGGTGAACAAGAAAAAGGACGCCGCGACGCTGGCGGAAATGTAGCGGTATTTCACGCACCGCTGGACGAGCGGATAGTAAACGCGATCGATGAAATACTCGAGGCCGTTAGACGTGAAGTGATGAATCCGGTCGGCGATATTCTGTTTTTCGGAGGCCTTCTTGGGGTCCGGCAAATGGCTAAGGTGGGCCGGAAGCATGAAGAGGCTCTCGAACAACGAGACGACGAGGCAGGCAATGACGCCGAGCGGGATGATTGCGATGAACTTTCCCATGACGCCCGCAACGAACATGAGCGGGAGAAAGGCGATAATCGTCGTCGTAACCGCCCCGACCACGGGCAGGCCCACTTCCATGACCCCGTTTACGGCCGCCTCGATGGGGCCATCGCCCCGTTTTCGGTGGACGTATATCGCTTCGCCCACGACGATGGCGTCGTCGACGAGCATCCCGGACACCATGATCAGGCTGAAGAGGGACAACTGATTAAGCGACGCCCCGAATATCCACATGATGATGAGCGCACCCCCGAAAGACAACGGGACACCCATCGACACCCAGAAGCTCAGCCTGAAGTCGAGAAACAACCAGAGCAGGATAAACACCAAGAGAAAGCCCTGGATACCGTTGGACACGAGCAAGTCGATTCGTGCCTGGATTTGGGGCGAGAAATCACTCCACTGGGTCAGGTGCATTCCCCCGGGTAGGGCCGCCTGTTTCTTATCGAGGTATTCCTTGACTTCGCTCGAAATGGCGATGGCGTCTTCTTCTTCCGTCTTGCGGACGGTGACAATGACGCACTCCTCGCCGTTGAAGGTCGCGTAAATCGGGTCCTCGGTAAATCCGTCCTTAATGTCGGCGATGCGGTCCAGGGTGATGGTCTCGCCGTTGGGCCGGGCGAGCACGATGATCGAGGCGAATTCCTTGCCGCTGTACTTGCGGCCGACGGTGCGAAGCCGGATTTCCTCGCCCTTGGTTCGGAGCACGCCGCCGCTCAGGTTGATGCTGCCACGGCGAACTGCGGCGGCCACCTGGCCAAAGGTCAGGCCGTATTCTCGCAGACGCTCCTCGGAGACCTCGATGGCGATCTCGTAGTCGCGCGTGCCGAGGACGCCCACCTGCGAAATCGAGGGGAGACCCTGGACGTCGTCCTTGATTTCCTCCGCGAGCTCCTTGAGTGTCTTCTCCGACTGATCGCCCCACAGGGCGATTTGGAGCACGTCGGACATGATGGTCAACTCGGTGATGATCGGTTTCTCGGCATCCACCGGGAAAGATGAAATCGAATCGATCGCGTTGCGGACATCCGTGTAGACGTCGTCGATGTTGTGACTTTCCTTGACCTCAATGACGGCGCGTCCCGCGTTCTCGGACGAGACCGTGGTGTAACGCTTGATCCCCTCGATGCCGTCGATGGCTTCCTCAACCTTGCGTGAGATGCCTTCCTCGACCTCCTCGGGGTCGGCCCCGGGATAAATAATGGTGACCATGAGGGTGTCGACGGAAATCTCGGGGAACATCTCGCGGACCATCGATTGGGACGCGAACAAACCCACCCCGATGATGATCACCATCAGGAGGTTTACGAATACGGGGTTCTTGACGAACGCCAGGTAGATGGGCTTCACGAGCCGATCTCCGCGCCCTCGGCGTTCTCCGTATCGAGGAGCGAGTTATCGAGCGGGTTCACCAGGTGGGTCGTGACGATCAGGTCGCCGTCTTTCAGGCCCTCGCCGATATACGCCAGTTCGCCGCGTTGGTAGACCTCCTTCACCTTGACGGCAGTGAGGCGCAATTCATTGGAGTCGCCGGGTTTCGCGAGGTACAACGTCCGGAAGCCCTGGGCGTCACGGTCGAAGGCAAGCGACTCGGCCGGGATTCGCACGACGGACTTGGCGATGCGGCCCGGAATCGATACTTTGCAGAACATACCCTCTACCATCGGCAAGCGCTTGTCTCCCACGGAAAGGGCGTCTGCCCCTTTCACCTGGATCACCACCGTGAGCGTGCGCGTTTGCTGGTCGAATTGCTCGACGCGGTTAAGCGTGCCCGTCCATTTGTCCTCGCCCTCGCCTTCCGTCCAGTATATTTCGCAGGGAGTCTGTTTAAGCCGGCTGAACCAGGCCTTGTCCGGGTTATCGATGGCGGCGGCATCCTCGAAATACAGCCAGTCGCGCGCCTCGCGGCTGTCGAGCGGCACGCTGATCTCGAGGATGGTGTCGTTGGCGAGCGTCAGGGCCTGCATGCCTTGCATGGCGTAGGCGCCGGCCTCGAGCTTGACCTCCTTGACCCGGGCGTCGAAGGGCGCACGCACGACGGTGCGGTCGAGATTCGCCTGCGCCATCTGGTGCATTGCACGGGCCGACGCCAGCGAGCTCTCGGCTTCCTGGATGCGCAGGGGATAAAGGTCAATCTGTTGCGCCAACTGGTCAGCCTGATCCTTGGCCTGGTTGTAGGCGCGCTCGGATTGGTCGAGCCCGGACTGGGTCCCTACCTGGTCCTTGGCGAGGAGCTGGCTCACCCGGTCGAATTCGGATTTGGCAAGGTCCCGGCTGCGGCTCCATGTCTGGAAGCGTTCCTTGTCGATCCCGAATTCCTTTTTCAATCGCTCGACGGTGACCTCGAGCTGTTTCGCCGTGGCCTCGGCGTTGTCGTGACGGGCGGCGTAATCCCGGGGATCGATCTCGAAGAGAACCTCGCCCGCAGGAATGAGTTCGCCCACCTCGAGCCGCGGGTGAATTTTGGCGACCTTGCCCGTGACCTCGGGCGCGACTGTGACTACGTCGCGGGCGCGCACTTGTCCGTAGCCCGTGATGAGCACGGGCACATCCTCAATCTTGGCCGCCTGCACAACCACGCGCATGGCGCGTTCCTTGATCTCCGCTTGGGCCGGCGGCTGCCGCATCGAAACCAAGGTAAGCATCGAAACGACGCCGGCGGCAAGAATTCCGGCGCATGCGACGAGGACAAAAACCGTTCTTGATGCCGATGTCTTGCTCATACCGCTTGGCTCCCTTGGGATATGCGGCCGCCGAATGACGGCCGATCGACTGCTTCATCCTCGTCTAGCACGACCCGAATCTTCTCGTACACGTCCACCCATTGACGGGCTGCCTCGGGTCCGATTCGCTCCAGGATCTCGATGATCGACTGGAGCAAGTGTCTCTCCATCGCATCCACCCCGGCATTGCCTGCGGGCGACAGCGTCAGGCGGACCTCGCGGCGGTCTATCCGGCTGGGCTCCCTGACGACGAAACCCATCTCGACGAGCCGCTCGACCATGGCCGATGCCGACGGAGCAGACACATGTTGGGCCTCGGCAAGGTCTTTGACGCTCATGTCCTTGTGTTCACGAATGACGGTCAATGTGTTCCATTGTGGAATAGTTAATTGGGCACCCGCGCAATCGGCCATCGATTCGGCAGGCACAAGGACTTTCGCCATCGTGAGATTGCGCAGCCTTGATATCACCGGGTGGAGCAATCGGGCCTGATTGATCAATGGATCGTTCATTTGATCTCGAAATGTTGGCTTGGGTCATGGTCAAGCAGGGAATCATTAGGAATCATAACAATAAGCCACGGCTAATCGTGAGTGGTGCTTAGCGTTTCGCGCTTGATTAACCCCGCCCTGCCCCCTATGTTCCCCACGAATCCGCGATTACCGGGTTGGATGCCGTGTATACTGGGGTCATGATACAGATTGAATACCCGAATTCGCTTCCGGAAAATGACGCGGAGTTTTGGATTGAGATTCAGGAGGGGATGGAGGAGCTGTACGGGCGGGAGATTGCCCGGGGCAATTCCGCGCATGCGAGGGAAAACCTGGCCCAAATGGTCCGGCATCCCTTGGTGTCCGTGGCCGCGGCGACGTCCGATGGACGTACCATTGGTTTGGCCATGGCCGTCAACCGAAACGGCACGGGGCACATCTCGTTTTTGCATGTCTTGAAGGAAGCGGCAGGGATTGGAGCGGAAAGTCACCTAGTGGGGGCCTTGGTCGAGTCGTTACGGTCGGACGGCGTGGGACGCATCTTCGCGGAGCCCTTGTGCTTCTGTGAGGCCCGGCTGGAAACGGCATTTGCCTCACTGGGTTTTACGCCGTTCGAACGCGCCCTCATGTCAGCGGAGGTATCGACCGTTGCCGGCATGGAGCGAGTGTCCCTCGATCTTCAACCCGGCGACATTGATCGCGCCGCGCGGGTATTGCACGAGGCCTACAGGGGGGAACCGGGAAACGAACTGCATCCGGAGGCGAGTAGCCTTTTGGAGGCGGCGACATTCGTATGCTCCGCGATGTCCGGCGGCTACGGCCGCGTGTTCCCCGGTTACGCCCTGCACGCAACGGTTGACGGGGAAATTGCGGGCATTGTGCTTGGCTGCGAGGAACCGCCGGGCATCGGCTTCGTGCTGCACCTGGCTGTCTTGCCGAAGTATCGCGGGCGCGGCCTTGGGATGCAGTTGTTGCGCGACCTTGCCGGGACCTACCGGGACCGGGGGATACAGCGAATGGACTTGGGGGTGACGCTTGCCAACCCCGCGCGGCGGCTGTACGAACGTCTCGGGTTTCGCATGGCGAGGCCCGTGTCGGCTTTCATCTGGCAAAAGGGGGGTGAAGATTCGGTATACTCGTGAGTTCGCGGCCCCACCGTGGCGCGAACACAGGAAAGGAGACCTATCCATGGACTACTCTTCGATCGACACCTATATTCGCAGTCTCGTCGTCGAGGCGCTTCGGCTGGAGACGAACGACATCCGGATAACCCGGATCGAACGCGGGTTCCGCATCGAGATGCGGGTGGGCGGCGAGTATGTGGCGTTTCCACACCCGCCGGCCAAGGAGACGGTGGACCTGCTTTCGCGATTGCGCGAGCTGGCCAACCTTCCCCCGGCATCCAACGGACATCCGCAACAGGCCCGTTTTCACATCGTTCGCCGGGGCCAGGAGCTTCCCCTTGGAGTGACGTTCCGCCACGAAGGCGGGATGGAAGTCGCGGAACTCCAACTTATTTAACTCCCACCGGATTGTATGGGGTTTGTCATGAAACATTTCGTCGTCATGGGCTTGGTCGCGTTCGCGGGGGCGTTCCCCGGCATGTGCGCGGATCCGCCGCTCCCTCTCGAATTGATGCACCTGTTGTCGCTTCAAGACGACGAGGAGGCGCTCGTGGACGCCGTTCGCCGGCTCGACAAGCAACAGCAGGACCTCGTCGAATGGGACCGGACCCTCGCGGGCGAATATGCCTCGGCGCAAAAGGAGGACTTGGCAAAGGCGAAGATCGAGGAATCGACGCGGCGGATCGACTTGGTCGAGACGGCTTGGCGTTATGCGCTCGATTGTTATCCGAATAACGCGCGCGCGAACACGTACCTCGGCGAGGTGATGTACGATTACCGGGGCCAGTCGATGGACGGGGTGCGGTTGTGGTTGTTGGCCTTGCAGCTCGACGAGAAGGAACACCGGGCCCATAACAACCTTGGAATCCATTACTTTCATTCGGGCGATCCCACACGGGGGTTAACTCACCTGGGCCGGGCGTTGAAGTTGGACAAGAAGAATCCCGACTACCTCTACAACCTCGCGCAGATGTACCTCTTGTTTTTCCCAGACATCCAGGCCCGATACGACATGAAGCCGGAGAAGATTTACAAGGAAGCAATGCGGCTCTCGCGCGAAGCCGCGAAGTTCGCACCGGACGATTACGAAATGTGCCTGGATTACGCCGTGAATTTTTTTGCGGGGGAAAACTTCAAGGTCGAGGTGGATTGGGGGGAGGCCGCGAAGGCCTTTGCGGCGGCGCGCACGCTGGCCCGGACCAACCAAGACCGGTTCCACACGTACTTGAACGAGGCCCGTTGCCGGCTAAACGAAGGCAAGCCGGAACTGGCGGTGCCGCCTCTCCACGCCGCGCTCGAGTTGCACCCGGACAGCGACCCGACCAAGAAATTACTGGAGCGGGCGCAAGCCCCGGCCGCGCCGAAGTCGTGAGCCGCGCGAGGGCGAGGGACAGACACCGCGTTTTGCCCAAACTGCCGGGCAAAAGGCGGAGTCAGTCCCCTGCAACGGCTGATTCCGGGTTTACCGATGCGCCGTAGCCGAAGGACCTCCCTTTTTCGGAGAAATGTCCGGTACGTTCTCATCATTGTCTTATCGTTGTGCTTGATATACCTTCTCGTGGCCCGCCAGATGCGTTTCTTCGTCGTGCCCACCCGCTCGATGGAGCCGACCCTTGTGCCGCCGGAGTATCTCGTGACACTACAGGGCGAACCGTATCGGCGCGGTGACATCGTGGTGATAGACGACCCGGTGTTTCCGGGCGAGTATCTGGTGAAACGCCTGATTGCGCTCGGCGGCGACGAGGTCTCGGTTCGCGGAGGGGCGCTGTTCCTGAACGGAAGTTTCGCGTCGGAACCCTACCTGCGGGAGGAGATCGACTATGCCCTCGAACCCTACCGGGTGGCGGAAGATGAAATCTTCGTGCTCGGCGACAACCGGAACGAGAGCGTCGACAGCCACAACTGGGCGGTCGAGGAATCGTCGCCGCCCCGAGTCGCGGGGGTGCCCAAGGCATCGATCATCGGCAGGGTGTACGGCGTATATCTGCCGTTCGACCGAATCCGAAAGGTGTCCGGGTTTCCCTTGGCGACGGTCAGGCAGATTCGCGACGGCGATTGAGATGAATGACGGCGCGGAACCGCCGAGTGCGTGTTCCCGGATCGGCGAAGGAATCGATCCCGTCGAAGCCCTAGGAAACCGCCAAGGCGCCGATGACGGGCTCTATCGAGCGGAATTTCTCGGGCAACATTGGCGTGAGGGGAAGCCGAAGGACATTCTCGATCATGCCCATTGCGGCGAGAATCGCCTTGACGGGCATGGGGTTGGTCTCGACGAAGAGGGCCTTGACCAAGGGCGCGAGTTCGTAGTGAATCTTCCGGGCACCCTCGATGTCGCCCTCGTCGAATACGTTGCACATGGCGGCCACGCGGTCCGGGACGACGTTCGCCGCGACCGACACGACGCCGCGTGCGCCCACCGCCATCATGGGAAGGGTCAACGAATCGTCGCCCGACATGACGTTGATGTCGCAGAGACTGAGGATGTCCGTGACTTGCTCGACGCTACCGCAGGCCTCCTTCACAGACACGATGTGGGCAACCTTGCTGAGTTGGGCGATGGTCTCGGGGCTAATCTTGGTCCCTGTCCGGCCCGGCACGTTGTACAGCATGATGGGAATGCCGGTCTTCTCGGCGATGAGGGTGTAGTGCGCGATGAGCCCGGCGGCGGTAGGCTTGTTGTAGTAGGGGGTGATCAATAGCGCCGCGTCCGCGCCGACTTCCTTGGCGTAGGCCGTGAGATTGAGCGCTTCCTTGGTGTTATTCGATCCCGTCCCCGCGACCACGGCTACACGCCCCGCGACGCGCTCGACGCAATACTTGATGATCGCCTTCTGCTCGTCGTGGCTCAGGGTGGCGGCTTCGCCCGTGCATCCGCAGGGGACAATGCCGTGCGTGCCGTTCTCGATTTGGAACTCGATCAGGCGCGCGTAGGCGTCGAAATCGATGCTGAAATCCTGCTTGAACGGGGTGACCAACGCGACAACCGATCCGCGAAACATGCCGGTTCTCCTTGATTTCTCGGTGGGGGCAGCGCACGCATTATAACGTATCGAGCCCGCGCGATCATCCGGACGACGCCCAAGTGACATTCCGAAGCGCAGGGCCCGCAGGCACTGCGGGATTTCTGCGGGTAATCCCGCGGCATTATCGAACCATATGCGCATCGGGCCGCTTCGCCGCGCGGCCCAAGGGTACTTTTACCTCATGATGCCGCCGCGGGCCGAATTCAGGCGGATTCCCTGGAGCATCATGTTGAGTTCCTCGGAGTTTTCGGAGATATTGAGGCCTTCTTCGTAGGTGATGAGCTTGGACTTGATCAGGCCGTAGAGGCTGTCGTTGAAGGTGAGCATCCCGTCGTCGCGACCCTGTTGGATGGCCGTCTCGATCTGCGATATCCGGTTTTCCTTGATGAGTTTGCGCACCATCGGGCTCCCAAAGAGCAATTCGCAGGCGGGAACGCGGCCTATTCCGTCGGCCCTGGGCAGCAACCGCAGGCACATGATGGCCTTGAGTTGCAACGAGAGCTGCGAGCGGACCTGGTCGTGCTGGGTGGACGGGAACAGATCGATGATTCGGTCGATGGTTTGCATCACGTTGGACGTGTGCAGGGTGCTGAAGACCAGGTGCCCGGTCTCGGAGGCGGAAATGCAGGCTTGGAAGGTCTCGAAGTCGCGCATTTCGCCGATGAGAATCACGTCGGGGTCTTGCCGCATCATGGCCTTTAGGGCGGAGGAGAAGTCCCGGGTGTCGATGTTGATCTCGCGCTGGTTGACGACGGCCTTCTTGTCGGTGTGGACGAACTCGATCGGGTCCTCGATGGTGACGATATGGCACTTGCGCGTGTCGTTGATGGCGTCGATGATCGAGGCGAGCGTGGTGGATTTCCCGCTGCCGGTCGTGCCGGTGATGAGCACAAGGCCGCGGACGAACTCGGTGAGGCGCCGCACGCCCTCGGGCAAATAGAGCTGCTCGAAATTCAGGATCTTGCTCTTGATGCGCCGCATCACAATCGACACGAGCCCGCGTTGGCGGAACACGTTGACGCGGAAACGTCCGACGCCGCGCTCGGTAAACGCGAGGTCGATATCGCCGTTACGCGCGAAGTGCTTGCGCTGCTCGTCGCTGAACAGGACGGAAAGGATTGTCTCGATGTCTTCCGTCTGGAGGGCCTCGGAGCCCTGGGGCTCGACCCGGCCATCAATGCGGTAATACGGCAGGCTGCCCGACTTCATATGTATGTCCGAGGCATCCTTCTGGATGGCACGCTGGAGCAGTTTTAAAAATTGGTCCCGATGGTCTTTCACGACGACTTCTTCCGGTTCCGCATGAACGCGGGAATGCTCATATCGTCGTCCGGATCCGAGGCCTTGGGGAGACGGGCGGCGGGCTCGTCTTGGGGAAACAAATAATCCGGCTCGGGCTCCGGCGCCTTGGGTTGCGCGGTCGCGGGACTTGGCACCTCGGGAACCGCGGAGGCGGGCGCCGCGGCCACGGGAGCCACCTCGCGGGCCTTGGGCTCCTTCGACCGGAGCTCGATCACATTGTCCGCGGCGGCGGCGCGGTGCTGGCGGGCAAGGCCCCCGGTGGCGCGGTTGCTGAATCCGGCTGCGATGACGGTGACTTGTATTTGGGTACGCTCTTGTTCGTCCACGACCGCGCCGAAAATGATGTTGGCGTTGGGATGCGCGGCCCTCTGCACGGCGGTCACGGCATCCTGCACCTCGCGCATGCCGATATCGCGCCCGCCCTTGACGTTGGCGATGACGCCCATGGCGCCGTGTATGTTCGACTGCTCGAGCAAGGGACAGATGATGGCCTCCTCGGCCGCGCGGATGGCGCGGCCCTCGCCCTCGGCGACCCCGATCCCCATCAAGGCGCGGCCGCGGGATTGCATGATGGTGCGCACGTCGGCAAAGTCGAGATTGATGAGACCGGGAACCGTAATCAACTCGCTGATAGCGCGCACGCCGTTATGGAGGACCTCGTCGGCGCGCTTGAACGCATCGAGGAGCGACACGTTGTTCTGGCACAGCTCGGCGACCCGATCGTTGGGAACGACGATTAGGGTGTCGACATGTTGCTCGAGCGCCTCCAGGCCGCGCATGGCGTTGTCCATCCGCTCGTTTCCCTCGAAACCGAAGGGGAGCGTGACGATCCCAACCGTGAGCGCGCCGCCCGAGCGGGCCACCTCGGCCACGATCGGCGCCGCGCCGGTGCCGGTGCCGCCACCCATGCCGGCCGTGATGAAGACCATGTCGGCCCCGCGAAGCACATCCGCGATGCGCTCGCGATCCTCCATCGCGGCCTTCTGGCCTATCTCGGGCTTGGCGCCGGAACCGAGTCCGCCGGTGACCTCTGCGCCGACTTGGAGCCGGACCGCCGCCGGCGACTTCTTGAGGGCCTGGGCGTCCGTATTGATTGCAATGAATTCCACATCCGAAAGCCCCTCCTCGATCATCCGCATGACGGCGTTGTTGCCGCCGCCGCCGACGCCGCAGACTTTGATGACGGCCCCCTGGTCGAACGACGTGAGCTCATCCGATATCCCGATGTTCATCGCTGGTCCTTTCCGTGCTTCCGGCATGCCCCGGAAGACCCCGTTGATAATCCTATCACGCATGTTTCCAAACCCGGTATCGCGGTTGGCCATCCTAGCGGCAGACCAGGCCTTCGCCGAAACGTAGATCGAGGAATTCGTTGCATCCCAACTCTCCTCCCTTGTTTTCCCATAGAATCTCTAGGCGACGGGCCTGGTCCGCGAATTCACCCCGTCCCCAGCGCAATTCGTAGGGAACGGCCGCACCGTACATTCGAAGGTCGTCCTCATGAATCGCGGCGATTTCGGATATCTCGAATTGCCGCGCGAGCGGCGAGGCGCCGAACACTTTCCAAAGCTCGAGGGCGGCTTGCAGGGCGGGCAGGCCGATGCGGTCGCCGAGGTCGACGAATTCCAGTCCGCCCACGCAACTGATGAAGGGCGCGAGGGGCATCTCGGCGGTGCCAACCTCCCGCAACACGGTGCCGTCGGCATCGATCTCATATGACCGGCTATGCACCAAGAGCGCCGCGAAGGGTTCGCGCTCGACCACGTCGAGGATGACGAGATCGGGAAACGATACCCGCAAGCCGCAGGACTTCACATAGGGCATGGACTCGACGCGCGCGCGGATGGCGTCCTTGTCGAGGAACAACAGGTTGTCCCCGGTGGTGAGGCCCGACGCCGCGACGACCTCGTCGAGGTCGAGCCGCTGGAGTCCCAGGGCCTGGATATTCCGGACGCCGAAGGCAGGCGAGGTCTGCGCGTATGAATAGAACGATTGGCCGAACGTGTAGAGCAGGCCGAGGGCGAGCGCGGCCTCCAGGACATATGCGATGGGACGATCGACGAAACGTCCGCGTCCAGCCCGCCTGCGTTTGCGGGGCCGTGCCATCAGCGCGCCTCAATTTCCCGCAAGAGCGGACCGGCAATCCGGTTGATGTTTCCCGCGCCGAGCACAAGCACGAGGTCACCCGCGCGCAAATCAGGTGCGAGCCTCCCGGGGACGTCATTCATGTCCTCGATCAGCTCGACATGCTCGGCCCCCGCGGAGCGGGCGGCATCCACGATGAGCGCGGCGTCCACGCCCGGCATGGCCTCCTCCCGCGACGGATAGATTGCGGTCACGACGGCCCGATCGGCCGTCGACAGGACACGGGCAAAGTCGTCGCTAAAGAATTTCGTGCGGCTGTAGAGGTGCGGTTGGAACACGCAAATGACGCGCTTGGGCGCGGCCCAACGGACGGCGTTCAGCGTGCTGGCGAGTTCGGTCGGATGATGGGCATAGTCCTCGACCACGACCACCCCGCGGGCGGTACCCCGGACCTGCAAACGCCTCTGTACCCCGTCGAAATCCCGGAGGCCATCGGCGATACGCTGAAACGGCATCCCGAGGCATAGGCCGACGGCGCACGCGGCGAGGGCGTTGCGAACGTTGTCCTCGCCAATTGCATTGATCTCGACGGTCCCCAGGCGGCCCGTGGCGCGCAGGCGCGCGTCATGGCTCGTGACGTCGAAGCGGGTACGCAGGCGGGAGAGCCCCTGCAGGTTGGATTCGCCGGGACGCCCCTCGGCAAGGACGACATTCGACCCGGTCAACGAGGCACCGTCGTCCAATCCATAGGTAAGGCACACGCTGTCCACATGCTCGAGTATGGCGCGGGCACCGGCATCGTCGCGGCAGAGGATCGAATACCCGTAGAAGGGCACGCCATTGCAAAAATCGACGAAGGCCCGCTTGATCCGGTCAATGGTGCCGTAATACTCGAGGTGCTCGGCGTCGATGTTCGTCACCACCGCGATCGTCGGGTGAAGCCGCAGGAACGATCCGTCGTGCTCGTCGGCCTCGGCGACAATATATTCGCCGGTCCCCCAGCGCGCGTTCGTGCCGCTCCGATGGAGGATGCCCCCGATGATCGAGGTCGCCCCGATGTTCGCCCGGTCGAGGATGGCGGAGATCATCGAGGTCGTTGTCGTCTTGCCGTGGGTGCCGCCCACCACCACCGCATTTGGCTTCAGCCGGAGCAGATCCGCGAGTAAATCGCTCCGGTGAATGACGGGAGTCGAGCGATCTTTCGCGGCGACAACCTCGACATTGTCCGCAGCCACCGCGGCGGAGACGACGAGGATGCCAGCATCGCCGATATTCGATGCCTGATGGCCCTCGCGAAAGGAGAGCCCGAATTCCTCGAGGCGGCGGGTGATTTCCGATGCGTGAATATCGGAGCCGGACACTTCGTATCCGAGATTCAGGAGGATTTCGGCAAGTCCGCTCATGCCGATGCCGCCCACACCGACAAAATGAACTTTTCGTTTGACGCCGTTCACCCTTGCGGACTCCGCCGAATTATTGTGTAAAGCCAAGAAGCCATTGCAATATATGGTATGTGTCCGGATTATATCAGAGATATGACTACAATAGAAGGGTATTCTCTACACCCTCGAAACGAAGGTGTGGATAGCGCGGAAAAGCAAGAAACGTCCCCCTCGAACCCATCCAGGGGGACGCTCAATAGTCATCCTGTGTGGGGAGTCTATCGGGGCGCTACATCCGATTCGCGGTGTGCGCCGGAGCCGCCGCGCCTTCTCGACGCATACAGGAAAGCGGCGATCGTCAGCGACAACTCAAGGTCGCCTTGGGGCGCCGGGGCGCCGCCGTGCCCATCTGCGGCGGAGCCGCACCCGCCCGGGGTGACAAGTATGGCTATCGATTCCGAGTCCGATAGGCCGGCATGGTCGGCAACCTTGAACACCACGCCGGGATAGGTCCCTGCATCGCCCGCCGCGGGTGTCCAGGCGAATGTACGAGTCGCCGGATCGAACGAGGCGCCCGGGGGAAGGTTGGTGGCGCTGTACGTTAATGAGTCGCCGGCATCCGGATCGCCTCCCGAAATCACGAATGTCAGTGGCTGTTTTTCCTTGACCTGTTGGTCGCCAACGGCATTCAACGAAGGGACGTGATTGTCGGCGGACCCATCCGAGCCGGGATCCGTTGCCGCCTCGACGAAATCGGCAATCGTCGTTCCGGCACGGGCCGCTACGTTGTCGTATTCGTCCAAGTTCGTGAATCCGTCCCCGTCGAAGTCGCCGGCGGCTGAATAGAGTTCGCTGACCCCGGCCCCGGCGTTCGCGATACACCCCACGGTAGCGCCCTCGACGGCGGTGTAGGCGCCGGTGAGGGAAGCCTGGGTCGCGACAATGTCCTTCACCGCTTGAACGGTGGCGTCGCCGAGGGTCATCAGCGCAGCTAAGACGTTGCGGTATGGTTCGAGCGCGGTCACGGCGGCCGGATTCTCGCCGTCCAGGGCGGCCAAATTTCCGGCGTAGGCCAGGCGCAAATCTCCCGACAGCCCGCAGTCGACCAATCCGCAGGTGAACTCGACCAGGGCAAGCGCATGGGCGTCGGGAAGCAAATCGTTGTCGATGTCGTCGTTTCGATCGATGGAGGCGGCGAACGCGGCGACAAAGGCCGCGTACTGGGTTTCGACTTCGCCCAGGGATTCGCAAATGCTCAGCTCGGCGCCGACGTTGAGGGGATTGTTGACGGCATCCACCAAGTCCTCGATGCTACAGATATCGCAGGTTGCCTCGAAGAGATCGTACTCGTCGGCATTGGACACGCCGTCGCCGTCCAAGTCCGCCCCTCCGTCGTATAGGGCGTCCTCGCCCGTCAACGTATCGAAGCCAGAGGCGGCAAGCGTAACGCCGTCGGCGGCAAGTTCGGCGATGACGGCGTCGCGGCTCTCTGCGGACACGGCCAGGAGCAGCGCCAGTAGCTCGCGATACTCGGCGACCGCCGGATCGTTCCGCGCAATCAGTTCGGCGAGGTTCGTGTCAAAGGCGGCGCGCAGGGCCGCATCCGCGACCGTCGCCTTCGTGAGGTCCGGGCACAGCAACCCTTGAAGCAGATCGAGCAGCGCTTCGTCGGGCAACCCATCGTCGTCGAGGTCATCGTCCACGATCCCAAAGTGGGAGCGGAATGCGTCGTATTGCTCGTGGATTTGGAGATAGACGTCGCATAGCTCCCCGCCCGAACCCAATACTTCGATGAATCCGAATTTCGTCTCGGTGTCGGTTCCCAACGGGGTCGTGACGGTCAATGAGACGGTATAGACCCCCTCGGCGTCGTATACATGGCCTGGGTTCGGCTCCGCACTTGTGCCGGTGTCGCCAAAGGTCCAGGCCCACGAGGCAATCTCCGCGTTCCCCTCCGCCGACTCGTCCGTGAATTGCACGGTGAGGGGCGCGGGACCCGAGGTGAGGCTCGCGCTAAAGTCCGCCGCCGGTCCCGCCGCGGATCGCACGGTGATAAAACCGTTCTTGACCTCGGTGTCCTCGTCCACGCTCGTCGTGACGGCCAATGAAACCGGATAGACGCCCGCCACTTCATAGACATGCGCCGGGTTCTGGAGATTGCTGCTCGTGCCGTCGCCGAAGTCCCACTCCCACCCGGTAATCGATTCGCTTCCCGGGCCAGACTCGTCGGCGAACTCCACGGCGAGCGGCGCGGTTCCGGAAGTCGGATTCGCGCTGAATGCAGCCGTGGGAGGCACGGGGAGGCTGCTTACCGTAATAAATCCGGTTCTCGTCGCGGTGTTGTCGTCCACGCCCGTCGTCACGGTCAACGATACCGTGTACACGCCGTCGGACTCATAGACATGCCTTGGGTTCGGTTGCGTGCTGGTGGCGGCATCGCCGAAGTTCCACAACCATTCGGTTATGCCCGTGCTGCCCGGTCTTGACTCGTCCACAAACTGCACCGACAGGGGGGCCGGGCCGAACCGCGCATCCGCGTTGAAGTCGGCCACGGGCGGCACCGGATCGTTGCCCACCGTGATGTAGGCGGTCTTGATCTCGAGATCGATGCCCCCTGCGGTCGTCACCGTCAACGACACGGAATACACGCCCTCCAACGCAAATACATGTTCTGGATCCGGATCGGCGCCGATCGGCCCGCTGTCGCCGAAGTTCCACGCCCACGCCGTAATTGGGGCGGTGCCCGGGGCTGACTCGTCCGAGAATCGAACCGTGAGGGGGGCGGGACCGAAGAGGACGTCCGCGCTGAATGCTGCCGTTGGCGACGCCGGGTCGCCGGTCACGGTGATATAGCCGGTCTTGATCTCGGCGTCGGTACCCGTGGCGGTCGTCACCGTCAACGACACGGTGTACACTCCGTCAGAGGCGTAATCGTGTCCCGGGTGTTGTTCCTCGCTGAACGTGTCATCGCCGAAGTTCCAATTCCACGAAGTAATCTCCGCGCTGCCGGATACCGATTCATCCGTGAATTGGACCGTCAGCGGGGCGGTTCCCAAGCGCACGTCCGCGCTGAACGCCGCCACCGGCAAGGCGCTCACCGCGATCGTGGCCGTCTCGGATGCTTGGAGCGGCCCCGGCGTGCCGTCGTCGGTCACGGTGAACATCGCCTCATACGTGCCCGTGGCGCTGGGTGTCCATGCGAACACACCCGTGATTGGATCGATGGAACCCTCGCCCGGCGGAAGACCCGTGACGCCAAACGTCAATCGATCGGTCGAATCCGGATCGACGGCATCCAGCGCAATCTCGAGCCGCTGCCCAACCAAAATCTCGCTGTCCGCGATGGCGGCCAATGTCGGCGGACGGTTTGTATTGGTGACCGTAATTGTGACGAGTTCCGCGTCATCCAGGGGCGCCGGCGTTCCATCGTCGGTCACCGTGAACGCGACGTCGTACCTCCCGGCATCGTCAAACCCCGGCGTCCACGCAAACACGCCGGTGATGGGATTGAGTGAGGCGCCGGGTGGTGTATTAGACATGGCGAATGTCCGCGCATCGCCCGAATCCGGATCGCTCGCGCCAAGCGCAATCTCGAGGGGCGCGCCCTCGGCCACTTCTCGATCCGCGACTTCGGCCAACTCCGGCGCGCGGTTCGAGTTGATGATCGTAATCGTGATGGACTCGAAGTCCGATTCGATGGGCGTTCCGTCGTCGGCTACCGTGAACACAACTCCCGTATACACCCCGGCGTCGTCGAATCCGGGCGTCCAACCAAACGATCCGGTCACCGGATCGAGTTCCGCCCCGGTAGGCGCGTTGGTCATGAGGTAGGTCATCGTGTCTTCCGCGTCGAGATCGACGGACGTGAGCGTTAATGCCAGGCGTTCGCCTTCCAAGGCCTGCCGGTCGCCGACTGCCTCGAGCGCGGGCGGGCGATTCACATCGCCCACCGAAATCGTAATCGCCTCGGAGGCGCTGAGAACGGGCGTACCGTTGTCCGTGACCGCGAACTCGACGCCATAGTTCCCCGATTCGCCGAATCCCGGAGTCCAAGTGAACGTCGCTGTCCCGGGATCGAATTGCGCGCCTTCGGGAAGGCCGAACGCGGCATACGCGATGGCGTCGCCATCCGGATCGAAAGCCGAGAGAACGATGGTCAGGGTTTCCCCCTCGCCCGCCGCCCGACTTCCTATCGGCGACAACGCGGGGGCGCGATTCGTATTCGACACCGTGATGACGACGGCCCCCGCAACGGGCGGCGCAGCGCCATCCGAGACTGTAAACTCGACGGGATATTCGCTGGCATCCTCGTAACCCGGTGTCCATACGAACACGCCGGTCGTCGCGTTCAACGTGGCATCGCCGGGCAAATCCGTCGCGCCGAAGGTCAACGTATCGTCGTCGGGATCGGTCGCCGAGAGGGTGAATGTAAGGAGTTCTCCCTCCGCAATCGATTGGTTATCGATCGGATCCAACGAGGGTGCGCGGTTCACATTGGTGACCGTAATGGTAACGCTCATGGTGCCCGCCAGCCCCTCGCCGTCGGTGGCGATGAAGGTCACCTCGTATGGGCCCGCATCGGTTGTCCCCGGGGTCCAGGCGAAGTTTCCGGTGGCCGGATCGAAGGTGGCGCCGCCGGGTAGGTTTGAGACGCTTAAGACCGGCGTGCCACCATCGAAATCGCTGGCAGTCACCGTGAAGGAAAGCGTTTCTCCTTCGGCCACGGACTGATCTTCGACTGAATCCAGAAACGGCACCCGGTTCGTATTCGCCACCGTGATCGTTATCGGCCCGGAGGCCTGGAGGGGCACTGGCAATCCGTCGTCCGTCACGATGAATTGGACGCCCGAGTAGCTTCGCAAGGACTCGAAACCGGGCGACCACGAGCATTCGCCGGTGACGGAGTCGAGCGCCGCGCCGGACGGCAATCCGATGGCGGTGTAGGTCAAATCGTCGCCGTCCGGATCCGTGGCGGTCACTGTAAATCTGTCGAACTGCCCTTCGGTGAACGCTTGATCGCCGATGGAATTCAATACGGGCGGCCGGTTCGTGTTTTGTACCGTGATCGTAATCGTCTCCGTGTCACTTCTGAAAGGCGCGCGGTCGTCCGTCACGGTGAACGTCACGCCGGGGTACGCCGCGGCGTTGTCAAAGTCCGGCGTCCAGGAGAACGTGCGCGTGCCGGGATCGAAGACGGCGCCCTCCGGGGCATTGGACACGCCATACGTCAGCGTGTCGCCGTCGACATCGCTCGCCGTGACAGTGAAACTACCCGCCTGGTTCTCCGTGAATGCCTTGGGGCCGATGCCCGCGAGCACCGGCGCGGCATTTTCCCTGCCGGTCCCGGACACCACAATCGTCTCGCTGCCGCGGACACCGGTCGTGAATTCCATCGTCCCTTGGGTGATCGCCGGTGCCAGGGGGGCAAATTCGACGATAACCTGGCTCGATTGACCGGGGTCTAAAACATAGTGAGACCCGTCCATGATTCGTATGGGACCGAGCGCGTTCCACAGAGCGTCGCCGGTGATGACGCGCGTGCCCGTGCCGACGTTTGTGACGGTAACGAGGCGCTCCACCGTCGAGCCGAGGTATACCCGCCCGAAGTTAAGCCCGGCGGGCGTCACCTCGAGTTTCGCGTCGGGATCGAGCTCGAATTGGACGACTTCCTGTTCCGAGTCGGATACGTCGACGTTTGCCGGGCTCTCGCAGGTGGCCGTGAAACCGACGGCGCCGCCATTTGCGCACACCGTGTGGGGACCCGGCTCCATTGGGAGGGTAAACAATCCATCCTCATTCGTGAAGTAACCGTTGGCGAGGTCGTCGATGATGATTTCCACGCCGTCGATGGGCTCTCCTGTCGCTTCGTCGACGGCGCGGACGATGAGCGTGCTGGGGATGATTGATTCGACCCAAACGTCGAGGCGGTAAGCAGCGCTGGCGCCGGTGGCCGCGGGAGTGGCCGTGGCGACGCGGACAAGGTATCCCCCGCTCGCGTCGGCGGTCCATTCGATCGAGGCGGAAACGTCGCGATTCCCGAGCGGGACGGATTCGGCCACAAGGGCAATGCCTTCCAAGCGATACAGTTGGACAAAGAGCTGCGCGCCCGGGGCAGAGGCCGTCGCGTCCACATGAATGGCCTGTCCCGCCGCGGCGAAGAAAATCGCCCAATCGACGTCGCCCGGTCGATCGAGGGTCCGCTCCTGGGGCACGCCGTTGAGCGCGATCGGCGACGCGGACTGGGGCGAGTCGTCGGCTTCAAACGCATCCACCGAAAGCTGTCCCGTGCCGGTCGTGAAACTCCAGACGGGGCCAAGGGTGGCGCCACAGCAACGGATCGCATCCACCTGCCAGAAATAGACGGTGCCGGGACTCAGCGAGGGAAAATCGCAGTAGGGCTGCTCGAGGCCGGTGTAAACCCGGGCCAGCGAATTGGGATCGGTCCCGAAATATACGTCGTACGAGGGCGCGCACCCGCCGAGTTCGTGGAGGGTCATGTTCTCGAAATAATTGGGCGACGAACCGATCCATTCGACCGTCTGGAGCGTGGCGAGGATACGCCCGGCGCCGAGCGCCAACTCCATGGCGCACGGAAGCCCGCTGCCGGTCTCGTTCACGATGGGCACCGCGTCCAGCGGCGCCGAACTGAAAATGCCGTGCGTCGAATAATTCCAACCCTGAAGCTCCGCGTGGGAAATTGCGTGGGGCACCGTCACGATGGGGTGGAACGGATCCGCAATCGAGACCGAGCTGGACAACAAACTTTGTGTCACGAAGCCGCCCGGCAGCTCCAAGCCGTCGGCCGGGGCCGAGGTATACGACGCCAGGTGCAGATCGAGCAATCCGCCCGAGATCACATAGTCCTCGAACCAGTCTCGATTGGCCGCCAGGGCCGCATAAAACTGGGCATCCTGAACAGACGACACGATGACTTTGTCAAAGCCCGCCAAGTCGACGTATCCCATGTCGGCGGAGCCGAAGATTTGGTGCGAGATTCCATTGGCCGTCAAGACGACCTGGTTCGAGGCCGTGCCCCAGGGCGCCAGGTTCTGAAAGATCGCCACGCTCGCCAGGGCGTCGGGCACAACGACGGGCGGCGTCTCGGACGGCACCGGCGGGAACAGCGGAGTCTCGTCGCTGCCGCGAACCAGGGACTCGACCCCGGTCTCGCCCGCACGCAACGCGGCGAGATATTCGGCCAACGCCTTGGCCTGGTCCCATGCCAACGTGACGTTGACCGCGACATTCGCCTCTGCGTCGGCCGGACTCGGATTTGCCGGGACTTCACAGTCCGGAGCGAGGTCGATGGACAGGTCGTCGACATAGAACCCCTTATGGCCGTTCGCGATCGAATCGCCGGTCGCGAACCCGAGGCGAAGCATGATTTCCGAGCCGGCGAATGCGGACAGATTGACCGTCGCGCGGCGCCATGAGGCCGTCGGATCCTGCAATAGCACGAGTCCGGCCGCCGCGCCGGCGTAATTGTGGGCGACCAACCCCCATGAGGCGCCCCCGTCGGTCGAGACTTCGACCGACGCCCTGTCGTAACTCGAGGGCAGCCCCTCGGTCTCGAGGAAGTAGGAGAATGTCAGCGTCGCGGATTGACCCGGCGGCGGCAGGACCACGGGCGGGGAAACCGCGAAGCCCTGGGTGTTGCCCGCGTCATAGGAACAGGAGGCGTCGATACCGTAGTACAAGGCGCCTTCCGCCCCAACTGCCTGACACGCCGTGGTATGGTGCCACAAACCGCCGCCGGTGCCCGCGCCGTTGTCGAAGACGAAGCCGTCCCCGCCCGTTTCGAATGTCGCCGCGAAAAGGTTGGAGCTGGGATCGAAAACCCTGAACGCATGGCGGTCGTCTGGCGCCTCGATGGGATTGGTCAGTAACTGCCCGATCGCGTTCTGGGCCGAAAGGTAGTACTCGATCAAGGTCCCGAAGGGTTGGCCGGGAATTTCGCCGCGATAGGCGCCAAGCCCCAATGGCTGCAGTGCGACTTCCTCGATCGGTCCGCGATTCACGCTGTAATAGAGCTTCAGTTTCGACTCGTTCACCCCGTTTTCCGCGGTGATCGTCGCATCGACCAGATAGGGGCCCGCGGCATCGGGCGTGTTCTCAAGCGGCTCATGCACGATCGAGAGATACTCGTCCACGATCAGTCTCACGGTCCGCTCGATGTTACCGTCCGGATGGGGGTCCCCGGCAATCACAAGGGTCGTGGTAGTTTCGTCGCCGTCGGAAAAACCTTCCGCGCTTGCCGTCAGGCTCACGACGGTTTCCGAGCCAATTTCCAAGTTCCCGGACACGGGAAACACGGAGAGCCATTGGCGATTGAGCCATTCGATGGCATTGCGCAACAGCTGCTGGACGTTCGCATCCGCCTGCCATTCGCCTTGCGCGAACGGGAGGACATTCATGGCGACGACGTTTCCGCCTCGCGTGGCGATCGCCGGGGTCCCGTCGTCCCAATCGGCGACCGGCTCGGCGTCTTCCGCCAATCCAACCCCGACGGCAAACTCGGCCTCGATGAATCCGATGCTGGCCATGATGGGGTGGGCGAGATCGTAGTCGCCGAGTTGCATGTACCGGAATTGAAACTCGCCAGACGTGAAGGGGCTGTAGTCGCGCGCGAACGCGCCCCCGAGCTCCCACGCCGCGGAAGACTCGAAGGTCGCCAGGGTCTGGATGATTTTGCCGCCGCCCGCGGCGTAGAGCGCCAAGACGTCGCCCATCGCCAGCGGGTCGGCGAACGAATCCGCGCTCAGCACGATCACCACGTTGAAGTCCTCGAGTTCATCGAGGGTGGGTGTCGAGCGGGACGCGTCAAACGCCTCGACCCGCGCGACCTCGGGGAAGGCCTCGAGTTGACGACGCAACTCGTCCGGTTTGGGTCCGCCTGCATACGCCAGCAGCACGTCGGACGCGATGTGCCACTCGCCCGCCGCCGTGGCTTGGGGCCCGGTATTGCCGACGGTAATCGTTTGCGTTTGCGACGCCCCCGGATTTAGCACGAATACGATTTCGTCCGGATGGTCCGCCTCGAAGTCCGGCGTGCCGGCAACCTCGAAACTCCACGGACTCCCAAGCGGAAATGTCCCCACGCGGCCCAATGCATCCCTGAGCACGGCATAGTAATGCACGGTGGCGCCGGCAAGTTGCGCGGGAATGTCAGCGCAATACACGCCCTCGCCCGACAGGATGAGGGGCAACGGCCCCGCATAAGTGACCCCGCCATCGATGCTGTAATACAACCAAAGTTCGGCGGGATTGAGCCCCTCGAACGCGCTGAGTTCCAGGCAAATCGCGTATGGGGCAAAATCGTATGCGCCCTCGAGGGGATCATGGGCGACGCCAAACGCCTCGAAGCCGGAAGCAGTCAAGTTCGTCTCAATCACCGGCGAGGAAGGATCGTCACTCTCGATGGACACGGTCCCCGAGTACTCGCCGGCCACAATCGGCTCGAAACGCAGGCTGAAGGAGAGCGAGTCGCCCGGGGCCAAGGTCGCCGGAAATTCGGGAAGACCCTCGATGAAAAACGCGGATGGCCCCTCTCCTTCGCCTTCGCCGGGAGCATCGCCGGGCTCGAACAATACCGCCAAACCCGGGTAGAGATCGCCTTGTTGGCAGCTGTATGAAATTCCGGTGACGGCATCTCCCTGGATACCCGCCGCCGCGTATCCGCCGTAAACGGGATACGCGTCTTCATAGAGAAACAGGATGTCGCCGCCGTTCTCGAACAATTGGACTTGGGCGGTGACGGTTTCGCCCCCGATCACGCTATAGACGTTGTACCACTCGATCACGAGCCTGCGATTGGGGGCATCGCCGACGACCTGATAATAGACGTTGTTCGTCCCTCCCGGGTATAGGTCGGCCCAGTATGGCGCAATAAAGGCGCCGATCCCCGAGACGCCGCCGTCGGGGAGGCAGGCATTCGCATAACCGAAGTAACCGCCCTCAAAATAGATCGCGCCATTGTCGGCCACTACGAATGCGTCGTACGCCGACCCATAGAACTCGAATGCGAAGGGAATCGCGATCGGTGGCGACGAGCTCTCGTCGACAAGGTTTAGGTTCGTGCCGGTACCGGTCACATCGATCCAGTCGAACGCGGGTCCGCCGGGCTCGTAATTGTCGATAAACGTGTAGCCCCCGGCGTCAGGGCCGCCGACGGAGTCCGGCGCCGAATTCATCCCGGGCGCCGCGGCCTCCGAAATATTCTCGATCGAGAGCGGCCCCAAGCCGTTATTCCGGATCGTCATTGTCTCGGTGGCACTGGCGCCAATATTGACGGCGGAGAATGGGGCCGAAAAGTCGTCCGGGGGTTCGACGGAATCCGTGACCTCGATGTCGCCGGGATAAATCACGATGTCGAATTGGTGCGTCTCCCCGGGGGCCGCGGCCGGATGGGCAATCACAAGTCCCAGCGAGTCCTCGACCTCGATGTAGTACTTGATCTGCGTCCCCACGGGTTGCCCGGGAATTAGCGCCTGATAAAGATCGCCGGAGACAATCGCCATCGGGACGGACGCATAATTCGCCCCCCCGTCCGTGCTCCAAAACACCTCGGAACGCACGAGGGCGGCCTGGCTGAGTATCGCGGCGTCGACCGCATAAGGCCCATCCGCAGCGGCGGCGCCCAGCGGCGTGTGATCGATGACGATGGCGAACTGGGCCATTCCCGACAAATCCACCCGGGCCGACGGAGTCTCCGGATCGTCGCTCTCGATGTGGACGACGCCGGTGAATGGACCATCGACGATCGGTTGGAACCGGACGTCAAACACGAAAGATTCGCCCGGCGCCAGCACTGCAGGCAATGCGGGGAGACCTTCGAATTCAAATGGCTGTGTCGAATCCAGGTCGACCGACAGGTCGTCAATATAGAATCCGCGATAGGTATTCGCGCCGCTGTCGACCGTCGCGAAACCGACGCGAATCACAATTTCGTCGCCGGCGAACGCGGCCAGATTCACGGTCAACTGCCGCCACGCACCCTCGGTTTCCTCGATCAATGCGGCCCCTGCGTTCGCATCGTTATGGGCCACGAGCGTATAGGTGACGCCCCCGTCTGACGAAACCTCCACCGAGGCCATGTCGAAGTACGATGGGGCGCGCTCGGTTTCCAGGAAATACGCGAACGTCAAGGTTGCCGTCGCGTCCCCGGGTAGCGCAATCGGCGGCGATACCACGGCCCCGGCGGTAATGCCCGCGTCGTAGTTACATGCCCCGTCCACTCCGTAGTACAGCGCCCCGGGCGTGGAGTGGTCCCCGGATGCCGCTTCGCAGCCCGCGGTCTGGTGCCATAAGCCACCGCCCATGACGGGGTCTGCCGTGAATCCATCGGTCCCGGAATTGAACAGCGCGGAATACCCGACGGACTCCAATCCCAATTCGCCGCCAGATGTGCGATTGTCCGAAGCCATCGGGTCGCCCAGCTCCCCGGGAAACGCGGCGACCATGGATTCCGCGGGCGCTTCCCAAGGCGATCCTCCCTCGAGGGGATGGCTGTTGTACCAGGCTTGGGCCTCGCTCAATCCATCCGCGGACGGTATGGGCAGACCCACTTCAATGTCGTCGTAGAGGTAAATGCCTTCCGGGTTGTTGTAGGCCATGAGCGCAATTCCCCCGGCATCGGGAATTCCCGAATCGGAGCCGCTCCAGGCCAAATGACCGTTGAAATAGACGGCGATCGCGTCGCCGCTGACGCTCATGGCGACGTCGTTGACCGCCTCCCCGGTATTCAGATACGCAGAGAAGGTCCACGATTGGAGCCATGCATAGCCGCCGGGGCTAAACCGAATGACCCAAAAAGTACCGTCTCCGAGAATACCGGTGGCGTACGCGGACCCGGTCGATGTCTGGATATCGAAATCGGGGCTGGTACGCACCGCGAATGCCGAGGTATTCGACGCGGTCGCCGTCCGCGACATACGGACGCTTGCCGAAAAATTCTCCCAGGGCGCGGTATCGTACGATGCCTGCATCCATGTGGACAGGACATCTTCCCGGGCCGCGTATGCGCCGCCCGAGACATTCCATTGGGCGTCAACGGTCTCGACCCATCCTTGGGCCAAGTCATCGTTGAAATTCTCCGCGTAGAATAATCCTCCGAGCACGCTCCCAATGGTCAGGGGCCCGAGCCCATCATTGAGGACCGTAATCGTTTCGACAACGCTCGAGCCCACCGTCACCGTTGGAGGCGAGAACGGCAATAGCCGGTCGTCCACGGGATCCACCGAATCGAACACGGCGAGATCGCCTGGCGGCGCCTCGATCGTGAACTCGTATAACTCGACCGGCGCCCCGCCGGGTCCCGTGTCGATGTTGCCCACGGCATCCTCGACTTCGATGTAATACCCGATGACCGTGCCGTCGGGGTGTCCTCCCGGGATCGCCGCGACGTAATGATCGCCGGATACATTCGCCATCGAGACGGACGAGAACGTGGCTCCGCCGTCCGCGGTCCAAATGGTGTCGGCGCGAGCGATTCCGTTCGCGGCCGTTATCGTGGCCCCGAGCACATAGGGCCCATCGTTGATCGTGTCGCCAAGCGGCCCGTGTTCGATTCCGAAAAGATCGCCGGCGGTCCCGGTCAACCCCACCTCCAATGCCGGGGTATCGGGATCGTCGCTGTTGATGAACAAGGTCTCGGTAAACTCGCCTTGCGCCTCCGGTTGGAATCGCACCTCGAATGCGAATGACTGGCCCGGTCCCAGCACGGCGGGCAACGACGGAAGTCCTTCCGTCACGAATGCCGGCATCACCGATTCCGCCGACAGGGCATCTCCCACAATCGGGCCTCCCGCCGTGCCCGGAAATTCCGCGATGGCGGCACCCGGCGGCGCCTCCGCCGGCGTTCCCCCCTCGAGCGGACGGTTGTTGTACCACGCTTGGGCCGCCGACAGGCCTTCAACGGGCGGTACCGGAAGGCCGACCTCGACGTCGTCGTAGAAATGGGCGATCTCGAACAGGGAACCGCTATACCCCACCAGCGCGATGCCGCCGGCCTCGCCGTGGCCGCTGTCGAAGCCGCTCCATGCCAAATTGCCGTTGAAGTAGACGTTGATGGCGTCCCCGTCGATGCTGAACATCACATCGTTGGTTGCTTCCCCGGTATTGAGATAGGGGGAGAATGTCCACGATTGGAGCCATGAAAATCCGCCGGGGCTGAACCGGATGACCCAATACGTCCCGTCCACGTTGATGCCCGTGGCATACGCGGACCCGGCAAATGTCGCGTAGTCGAAATCCGGGCTGGTGCGGACCGCCAACACCGAAACGTTGGACGAATTTCCCGTGCGTCGAATCAGCGCCCGGGCCGAAAGATTGTCCCAGGACGCGGCGTCGTAACGCGACTGCATGCTCACGCCCGGAAATCCCGCTTGGGCGCGGTATTCGCCCCCTGTTACCGTCCAGTGCGAGTCGACCGATTCCGTCCAACCCTGCGGCAGGCCATCCTCAAAATTCTCGACGTAGTACAAGCCCGCGCGAATCGAGGTGATAACCAAGTTTCCGAGGCCCGCGTTATCGACCGTGATTGTATGAAGTACGCTATCGCCGGGCCCGACGATCGGCGGCGAGTACGGAATCCATCGGTCGTCGGCGGGCAGGGCGGTGTCCGAAACGGCAATGTCGCCAGACGGCGGCACGACCGAGAACCGATGCGTGGCGAAGGGTGCATCGGCGGGCTCGCGGCGCACGCTGCCCATGGAGTCCTCCGCCTCGATGTAGTAATCGACCACCGTATCCACGGGCTGACCGGGAACCGATGCCTCGTAAAGATCGCCGGATACAATGGACAATAGCGTGGATGTGAACGAATTTCCGCCGTCCACGCTCCACAAGAGGTCTGCCCGCACCAGGCCATGCGGGGCCGCGATGGTCGCTTCCACGGAATACGGGCCGGCCAAGCTCGTGTCGCCCAAGGGATTATGGCCGATCACGATCACATCGACCGCCGACCCGGCCACATCGACTTGAACCTCGGGGGCGTCGGGGTCGTCGCTCCGGATGGATACCGCGCCGAGAAAATTCCCAATGTCGGGCGATTGAAACCGGACGTCGAACGACAACGAATCGAACTGGTCCAACACCGCCGGGAAGTCGGGCAGGTTCTCGAGGGCGAAATACCGTTCCGGTTGAAACAACACCGCCAATCCCGGCGCAAGCACCGAATCGTCGCAACTATATTGAAGGCCTTGCGATGGGGAATCCTGAATACCGGCGGTGGCGCCCTCCCCTTCCCCGGGGTCCGTTTCCGAATACAAGTAGAGTATGTGCCCGGTGGACTCGAAGAGTTGCACTTGCGCGGTCAGGGACCCGCCGCAGCAAACGTGCGGCACGTTGCTCCATTCGACCACGAGCCTGCGGCTTGGGGCTTCGCCCACAATCTGGTAGTAGACGTTGTCGATGCCGGACGGGCTGAGATCGTCCCAATACAAGGCGATGAACCGGCTGACGTCCACGGCACCGCTCCCGGGGATGCAGGAATTGGCAAAGGCAAAATATTTGTCCTCGAAATAGACCGCCCCGTTCGATCCCACGGCGATATCCGTATATTCGTTTCCGTAGAACTCGAAACCAAACGGCAGGGAGATCGGGTACGAATAACTATCGTCGATGAGGGCAAGGTTGGTCCCGCTTACGCCAATCTCGATCCAGTCGAAGGCCGGTCCTTGCGGGCTGTTGTTGTCCGATACCCTGTACGCCACGCTCGCGCCGCTCAGGGTGAGCGGCTGTTCGCCCAGGTTCTCCACCGTGATGGATTCGACCGAGCTCGACCCGATCGGGATCGGCGGATCGAAGGACACGATCCCATCGTCCGCGGGGACCACCGAGTCGGTCACGAAAATATCGGGGGGAGTCGATACGACTTCAAACCGGTGCAACAAGGCTGGCGCCGTATCGGGTTCCGCGGCGATATTGCCGATGCCGTCCTCGGCCTCGAGGTAGTAGTCGATGATCGTGCCCACGGGCTGGTCGGGGATCGATGCGCCGTACGAATCGCCGGAGATGGGGATCATCGGCGTCGTGGCAAATACCGCTCCCCCGTCCGTGCTCCAGTACAGGTCCGCGCGCGACACGCCGCTGGCCGAAACGATGGTAGTCTCGACGGGATACGGCCCCTCGTTCGAAGTGTCCTCCAGGGGCGAATGCCCGAGGAAAAGCGCGCCGTTATACACGGTCAGGCACGCCGTGACATCCAGTACGCCATCCGGATCGCCCGACAATTCGAGTCCCCGGCACGCATGGAATCCGTCGTGCAGACCGGTCGCGTCCGCCGTGATGAGCACCTCGACCGATGCCCCGGGGTCGAGCCTGCCCGATGCCGATCCCATCGACATCCACCCGTTCGAGGTCCCTCCATCCGCCAGCCAAACGACCGCATTATGGAACAGGGATATATAGTCTCCGGAGATGTTGCCGTAATCGAAGGGGAACATGTTGATTCCGACCACGGACGAAAAATCCATGACCGCGACGAGGGGAACTCCATCCCCCCACTCCGCGACCCATTGGGCCCCGGGCTGCAAATCCACCAGGGTAACGACGGAATCGGCCAGGGACTCGACACCGGCCATGATGGGATGATCGGCATCGTGGGCGCCGAGGGTCCTTTGAATGGATTGGTCAATGAGCCCGCCGACGAAGGGTCCATAGGACTCGTCCGCGAACCGGCCCTGGAGGCCATATCCCCAGAACCCGTCGAATCCCGCCTCGGCGACGATGACTTTACCCCCGGAATCGACATAACTCGCCAGCACGTTTCCTGTCGCCTCGGCGTCCGCCCAGTAGAATCCATTCGCCACGATCACGACGCCGTACGGCGCGAGATCGGCCGGGATGGGAGGGGAAATCGCGGCGTCGAAATAGTCCAGGGCGCCGATGTCCTCGAATGCCTCCAGACCGGCCTGCAGCGTCGACGGAACGCTATTCGGCGACAATATCAATAGATCGACGGGCGTGGCATCGGCGCGTATCAAGGAGCGCACGGCCTCCCGCGACGAAGGACGGCCCGAACTGGCCCATCCCTCGGGTAAAACACCCGAAATACCCGCCCGTGGTATGGCGGAGATGGCCGGCAGATCGACGATCGTGGTCGTCAGCACTCCCGCTCCCGGAAGTCCCAGGGACCAATCGACGGGCCATGTGCCCGAATTCGTGATCACGATACCGCGGGTCTCGGCGGCGCCCGGGTTGAGGAAGAAATCCAGGCCGCCAGGTTCGGGCAGTGCGACTTCCAAGTTTGGAATTCCCTGGACCTGGAAACAAATCGGCGCGACGGCGCCCTCGAAGGGCCTGCGTTGAACGTGGCCTTGATCGTCCTCGGCCTCAATGTAATAGCACACATCCGACCCGACGGCTTGGGCCGGTATCGCCGCGCAGTCCAGATTGCCGCCGCCGCTGCCGGTCATGGGAATCGCGGTGAATGCGCCCCCGTCGACGCTCCAGAACAGCTCGGTACGGACAATCGAACCGGACAGCGCCGTAATCATGGCGCACACTTCGTAGTCGCCGGATGCGGTTGTGTCCACCAAGGGATCATGGTCAAAGGCAACGTACCCGGCCACATTCAGGGACACCCCGGCTTCGATCGCGCCGTCGGGATCGCCGGCAATCGACAAAATCGCCGTATCGGAGAAGCCATTTTCGAGTCGAGTGGTATCGACGGTCACGGCGATCGTCTTGGATTCGCCCGAGGCGAGCGTTCCCTCAATTGGGTCCTCGTCGATCCAGGGCTTGCCCGAGTTGCCGAGCGCCGCGGAGGCGTTCAGGCGCGCGCCGCTCAAGGTTAACCCGCTCCATGCGGGCAGGACATCGGCGCTCGATAGCAGCCATGCCTTGAGGTCGGAGTACGGCGTGTCTGGGGCGCTTCCCAACAAGAGCGCGGCAACGCCCGCGACGTGCGGCGTGGCCATCGATGTCCCGCTAATCGTGTTATACCCGCCGCCCGGCCAAGTCGAATATATATCCGACCCCGGGGCGGCGAGGTCGACCGAGGTCGCCCCATGATTGCTGAACCAAGACATCGCGTCGGCTTGGTCGCTGCTCGCAACCGAGAGGATATTGTCCAGTTCGTAACTGCTTGGGTAGTGCGGATTGGCGTCGTTGTCCTGGGACTCGTTGCCCGCCGCGGCGATGAAAAGCTGGTTCGCCGCGCGCGCCGCGTCAATCATGTCTGCCATCGCCTGGCTGAACCCGCCCCCGCCCCAGGAATTGCTCGACACGTGGGCCCCCATCTCGATGGCGTACTCGAGGGCCGAAACGGCGTCCGAGATGGAACCGCTGCCGCTGTCAGTCAGGAACTTGAGGCCCATTAGGCGCACGTCCCACGCCACGCCGGCGGGACCGGTGCCGTTGTTGCCCACCGCGCCGATAGTCCCCGCCACGTGCGTTCCGTGGCCATTGCCGTCCATCGGGTCGCCGCTGGTCGGCGCACCCGTCCCATCGGTCCAGCGCGCCCCGTGGAGGTCGTCCGCGATGCCATTGCCATCGTCGTCGAGCCCGGGCGTCCCGTTGGCCTCGGCCTCGTTGATCCAAATGTTGGCGGCCAGATCCGGGTGGGTATAGTCGATCCCGGTATCGATGACGGCCACGACCACGGTAGCGCTACCGGTCTGCGTGTCCCACGCCTCGGGGGCATCGATGTCGGCATCCTCGAGGCCGCCGGTCTGCCCGGTATTGTGCAGTGCCCATTGTTGCGCGAAGGCGGGATCGTCGGGGAACACGTCGGCCTGCACGATGTAATCGGGTTCCGCGTACTCGACTTCCGGGCGGGCGCGGTATGCCGCCGCCATCGCCGCGAGGTTCGCCCCGCGCGGAATTTGCACCACATCCAACGGAATCGAGCGGAACGAGTGAATCGGGCGGCCGCCCGCAAAGGCATGGACAGACGCCTTGGCCGACAGGCCGGACTTGGTTGGCGCGAACTTCACGAGCAATCGACCGGGGACGTGTGCCGTACGCCAATCCACCGCCGGACCTCCGCCCGGGGGCTTCGGGCGATTCGCGCCCGCCAATGGCGCCGCGCCCGGACCGCCTTGCGGCGCGTTCACGCCGAGTGCCTTTAGGTTTGGCGCAAACAACTCGCGAAGCGACCAAGTGGCCGGCCAATTCCCGGTGTTTTGCAATGTAATTTCGCGGGTTTCCGTTTCGCCATGGGGAATCTCGAATTCTAGATTGGAGGGGGAAAGCGTAAGGTTTGGTATGCCCGTCACTTGGAACTGATGCGTTCCGCCCCCGACGGGGTCGGCCACGGAGGCATCGAGGCTGTCCACCACCTCGATCGAATACAACACCGTCGTGCCGGAGTCCTGTCCCGGAATGTTGCCCGAGTGGACACCAGCCTGTCCCTCGACCATCTCGACTTCGGTGAAATTCTGTCCCGCATCGATACTCCACCGCAGGGTCGCCGAGGCGACCCCATACAACGACGTCACCAAAGCCTCGACTGGGTATGGCCCCAGGGCGTTCGTCGTGTCCGGCAACGGCACATGAGCGAGCGCGAGGGCTTCCGATGCCATTCCGGTCAGGACGAGGATTACTTCGGGAGACACCGGATCGTCACTCTCGATCACGACGGCCCCGCTGAACTCGCCGGTCTCGACCGGGTTGAAGGCCACGTCAAAGGTGACCGATGCGTCCGGCGCCAGCAACAACGGCAGCTCGGGCACCGCCTGCAACTCGAATACATCGGGGAGCGTCTCCGGCACTTCGGTCGCATCCGCCAGCGCCCCCGGATCGCCGCCGGGATAGGGCGGAACGAAATCGTTTGGCGGGGCGAGCTCCGGCGATCCCGCCTCGTTTGCATGTCCGTTGTACCATTGCTGCGCGGCGTTCAGTCCGGCCGGGGCGGGCAACGGCTGCCCTACTTCGAAGTCGTCGTATACATGGGTGGTCGCCAAGCCATAGCCGCTGTAGCCATCGAGGGCGATGCCGCCGGGGCCTGCAAGACCCAAGTCGAATCCCATCCACGCCAAGTTCCCGTTGAAATAGACTCCAATCGCGGGGCCCTCGACGCTGAGGGTGACCTCATTTGCCGACTCGCCGGTGTTCAGATACGGCGAGAAGGTCCAAGATTGAAGCCACGCATAGGCCCCGGGGCTAAACCGGATGACCCAAAAATTGCCGGAACCGTCGATGCCGACCGCATAAGCCGATCCGCTGTACGATCCCAAGTCGAAATCCGGGCTTGTGCGCACCGCCAACGCCGACACGTTCCCGGTGTCGCCCGCGCGGCGCATCACGACGCTCGCGGAAAGGTCTTCCCAAGTCGCGGCGGCATAAGTTGATTGCATCCAGACGCCGGGTTGGTCCGTCAATGCGCGATACTCCCCGTCGACCGCGTTCCACTGGGAGTCGACCGCCTCGACCCAACCTTGGGCAAGTCCGTCGTCGAAACTTTCGCGGTACAGGAAACTATCGAGAATTCCCGTGATGGTCAACGCCGCCAATCCGGCATTCCGAATGGTCACTGTCCGGACCGCGCTTGTCCCAATTTCCAGCGCCGGCGGCGAGAATGGCAGGAACAGGTCGTTCGACGGCTCGACGGGGTCGATCACCTCAATTTGGCCCGATGCATCGACAACGTGGAACGCATGCACGAGGGACGGCGCTTGTGGCGGATGGCGCGTGACCCCGCCAAGCATGTCCTGCGCGACAAGATAGTATTCGACTTCCGTGCCAATCGGTTGGCCCGGAATTGAACCGCAAAAATTATCGCCGCCGGTGTTAGACATGGGTGCGGGGAGGAATGCCCCGTCGCCGTTGACGCGGTAATACGCCCAAAGCGCGCTTGTATCCACGCCTTCGACCGCCGTGATATTCGCGCAAACGGGGTATGGCCCGGCCGTGTCGCCCGTGTCTCCCAGGGGATCGTGGTCAATTCGGACCGCTTGCGCCACGCGCAAGCTGGCATCGGCGAAGTCCGGTACCGCCGTGTCGGCGTCGTTGCTCGAGAAGACGAGCCGGGCCCCCTCCTCATAGCCCGGCGGCAAGCCCGCGGCGTCGAAGACAAGGTCGATGGTCGAAGACCCGCCCGCCGGGATTCTTCCCGAGGTCGGGACCTCATCGAGCCAACCCACCCCTCGCTGGAACAGGACGGCCAAGCCTCCCTCGAGGTTGGGGGCGTCGCAGCGGTACTGCAGGCCCGTCTCCGGGTCGCCTTGGATTCCGGCGGTCGCGTTTTGGCCAAACGTGGGCGCGGCGTTCTGGTAGAGCAGCACTATCTTTCCGCCGCTTTCGAATAGCTGGACCTGGGCGGTGAGATCGCCGCCCGCGCCGAAATGCGCCACGTGGTGCCACTGCACCACAAATTTGCGGTTCGGCGCGTCTCCCGTCACCTGCCAATAGACGTTGTTGGTTCCAGATGGATATAGGTCATCCCAATAAAGCGCGATAAATCGATTCACGCCGTAGTAGTTCATTCCCGGAATGCACGAATTGCCGTACCCGAGGTAGGTGTCCTCGAAATAAATCAGCCCGTTCGACCCCACGGCGACTTCCGTGTACGCCGTCCCGTAAAAATCGAAGATGAAATCGAGCGGGATCGGAAAGGCGTATACGTCGTCTGTCATGCCCAGGTTCGTGCCGGTCTCGCTTATCTCGACCCAATACTGGCCGACCGACGGTCCGCCGGGCTCGATACTGTCGGTATAGGTGTATCCCCCTTCGTCAGGTCCGCCGATCGACTCGACTCCGGAATGACTGCCGGAGGCCGGTTGTTGCACCCCCTTGGTCGCAATATCCTCGGTCCCCGGCCGCACGGCAAACGGTTGCAGCGACGCGGACTGAATCGTCCCGGCAAGCGAACGGACCGTCTCGCCTACGCTCCAAATCAAGTCGCCATAACCCACGTTGTCGAGACGGACTGACGCCGGGATCGTCTGGCTGTCGCCGGACGCCAACTCCACATCCAGGGTCGGGGCCAGGACAGTCACGACCAAGGACGGTAGCCCAACGATGAATGAATGGAGCCGATCGGGGACCCTAAACGGATCCGTAAGGACATGCCCCATGACGTCACTCGCCGAAATGTAGTACTCGACCTGTGTTCCCAATGCTTGGGCGGGAATCTCGGCGAAATAACTTCCGCTCTCCAAGACCGAAAGCGGCAAGCGCGCGAATGGTCCGCCGCTGACTACTCGATAATAGAGCCACAATTCCGACTCGAGAAGCCCGGCGCCGGCCGTGATGGCGGCGATCGCGCTATACGGACCCAAATCGACGGTGTCGGGCAGCGGATCGTGGACGATTTCGATCACGGATTCGCCGGCGCCCTCGAGCGAGACCTGGGCGTCCGGGTCGTCGGCGTCGTCGCTCAGGATTACCAGCACGTCCCTGAAGTCACCCTCGTGGTCGGGCTGAAACAGGACGTCGAAAGACGCCTCGGCTTGGGCCTCGATGGTCAACGGCAAGTCGGGGAGACTGTCCGCTGGCAAACCGAAAGCAGGCGTCGAGGCCGATACCCCATCTTCCGCCCCCGGCGGACTGACGAGAATGTTGTCGAAGCGATAGATGGTGCTATTGCCCTCGCTATATCCAATGAGGGCGATGCGGCCGTTGGGAAGCGGCTCGAGGTCCTCCCCGCTCCACGCCTGCGTCCCGTTGATCGCGAATCGAAACCGGACGCCGCCATCGGGTTCGGCAACGGCCGTCACGCGCAAGTCGTTCGCCACGGATTCGATGGCCGCCGAATAGCTCCACGCCTTTAGCGGAATCTGGCTTCCGTTCTCGAACTTCCACGCGCTAAAGGCGCCATTCGACGCGATAAGAAACACATAACCGCTCCCGGTGGCGTGCAACGTCCCGTCGAATTCGCCGGCGTCGAAACCTTCCGACGCCGCGATGGCTATCCCGTGCGGATGCGAATCGTTTCCTTGTTGGACCGTGGTGACCTCGACCGCGATGTCCTCGTTCCATTCGGTCGACTCGACGGCGGTCATGAAATCGGGATCGGTCGAGGTGTTCCTGGCTCGGAACATGCTGTTCGCCGCCGCCCAGTTGTCGCCCACGTCGGGCGTCCATCCGGAAGCGAGTCCGTCGCTGAAACTCTCGAAATACCGCATCAGGCCGATCCGGGCGATGGTAAGGGCGCCCGGCCCGAGGTTCTTCAACGAAATGACGCCGAGCGCCGAATTGGGTACTCCGCCCGTCGAACCGACGGCGACGTCACGGAATGACAACCGGCGGTCATATCTGGGGATTACATTGTCCCGGATAAGGAGATCTCCCGGAGGATTACGAATCTCCAACCCCGCCTCGAGGAAACTCGTTCGCGCGCTTGTCGCGTTCGTAATCGCGATTAGGGTCGAATAAGGGACAGCGCTTGCCGGCAGGGTGTCGGCCTCGCCCGTGAGCGCGACCGCTATCACGACCGACTCGCTCGGATTTAGGGTCCCCCCTGTGGGCACCACGGACATCCACGTCACGGGCGAGATAGTCCCGGCGTTCCAATCGAGCGGCTGGGTCCCCGCATTGGAAAGCGTGTATACCTTTGCGGACGGCCCGAACGGGCCGCCCACCAGGCCGTAAGAGTCGAACGGCGCCTGCGGCGAGATCGCGAGGTCGTCGCACCCCATGGGCAGGCCTGAGAAATCGCTCTCTTGAAAATCGTCCGGCAACCCCTGCCCCGCCGAAAGCCCCGCCAGCCCATCCAGCGTCGACAGACCCAAATACGTGATCCGTATGGTCCCGCTGAAGAAAAGCTCGACCTGAAAACTATTCGCCCCGCCCACGCTATATTCGGGCACGTCTTGAAAGGTGACCGCGATACGGTCGGCCGCTTGTTCAAAAAAGACCGAGCCCCCCGCCGTGGGGTTCAGGTCGTCGAACAGGGCCGAAATCCGCGGCGGAAAGTCGAAGTGGGCCTCGAGCGACTCGAAATAACCCCAGTCACCCGAGCCGAACGTCAGGTACCCGTTGCTGCCGACGAAAACGGACGTGTACGATTGGCCAAAATATCCAACCGTCGCCCCGTCTAGAAGGACGATTTCCTCAAAGTCGTCGTCGCCCAGGACAATCTGGGCCGCAGCGTCCACTGCGGCAGGAAAGGCAGCCGCCAATGACCGGCAAACCGCATAGTTCCCCCCAGACGCATCCGGGGTGAACGTGAACGACTGCCCGCCTAGATCGACATCCGTTCCTTCGAAAAACTCGGTTGCGTATTCTGCCGCAGACGCGGCAAAGGCCCCAAGCAGGGCGACAAGGGTGAACGCCAAGACCGGCACACGAAAACCCGAAACACCGCCCCCTGTTTCGGATTCCGGCTGATGCCGCACGTCTTCCCCTCCCACTTGATCCAATCACGACATTCGATGATACAGATTCCGCAGCGCACAAGAAATGCGCTACGCTTCATGCTACCACAAGGCAGGCTTTCCCGCATTTTTCATAGCAATTTTCATTCCATTGATACTCAGTATAGAAATTTATAGCACAACGCCTTTAATTGCATTTAGTTGTCTACATAATTGATACGTTACTATCGATAATTATCGCCAACGAGACTTCACTCTCGATTCTCCACTGACAAACATAGCGAACATTTGATAGGGAAAGCGCGCCGCGGCAACCAAACCGACATCGGCGGTGGCCTGCTATTTTTCTCCGAGCACAAAAATCCCGCCCGCCGGGCAATGGAAATCGACCGTCCCCGCGAGGGTATCGATTTCGTAACTCCGGACTTCACGCCATGCCCGGATATCCCACGTATACAATGCGACGGTAGTCACCCCCGTCGCCTCGACGGCGGTGGGGTCGTAACGAAATTGCATGTGCAACCCCGCAGTCGACTCGGTGAGACCGTCGGGCTCGAGTACGGCGAAGTCACTCACCAATCTCGCGGGGAGACCGTCTCGCGTGTCGGTCGGCAACACCGGAATCCGCTTGCCTACCAGGACGCCGCCAAAGATATTGCAGCAGGGGATGTACCGCGCAAGATAAGCGTCATCGAGGAGCGGGTAGGGCAGCACGACCGGCGGATTCCCCGTCACCTCGAATTCTTTCACGTACGCGGCCGCAATCGCGACTGTCTGCGAGCGCAGCTCGCGTCCGTCCACCTTGGCGCGCGCGGTGACTTCCAAATTCCCAAGCACCGGTTCCGGAAGTCCCGGTATTACGGCGGCGAAACGGCCGTTCTCGGAAGGATCCGCCGCCGCGATTATCTGGCCCTTGGGTCCGGTCGAGTAAACGTACTCGACAACCGTCTCCGTAGTCCCCCCGGCCAAGGTCCCCGCGCGAAACGACACGGTCACCCCCTGCGTCGCGTCGAACCACGCCGGATACTGCCAATCCACGAAAGGCGACTCGGTGGCGTCGCCCGCATGCGCGAAGGGACAACACACGAGCGCCAGCAGGGCCAAAGCCGCGCCATTTATCGAATGCATTGAGACCGGTGTCCCCATCATTTCCAAGAAGGATTCGTATGCTCCATGGGAATTAAACCCGAAATCGCCACGGGCGACTCGCGCCTTCCGGCTGTTCCGAGCCTCTCGCTTCCCAATTCGCGGCAATCGAATCATATGCGCACCTTCCCAGCGCTTTCAAACCCTGCGCCGCACCGTCAAAACAGCCCTCACTCAATGAATTCCCTCGCTCCCGTCTACCTGGCCGCCGCCCCGGTTCCACTCGAGTGCGTGAGACAGGGCCTCGATGAGTTCGTCATACGAGGGGAAACGCTTCTCCGGCACCTTGGATATCATCCGGATGATGATCCGGGCCGTCAGGACGGAGACCTCCGGACGCTGCTTGCGAATATCGGGGACGGACCCGGTGAGGTATTGCAGGATGAGGGCATCGGCGCGATCGGACTTGAAGGGCCGCTTCCCCGCGAGCAACTCGTACATCGTGATGCCCAACGCATATTGATCGGCGCGCCAATCGACGCGGTCGCCCCGCGCCACCTCGGGGCTCATGTAATCGGGCGTGCCCAAGACGTCGCCAACGCTCGTGATGGTCGAAATATCCTCCATGCGCGCAAGCCCGAAGTCCCCCACCTTGAGTACCCCCCCGGAGGAAAGAAACAAATTGCGCGGTTTGATGTCCCGGTGAATGACGCCGTGTCGAAGTGCGGCGTTTAGCCCGTGTACGGCTTGGCGGGCGTAATCGAGCACCTCGGGTTCCCCGAGCGGGCCGCGCGTCCGGACCATGTCGCGCAGCGAGCCGCCCGAGAAGTATTCCAACGCGATATAGGGTTCGCCTTTGGCGTGGGCAACCTCGAGGACATGGACAATGTTCGGATGGTCAATGCGTTTCATCGAGAGGGCCTCCCGGTGAAAGCGCTCGAGCAAAAGAACGCTCGCCTGCACGGCCCCGTTGGCCACCTTGACGGCCGCCTCGGTACCCTCATGGCGCCCGAGATATACGTAGGACATGCCTCCCTTGCCCAGAAACCCGGAAATGCTCCATCGACCGATGACGTCGGGCAGCGCGGGGTGCAGGTCCACTATCCGCGTGTTACGCCGCGCCAAGAGCGTGTCGACCATACCCCAGAGAGTGAACGCCATGTGGCGCGTGACCCTCCGCAAGGAGCGGAGATCGTCGGTCGAGAAGTTTCGAAAACCGGCCTTGTCGCCGAAGGCGACCACACCGACCATTCGATCGTGGATCATCATCGGAAGCACAACGGATGCGGACAGCTCGTCCATCGCCGCGAGCGCCCGCAATCGCACCTCGCCGTAACGCACGTCTTCCAACAAGTCGTCACGGCGAATCTCCCTGCGGGAGAGTTGCAGGAGTGAGACCAGGGCGTCCATGCACTCGAGGGCGCGTTCCAACCGTGGCCCCGGCGTCGCGGCGGCGATGTTCCAACTATCGTCGCCGGGATACCTTGTGATGATGACGACATTGGGCGCATGGGAAGTACGGGCAAGTTCCCGCGCGGCCATGTCGCAAAAAGCCTGGGGCATGCGCTCGATGGCGGCCTTCTCGCTGAACGATTGGAGAAGGGAATCGTAGTTCGCCGGAACGCCCTGGATTCGGAATTGGAAATGGTCCCGTATGCGCGGCCGGATAAGGACAGCTGCAAGCCCCAGTGCGGCCATGACGACCGGGCTTGCCAGGCCAAATTCGAGACCGGCCCATAGTCCGGCGAGGGGCAAGAGTCCGTCAACCAATGCCGCGTAGGCCGCTGGGAGCGCCACGAGAAGCGCCAGATAGGGCGCCGCGTCGCGTATAAGTTCCCGGAACTCAAGCGCACCATGGCGCAGGACAGCATACGCAAGCATCGCGGGGCAGGCCATTACGGCAAATTCGAGGAATATCCTGATATCCCGTCCGACATCCCAATAGGACAAGGCCGCGTACACCAGGGCCAGGAGGAGGGCCACGCATGCGACGAAACGCATCGTTATGCCGCGCTGGCGATCGGTCGCCCGGAGGCGTGCACGGAATGCCCTGGCCAGCGGTTCCCCGCAAAGAGCGCACAGGACCAGCGCCGCGTACACGCCAATCATGGCCCGAACGATCGGGCTTCCCAACGAACCCGCGTCGGCCTCGTCCGGAAAGAACCTTCGATTCGCCACGATGGCGCACGCGCCGAGGCTCCACGTAAGCAGCATGGGGAAACGTGCCTTGGCAACCGCCAGCCGCCATGCCGAGAAGCGCAGCACGAATAGCAACGCCGCCGAGGGCAAGAGCACATGGAGTAGCAGCCGCGCGACATTCTCCAATTCGAGACGGTATGGATGCGGGACCGCCCCCGAGAAAATCGAGAGTCCCATCATCAGGGTCAAGGCGGTGAAACCGTGGGAGCTTCGCGTCTCAGGCAACCTCCAAAAGACGAATACGCCCAGGAACCCCAAGAAGGAACCCACGGAAAATCGGGTCCACTGGGCACTCCAATCGATGTGGCAAATGATGACATCGTGAGGCGGCAAATCCCGGCCTGCGGGTTGCACCGTGAGCCTTAGGATTCCGGTGTCCGGAACATCGAACAATCGTTGCCAGCCAGGGCCGCCGGGCCAGGGGCCGCCGACAGAAACAATGCGTTCCCCGCCGGCCATGCCGTACCGGCCGGGGTCGACGCCGGGGCCAAGGAGATACGAGTCGTGAATTGGCCCATCGATCTCCGGCAACTCGGGACTCACCACCCACACAACTTCGCGGGCGATTCGCCGTGAACGGTCTTGCCTCTCGAATCGAAGCCGCGTTTCCTTGGCGGACGACGAATCGAGCACTTCGGACAGCGTGCCGGGGTTCCCCACCGGGATGCCGTCAACCTCGACCAATCGATATCCGTCGTCAAGATTGAATATCTTGGCGTGGTGCGCGCTATCGAGTCCGAGACCGAACGAATTGGGTAGGCGCGTGTGCGTCTGGCTCCAGATCATTCGGCCTACGGTGTAAACACTCGCCAAGACAAAAGCGATGAGGAGAATCCAGCGCGAGACGGGATACATCCGGCCTTGGGGAACCCGAAGCCGTCCGAAGCGCGACGAGAATTGAAACCCATCGTATTCGCGCGGCCTTGTCTGGGGCGCGGGGCTGGGGGTGCGCGGGGCATCCGGGCGAAGACCGCCCTTTTCTGGGCGAACCGTGGGTATCGATACTTGTCTGGGGCTTTCCGATTCGGGCCCCGACTCGCTCCCGCTCCCGCCAAGTGTTTCCATGAGTGCGTCCCCGCTGCTGCCCTCGTACCCCGACATGCTAACGAGTCCGGGCGCCCGGCACAAGACCCCGGCCTAAGTTCCTGGCGGAGGCGCGACTGCGGCGCCATCGCCTTTGCGCCCCGGCATCGGAATTCCCCCGGTCGCGATCGACAGGATTCGATACAATAGAAACGCACTCAAGAACGGGAGCAACAGCAATTCGACGAGAAGTATCAGGACAAAATTCAAAAACGCGAAAAGGCTCCCCCAAACCGAATCGGCGACGCGGTTCGCTATGGACAGGGCGCTGGTTTTAACCTGTTCGTAGCTTTCCCCCGGATTGAGCAGCGAAATCTTGTCGCGGAGATCGAGCAATGACTCCTGTGCGGCGTCGAAATTCGCCCTGACGCTGTCGATGCGCGCGGCATTGGACGCCTTTGCCGGCGCAAGGTACTTGTCGCCCACGTACTGGGTGGCCAATAGGGAGAGGGGCACGATATAGGACACGAGGATGCCGGCGAGACCCATGAATCGGCCCCACCTCCGCAGGATGTCCGCGGCTGCCGAGGGAAGCCGGCCCGCGGCAATGAGAATCAAGCCGCCGCCGATGAACGCGAACCCCACGCCGAGGATCCCGGTCTCCAGGAGCAGCTTGTAGAACCCGAGCACGAGCAGGGCGTAGACAAAAATCGTCCAGATAAAATCGACGTAGTCGTAGGCCGGCTGGATGATGTCGCCCACCTCGATATCGAATCCCACCCCGACCGAGCTACCCTCGACCAAGGCCAGGACAGACTTGATGCCGCTCAGGCTGATGAATGTGACGAGGTTGCGATCCAACGAATCGTCGAGCAACTGGCCGGACGCATCCATCAACGCGGTGTGTTGCGAGATGCCGCCGACCGCATCGGGGCGCAGGAGAAACGCCAAGCCGATGCCCAGGGCGAGACTAAAGCGCGCGGCGCTTTTCCAGCCGAAACGCCGGACAGACGATGCGAGTTTCGATTCCATGGGCCCACTATACCCCTGCCCGATGGATGCCTCAATCCGGCGGAAAGTTGCGACGGGACTAGAGTATCAGTTTCGACACCGTAATCTTGCCCGCAAGGCATTGTTCGAAATCGCCCCCGGGCGTGGGCGGACGGTCGGCGTAGTCGCCGATAAAATGGTAGTGCTCGCCCTCGAGCCTAAATCGCACGGACTTCGGGGCGGTGCAGACCGCACAAAACACGACCTCTGGATCCGGCACGCCGGCATCGAGATGCGGCAGGTTTACATTCCAAAATTCGCCGTGGGAAAGCGGAAGGGCCAAGAGGTCCTCGATGACCTTCGCCGTCCATCGGGCCGCCGTCTCCCAATCGAAGGCGCGAAAATCCCGTTGGTGAAGCGAAACCGCGATCCCGGGCACGCCGAGAAACGCCGCCTCACGAACGGCCGCCACCGTTCCCGAGATGTAGACGTCCGCGCCAAGATTGCCGCCCGCGTTTATGCCTGACAGCACAAAGTTCGCATCGGGGCATAGGTGGGTGATGGCAAGACGCGCACAGTCGGCGGGGGTGCCGTCGACCGCAAAAGCCCGTTCGCCGCGCCGGGCCACATGGATCGGTTCCGTGGTGGTAATCGTGTGGCTACACCCGGATTTATGGTGTTTGGGGGCCACCACGGTGCCTTCGCCCTTGATGGCAATTTGCAGCGCCCGGATTCCGGGGGCGTCAATGCCGTCGTCGTTGGTCAATACGAATTTCACCGTCGGTCCTTCCAAATTGCGCCAGCGTCAGAATGCAATCGCGTCGATTCCCGGAATCGACGACTCGAGCGGCACGGTCTCGATGCCAGTCGCCCCGAGCTTCGCGAGTTCATATCGGACCTTTGCCAACGGCAACTCGCTCGAGATCGCGTCGAGCTGTATGCTGAACTCGACGAAACCGCTGCCCTCGATCAGGGTCGGCTCGTCGGCGAACAATTTGTTCCGTTCGAGATATGCGATCACATCCTTCACGCCGGCCTTGCGGCTGTTGAACATCAGAAGCACCTTGTGTTCGGCGAACACCGCCCCGTACAAATTCAATAGGACCATCTTCGCAAGGTCGTATTTCTCGGGATTCTGTCGCAGCGCGGTATTGATCCACGCGCCCGTCTCGGAGTGCATCACCACGTCGGCTACGTTGAGCCCATAGTTGCGTATGGCGCTCCCGGATTGGGTGATTTCCAAGCCAAAATCGACGCTGCCATTGACCACCTTGGCCTCGGTCTTTCCCCAAGTCTCGTATATCACGATACCGTTGGCGATGCGCGGCGGGGTCTTGAATTTTTGTACCGAGTAGAGGCCCCCATGCGATTCTCCGAATCCCAGCGCCGAGGCCTTGCGCTGGAACCAATCGAGGGCGAGATACGGCATCTCGGAGACCATGGTGACAAGCGGTTTGCACCGGAGAAGTTCGCCCAACCAATCGTCGCATGGGCGCGTGTCTTGGTTGATGATGACGATCCGCACGTGGCCGCGTTCAAGCGAGAGGACATTCTCGAGCGGAATCTCCCTTCCGTATTCGTACTTGAACTCGAGGCGCCGTTCGTTTATCCAGTCGCTGCCGGCAATCGCGATGTCGATTTCCTCGAGGGCGATTTGGCTGGCAAATTCCTGCGGACGGCCATCCCAGCCGACAAGGAACGGCGTCAAGGGAAAGACGGTCGGGCCGCCGGTGGCGTACCCATTTGTGGCGAAACCAGCCTGTTTGAGCAGGGTGACAAGGCTGCCGCCGCGCTGGGCATCGGCCAGCGAACCGGCGGGCATGCCGATGATGAGTTTTGCGTCGCTCATGAGTCCTCGATATGACGCGGTTGCAAGCGCCCCGTCTCCAAGGCGCCATGACGGGGACGAGTCTCGAGCGGGGGGAGTTCAAGTATAACAAACGGGCCCGGCGGTCCCGAATTCGCGCGCGCCCAGGGGGCGCATCAGTCGTAGATTTCGCGAATCCAATTGATGATGTCGGTCGAGGTGGCGACCACCGGGTCGACTTGGTGGTTGCTCGCTCGCTCGACATCCTCGATCGCGATGAGATCGAGCGGATTGATCATCGCCAGGGTCATCTTTCCCCGGAACGTGCTAATCGGGATGCAACCGTGGTGTTCGGCGAGCCGGCCCGAAATGAGCTTTGCGGCGGCCGTGTCGATGGTCTCCGCCTTGATTCGGACGAACTCGACGTTGCGTTGGAACGCCAGCGCCTGGGCCACGACATCCTCGCTGGCGAATCTCTTCTCGACCAGGATCGCCCCGAGTCGCTTCATGGGAAACTCCCTCTGTTCCGCGATGGCGTCCTCGAGTTGTTTCCCGGTGATCACGCCCGCATCCACGAGGATGTCCCCCATGCGCTTCCTCGCTTCCTCGCTGTCCGGCGCGGCGGCCTGCCGGATCTTTTCCTCGATTTTGTCCTTGGGTTTCGCCGGGCCTGGGCCCGCGGGTTGCGCTTCGTTTCGGAGCGTCGCAAGCTCGGCGCGAAGGCGGATGGCCTCCTCGAGGGTGTCCTCCCGATCCTTGAGGGCCTCGGTAAGCTGCTGCGCGAGGACCGATTTCATGCTCTTTTTGCGCTCATCGACAAGTTCTCGATCAAGGGCGTTCGCGCGTTCCTTCTCCGCCTCGAGCATTCTCGCGAGGTTGTCCGCCTCCCGGGCGGAAATATTCGCCTCATCGAGATTCTTCCGTTCCGCTTGGCGTTCCTTGCGGAGCGACTCCAGCTCGCCACGGGCATCCTGCACCGCCACTTCCAGCTCGGATACCCGCCGCGACGCTGCCTCGGTCGCTGACTTCTCGGCGGACACTTGGTCCCAAAGGGCCTTCTGTTTTTCCTCGGACGCCTTCCCGGCGTTTCTGGCGTCGGCGACGGTTTTCTCGAGTTCGGCCAACCTTTCCCGTGGAATCGCCGCAGCCTGGCTCTCCAGCTCGGCGATTCGGTGCGTTGCGGCTTGGGTGGCCTCGTTGCGTTCGAGAAGTTCCTTCTCGAGGGCGGCAATCGTTCGTGCGGCGTGTTGTTCCGATTCCGCGTGCTCGGAAAGCGCCTTTTCAAGTTGGGCGATTCGTTTTTTCGACGCGACGACTTCGTCGCTGCGCTCGCCAAGCGACTTCTCCAGTTTTGCGAGCCGCTCCTTATCCTCCTCTGAGGGCAGTCGCGGAATCGACTCCTCGAGGGCCTTGAGGCGTTCCTTTACCGCATCGGCGAGACCCACGGATTTCGCCCGCTCGCTCGCGGCCCTGTCGATCACCTCGCCCAACGTATCGCGAATCTCCGCTATACGCGCCGAAATGTCGTTGTTCCCATCCACGGCCCGGGCCGCATGCTCGCCGAGCGCGACCTTCACCTTGGTAAATAAGTCGTCCAGTCCCTGCTTGTCCATCCAGTCGTACCCCGTCGTCAAATTTGTCCCGTACACGGAGGTTTCACGCCGCTATTGCCGTGCTAAGGATAGACACTATTCGAAAATTAGTCAAGTGCCGTAAACAATCTACTCCCTGCAATTCCTTGAGGCATAGATAGTTAGGGAAGTTTGGCATCGTGGATAAGTTCCGAGGGGTCGGGGTTCTTCGCCAAATACCCATCGTATCCGTCCATGCCCTTCAGATACTTTCCCAGAAACGCGGTACTGAACCCGTTGGTATAGCGATAGACCGTCTTCTTGGGTACGTAGGAAATCTCCTCGCCGTTCGAGGTACGTTTGCCTTTTCCCACGCCGTCGCCAAAATCGGGTATGAACTGGAACATCTCGGTGAAGGAAAAGTGGCCCGCATTCTTGAATTCGAGGAGGACCCTCGGGCCCGTGGATTGTTCGTAGTACTCGCGCATCTTGGCGTTGCCCGCGACACCGATGGTGTCGTCCTCGGTGGCGATGATGATTAGCGCGGGGACGGCATAATTGACTCTCCCGATCCCGACGGCCGCCATTGGGATGATGCAATCGACCCGGGGATCGACATCCGCGACCTTGGTCGAGGTGTATCCGCCGAAGGAATGCCCGGACATGGCGATGTGCTCGATATCGAACTTCCCGAGAAAGCGGCTGTCAGCCCCCGCGTTCCAGCGGGTCATGACGTCGATCAGGAAGCTCATGTCCTTGGGCCTATCGGCGGAGGAGGCTTCGCGCTGGGCGGGGTTCATGGGGATGAGCTTCCCGTCGATGGTCGTCACCGACGCATTTCCGGTGTGGTCGGGCGCGACGACGATATAGCCGTGGCTGGCAATGTGATCGCACCAGAACGCGTTCTGCATGCGCATCCCGCCGTTGCCGTGCGAGAACAATACCAAGGGAAACACGCCATCGCGCACCCGCGCGTCGCGGACCGACTCGTTCTCGAATGTCTTGTCGAGCTCCATCAGGTCGACTTTGAAGGCCATCTTGAGCGCGGTGGCCAGGCCTTGATGCGTCCCCTTGAGATAGAAATCCGACATCTTGTTCTTTGGCATGCCGCGAGTGTCATCCGTGGCGGGATACCAAATCTCCGTCATGAGCGGGCGGGGTCCCTTGGTCAGGGCATCGATCCGGCTGTGATCCTCGAGGAGGACCGTGGTAACACCCACCGGATAGGGCCCCATTTCTTCGGGGTTCGGCAGATCGTCCGCGTAAACCGGCAATACGGACAGCATCACGGCCAGCGGCGCCCAAATCATCGTTCGATACTGCTTCATGTCGCGATACTCCCGTCGAGGTTCGGCGCGATTCCCGGGCGGCCCAATCAGCCCAGGGTCCAAGGGTTCCGGTACGCATAGTGTAACAGCGCGTTCGCCGATTCGTTATTCGTGATGCGCTCGGCCTTCGGGTCCCACTCGATGCGGGACCGGGTGGCCAGGGCGATGTTACCGAGGTGCGCGAAGGTGGTCGAACGATGGCCGTCCTCGACGTCGGCAGCAGGACGATCGCCCGACTTGACGCAGTCAAGGAAGTTGCGGATGTGTTGTCTCGTAAGGTCGCCGTCGGTGGACTTCGCATGCTTGGATTCAAGGCGGGGCGCGGGATCCTGGAACTGGCCTCCTTCTTCGGCGATGAGCCGATATTCGTCTTGGCCAGCATAGACAATGCCATTTGTGCCGCGCAACTCGATTTCGGCACCGTGCGGAAAAATGGGTACGCCGCTGGCCTCGAACTGCGAGAAAAGCAGGAGGCGCCCGGAGGCGAATTCGTAGGTCGCGTGCAAGGTGTCGGGGATCGTGCGGTCGTCGTCGACGGCGAATTTGCCGCCGTGCGCGGAGACCGATACGGGCGCTTCCTCGCCCAAGAGCCAGCGAATCGTGTCGAAGTAATGCACGCCCCAATTTCCGAGCTGGGAGGAATAGTCCTGCCACCAGCGGAATTTGTACGGCGCGATGTTCTCGCGGAACGGCCGCTCGGCCCGCGGGCCGAGCCACAGGTCCCAGTCGAGTTCGGCGGGCGGCGCGGAGTCTTTCAATTTGCCGATTCCGTCCGGGGCCATGTTATTCAGCCTGTGGGCGCTGGCGATGGTGACCTTGCCGATACCGCCGCCGCGCACGAACTCGCCCAGGTCGCGGTGCATGGCGGAGGCGCGGCGTTGTACTCCCACCTGCACGACGCGGTTGTTCCTGCGCGCCGCCTCGACCATCTTGCGCCCCTCGAAAACGGTAAGGCTGAGCGGCTTTTCGACGTAGACATGCTTGCCGGCATCGCAAGCCATGACAGCCTGGATTGCATGCCAATGGTCGGGGGTGGCGACAAACACGGCATCAATGTCTGCGCGGTCGAGAATCTCGCGGAAGTCCTTGTGGATCGAGGGCGCGCCGCCGAGCTTCGCCTTCCATTTCTCTAGGTATGGGCGATACACGTCGCAGAGGGCGGCGATCTCCATGTCCTCGTTGGGCAGGGCGGCATCGATGAGCTGGCCGCCGCGATTGCCGACACCAAAGAAGGCGACCCGGATCCGTTCGTTCGCGCCATGAACGCGCCTGTTCGACATGGCGGTCAACGCCGCAACGGCGGCGCCTGCCTTGACGAAGCCGCGCCGCGTCAGTTCTTGGGACATGAAATATCCCTCCGTGGGTTCAATCCTGAATCGCTCCCTCGCGGGAAAGCTCATTCGTGAGTTTGTCGAGGCCACGCGCGAAGCGCGCGATCACCTCGTCGACTTCCGCCGGTGTGATGATCAGCGGGGGCGACAGGGCCATGGTGTTCATCATGGCGCGGCTGATGAGGCCCTCCTCCTTGAGAAGGTAGTGCAGGCGCATCGCGATGCCGAGGTCCAATGGGAAGGGCTTCCTCGCTTCCTTACTGGCGACAAGTTCGATGCCTGCGATGAGTCCCATTCCCCGCACCTCGCCGACGATCGGATGTCCCGAGAAACTCTCGCGCAATCGCTGCTGCATGTAGGCCCCGGTGGATTCCGCGTTCGCCACCCAGCCGTCCTTCTCCATGAGATCGAGGCTGCACAGGGCGGCTGCGGCGGCCACGGGATGCCCCGAGTAGGTGAATCCGTGCGCGAAAGGGCCGGCCTTGGGCGAAGCCTCGCGCAGCACGGCCCAGATGTCATCCGAAATAATGCTGGCGGACATGGGGACATAGCCGCAGGTGAGGCCTTTGGCGACAGTCATCATGTCGGGCTGGAAACCGAATTTCTGCGCGCCGAAGGGAGTGCCCAGGCGGCCGAAACCGCAAATGACCTCGTCGTCGATGAAGAGGACATCGTGCTTCTTGAGCACCGGGACGATCGCATCGAAATACCCCTCGGGCGGGACTAGCACGCCGCCCGCGCCCATGACCGGCTCGGCGATAAACGCGGCGACCGTCTCCGGATCCTCGCGCTGGATGGTTTCGTCCAATTCGGTGGCGAGCGTGGCGGAGTAGTCGCGCTCGGACATGCCCGCGGGCGCTTCCCAGTAGTGGTGCGGCGTCGAGACATGGAGAAAGCGATCGAGGGGCACGTCGAACGAGGCATGCAGGTTTGGCAGGCCGGACAGGCTCGATGCGACGATCGTGACGCCGTGGTAGGCCTTTTTCCGCGCGATAATCTTCTTCTTGCGCATCTTGCCACGGAGATTGTTGTAGTACCAGACCAGCTTGACGTTCGTGTCGTTCGCGTCGGACCCCGAGTTCCCGAAGAATATCTTGTTCAGGTTGCCCGGAGCGATCGCGCCCAGGCGTTCGGCCACGCGGATGACCGGCTCGGTCGAGGTTTGTAGGAAAGAGTGATAGTACGAGAGCCGCCGGACTTGCGCCTCGATGGCCGTGGCCATCTCCTCGCGCCCGTATCCGCAATTGACGCACCACAGCCCGGCCATGCCGTCGATGTATTCGCGACCGTCCGCGCCGCGCAACCGAATTCCGCGCGCGCTCTCCACGATGAAGGGCCCGGTTGCTTGGTGTCGCGCAATCGACGTGAACGGATGGATCAGGCGGTCCTTGTCGAGATGCGCCAAACCCGCCGGGGTGTAGGGATCGTTTGCCATTCGCATGTGTCCGTCTTGCCGGCCGGGGATGCCCGCTAGATCGTGCCGCCGCCGGGTTTCGAGTAGAGCGCGCCGCCGTCGATGACCATGATCTCGCCTGTCATGTAACTCGATTCGTCCGAGGCAAGATACAAGGCCGCGAAGCCAATCTCGTCCGGATCGCCGATGCGCGGAATTGGCTGGCTGTGGTGAACGGATTCGACGCGATCTTCGTTTTTCCAGAAGAAGGAACTAAAGTCCGTCTTGATGAGGCCGGGCGCGATGGCGTTCACGCGCACATTGTGCTGGCCCAGTTCCTGCGCGTAGCTTTTCGTCATCATGATGAGCCCGGCCTTGGTGAAGCTGTAGAGCAGTCCCTGGAATTGCGGACGCAACCCGGCGATCGAGACGATGTTGATGATCGATCCGCCGGACTTCCGCTCGATCATCTTGGGCACCGTGAGATTGATCAGCCGCATGGCCGACTTCACGTTGATGTCGACCATCTTGTCGACCATGTCGTCCGTGACGCTCAGGCAGGGCCCCTGGCCGATGTTCGTCGCGCTGTTGTTGACCACGATGTCGACCGGCCCGAAGGCCTTCTCGGCCTCCTTGACGAGGTTCTCCAACTGGTCGGCCTGGCCCACGTGGCAGGCCACGGGATGGATGCGCCCGCCAAGATCCGCGAATTCCCTCGCCGTGGCCTCGAGATTCTCCATCTTGCGGCTCGCAATGACGACGTCCGCCCCCGCCTCGACGAACTTCTTCACGATCGACTTGCCGATGCCCCGCCCGCCGCCCGTAACGATGGCGACCTTGCCCTTCAAACTTATCGATGCGCTCATTCCCGCTTCGCTCCTTGGTTAACCCGCGTGATTTGCCCTGAACCGGCTCTTCAAGACCGCATAGCATAACCGCGAAATGCCCCTGCCTCAAGCGTGCTGCGAAACGGAGACGCATTGCCCGTGACGAAGCGTCTTTGGCAAATTCCGGGTATGCCGGTCGATGCGATCGGCGCATCCGTTAGATCCGCGACATTCCCGCCTTCCGATTTTGACGGCAGGCTTGGCCCAGGAAGGTGGAGGCCCGATCGGGGTATTGAACCAGAACCAAGGCCGATGGAGGGGAGATGCCTCGGGCTTATTGCCGGGGCCGAACCAAAACCCGCACGCCGAGGGAGGATAGGAGTCCCGCGAGCGCCGCCGCGACGGACAGCCCGTCCAACGGAAGCTCGCCTGCCTCGACCACGATGATCACGAGAGGGCCATAGAGGGCGCCGGTCTTCGACCCATTGTCGTAGGTGGCGTGATACGTTCCCGAATCGACAATGGCCGTCAACGGATCGATCACGCATGTGGCGCTGTTCGCGCCGTGTATCGCCCCCCCATCTTCCAGCTCAATCCCGTCGCGATACCAACGGATCGGCTGTTCGACGTCCACGGGATCCGGAATCGTCCGCTCGAATCGGTCGCCTTCTTCGTATAGAAAAAACGTGGGACGGGGCGGATCCCCGCCCTCACCTTCCCCCTCTCCCTCCCCGCTTTCGTCCAAGGTATGCCCCTCGAAGAATGTCCACATGATATCTGTGGCCTCGATGTCGCGATTCTGCTTGCCGACGAGGGACTCCGCAAAGGCGCCGATGTAACGCGAGAGACTCGGGATGTTGTGACCGCCGCCCGAGATGGTATGGAAGAGCAGCTCGGTCTCCTCCGCGCCACCGAAATAACGGTCGAGCGCGGCGGTCGAATTGTCGGTCGAATTGAAATCCGGGAAATCGGTATGGACGGGAGTTTCGGAAGTTCCCAGGATAGATCGCCAGGCATCCCGCGTCGCGTGGGCCGACATCACCGTGCCCCTGTTTCCGATCACTTGGCCCCCGTTCCACGGCACCCATGTGTCCATGGTGCCGTTCATGATGAGGACGGAGATCGGGTGCGCCGGCTGGTCCTCCGAGCAGTCGCTGTCGACCGCAAGGTTCGCCACCACGGCCGCGATTGCGGCAATTCGGTTCGAGTACTCCAGCGCCAGCCGGAAGGACATCATCCCCCCGTTCGAGGCGCCGGTCGAATAGATTCGTTGCGGGTCGATTGCAAAATCCGATTCCGCCCACTCAATCAACGCCGCAATGAATCCGGCGTCGTCGGCCGTCGTGTTGATCCCATCGCCCCGGCAATCGTTCCAAGTGAAGTCGCCGGTGGGACCGGAAAGACCCGTGGCCTCGGTGGTGCCGTTGGGTAGGACGAGGATGAACTTTTCGCGGTCGGCAATGATCGGCCATTGCGCCCATGTCGAGCGCAACAGAAGCATGTCCTTGTTGCTCTGGGTGCCGCCGTGAAGGACGAATACGAGCGGGACGGGCGCATTCGGCAACGAAGACGGCACGTAATAATCGAAATAGCGCACAAGCCCGTCATGGTCGAGGGTAGTGTTCTCGACAAGCGTGCCGGCAGGGGCGGGAGCGGCCAGGCACAGTATCCACAGGGACGCACGGATAATGGGCAAAGGGACGAACGAGCGGGGGGTTGGGCAACGCCGCCAAGAGCAACGTATCGGAGCGCGCGCGTAACACATCATGGACACCTTGCATCGCGCTGGAATGCCGCCAGCGGTTATTCCCCGAGACATCGATAGTGTACATTAACGCTGCTCGGCTCGCCAAGGCGATGCCGATTGGCGGCGATGGCCGTGGTACCGCCCCGGGCGGGACCGTGCGGGGCGTGGACAAATCCCTTCCGGTCTGCCACAATCGACCGGACGATGGGCAATGGGAGATCGTGCGGATGACGTTGTTGAATCGCTTCTCATGGGGCGTGATCGTCCCGGTACTTCTTGCCGCGCTCTCGAGCCGCGCGGCGCTCGCGGCCAGTCCCGACCCCGTGTACGCGCCGGACGGCATGATCGTGTCCGCCTCGAGAGCGGCCTCCGAGGCCGGCATCGAGATTCTCCGCGAGGGGGGCAACGCCATCGATGCGGCCGTGGCGACGGGCTTCGTCCTTGCCGTGACACACCCCCAGGCGGGCAATCTTGGCGGCGGAGGGTTCCTCGTGGCCCGGCTCGCCAATGGCAAGGCATTTACGCTTGACTTCCGCGAGAAAGCACCGGCAGCCGCGCACAAGGACATGTTCCTCGACAAGGACCAACAGGTCAGGGAAGGCTTGTCGCTTCGATCGCACCTGGCCTCGGGAGTACCGGGAACGGTGGACGGCCTCCTGAAGGCCTGGGAGGACCACGGCTCCGGGAAAATCACGCGCCCACAGCTATTCGCCGCCGCAATCAAGCTGGCGCGTTCGGGCATTCCCTTGTCGCGCGGGCTCGCCGCCGACCTGAACGAACACAAGGACTTTTTCACCGCCGACCCCGGCGCGGCGAAAATATTCGTCCGGGCTGACGGGCGCCTCTGGGAAGCAGGCGATCAATTCGTGCAGGAAGACCTGGCCAAGACGCTCCGGCGGATTTCCAGCGGGGGTCGCAACGGGTTCTATGGGGGCCCCGTCGCGGCGATGATCGCACGCCAGATGCGATCGAGGGAAGGTCTCATCACGGAGGCGGATCTCGATGCATATGAATCCGTCTACCGGGAACCGGTCGCCGGCGAGTTCAGGGGGCACGAAATACTCTCGATGGGCCCGCCAAGCTCGGGCGGCGTCATGTTGATCCACCTGCTCAACATGCTTTCCGACCGGCCCCTCGAGGACATGGGCTGGAACGGTTCCGCCTATGTCCACCTGCTCACCGAGGTCGAGCGCCGCGCATTCGCCGACCGCGCCGAACACTTGGGAGATCCCGACTCATGGAAAGTGCCGGTCGCAGGCTTGGCGTCGCGCGAATACGCGCTCTCCAGGGCCGGGGACATATCGATGACGAGGGCCACTCCCAGCGCGGAGGTCCGGGCGGGCGATCCCCCGGCCGCGGAAAACACGGAGACCACCCACTACTCGGTGGCGGACAAGGAAGGCAACGCGGTCGCGGTCACCACCACGCTTAACGCCAGTTACGGCTCGGGCATTGTGGTCGATGGGGCTGGCTTCCTGCTCAATAACGAGATGGACGATTTTTCCGTCAAGCCGGGCGTACCCAACCTATTCGGCTTGGTGGGAAGCGAGGCGAACGCAATCGGGCCCGGCAAGCGCATGTTGAGTTCGATGTCCCCCACCATCGTGCTCAAGGATGGCAAGCCATGGATCATCGCGGGATCGCCCGGAGGATCGACCATCATCACGACCGTGCTCCAAGTACTCCTGAACGCCATTGTCTTCGGCATGGACATACAAGAAGCGGTGGACGCGCCCAGGCATCATTCCCAGTGGCTTCCGGACACCGTTATCCACGAGGATCGCGCCTTCCCCAAGGACGTGGCCGAGGCGTTGGCGGCAATGGGGCATGTGTTGGACGAGCCAGCGGGCCACATCGGCCAGGCCAATTGCATTCTCGTGGGCGATGACGGATTTTATGGCGCCCCGGATCCCCGCGGGGAGAATGCGGCGGCGGGCCTATTCCCCGGCCACGCAAAAGAGCGCATATCGCCCGAGGAAGTAGCGCCCGTCGAAACGCAGCCCGAGGCGGTCGAGCCCCCGAAAGGACGCGCACCGGAGACCCCATGAGTATTCCCGTAGTCGACGATCCAATTGAATTCTTTACGCAATGGCATGCCGACGCCCGGGCATGCAGGGAGCTGCGCGAGCCCGACGCGATGACCCTCGCCACGGTCGACGGCGCGGGCATGCCTTGGGCGCGGGTAATCCTCCTCAAGGGCGTCGATACGAATGGGTTCGCGTTCTACACCAACTTCAATAGCCGCAAAGGCGGCCATCTTCTGGCGAACCCGGCGGCAGGCCTCTGCTTCTACTGGATGCCTCTCGATCGCCAAGTCCGGGTCCAGGGGCTCGTGACGCGCGTCTCCGATGCCGAAGCCGACGCCTATTTCGCGACGCGCTCGCGCGAGAGCCGGATTGGCGCGTGGGCGTCGTACCAATCGGGACCGCTCGCGGGCGGGCGAGCGGAACTCGATGCCCGGTTCGAGGAAATCACGAGGCGGTTCGACGGACAGGAAATTCCCAGGCCGCCGCATTGGTCCGGGTTTAGATTGGCCCCGGTCTATATCGAGTTCTGGCAAGGCGGGCGCCACCGTCTCCACGACCGGCGCGTCTATGCGCGCGCGGCATTGGATGGCCCGTGGGAGACGCGGCTTCTGTATCCATAATTCGACCCCATCGGTGGCCGGAAACGAAACGCCCCCCGGACGGTCGATCCGTCCGGGGGACAAGTATTTCCCGAATGATCGCACTCGCCAGCTATGGGTCCACCGTGAGATCAAAGAACTCGATGTAGGTTCCGGCCGTGTTCACGACGCGGATACCAATGGTCACCGTGCCAACGGTGCTGTCCGCGGCGGACCACGACACCACGCCCGTGGTCGCAACGATGGTCATCCCCGGCGCGGACTGCACGAGGCTGAACGTCACGGGCAACGTGCCCGTCACCACCACCGGCGTCGGGCCCGTGTAGGGGTCGTTATTCGCCACGGTGTCGTCGTCGATTGCGGCCAGAATCGGCGCCACGGGCGTCGGCGTGACCGTCAATTGCCACGAGATAATATCGAACAAGGAGGGGTCTTCCGCGTTTGCGACCTTGATGGTGATGAAGTACGGACTGCCGGCTGGGCTGGCGTTGGGATACGTCACCTGACCCGTGGCCGGGTCGATCGTCATGCCGGCAGGGCCGAGCAGCAACGTCCACACCACGGGGACCTCGCCGCCTTGGAGCAAGGTGGGTATCGGTCCCACATAGGCGGCGCCTTCGTTCACGGTGATATTCGAAATGGTCTGTATCACCGGCGACGTGGCGAGCACGGCGAGCAACCAGGATTCGCTGGCAACAATCGCCGGGTCCGTGGCATTTTGCGCGCGGATTGTCACGAGATGCGGACTTCCCGCGAGACTGGCCACAGGGTATGACACGACGCCGGTCGCGGCGCTAATGGTCATTCCAGCCGGGCCGACGACCAGCGACCACGTCAACGTCTGCGCACCGGGAGACGCACTAGCCGGCGTAGGTCCGGTATACGAGTCGCCCTCGACCACCGAATCGTCCGGTATGTCCACGATGGCGAGCGGCGCCACCGTCAAAAGCCACGTCTCGGTATCCAACGTCGCGGCATTGTCCGTGCGATTTGCTTGTATCGTGACCGTATGCGGGCTCCCCGTCAAGCTCGCATTGGGATAGCTCACGACACCGGTAGAAGCATTGATAGTCATGCCGGCAGGGCCGGACACCAGCGTCCAAGCCAATGGAATGGCGCCCGTCTCGAGTATCGCCGGGGTTGGGCCAGTATAGGTGGACCCCTGGGTTACGGTCGCGTCCGGGATATCCGCGACGGTGATCGGATTCGGACTGACATTCGCGATGACCCGGATAGTTTGCCTCCCGATCTCGCGCCCGTTCGGATCGGTGCCGACAAGCACGATGTCGTGCTGGATAGCGATCGGAAATACGACCGGGGAGACAAACCCAAGCAGGGTGGGGTCAACCTTGACGATCATATTGAAGGGGACGGCCGTATCGCCCGGGGGTAGATCGTTGGGATCGACGATGTTGTTTCCGGTTTGGTCGGCATCCAACCACGCAGGGGCATCGTCCGCGCGGAAAAAGCCCATGCTGCTGTCCCCGGTATTGAGGACCGTGACCACCTCCTCTTGCTGGCGAAGATCGAGGGGGGACACGTCGAACGGGAGTTGTTGCGTGTCCGGAGGACTAAATCCGCCGGAAACCACCTCGATCACGGGATCCTGGATAATTCCACTAATGACAAACGGGATATCTTGGACCACCCCGCCTATGCCCGTTGCCGCTCGCATGTCGAACGTGGCCCCGAGTTGGCCGGGATCGAATGCGCTCCGGTCGACGAATACCCGGACCGGATCCACGTCGGCGGTGGTGGCAAGATTGCCCACGAACGGGAACACACGGACCCCCTCGGTCGGCTTCTCCCCGCCGATTACGTTCCATTGGAGCGAGATTCCGCCCTCGGTAAATGCCCCGCCGATATTCTCGATGGTGAAGGTAGCCACGCTTTCCGAATCGAAGAAGTCAAGTATCGTGTTCGAGAAACGCGCGGTCGGGAACGAGGGCGCCAATGCATCGATGGGGACAGCGTCTTCATCCGCCGCGATGGGAATCCCGTCAGGGTGCGTGAATCCAGGAACATCGTCGTTTCCGGTCTCGCCGGTGATGGAAAGCAGCCGGAAGTTGAACGGCGTGCCTCCCGGGACGTCCATGGTGGCGCGCAGGAGATTCCCGAAAAGACCGTATTCGATCGGCGGCCCGCCGGCTAGGTCGAAGGTGTAGGTCACTGTGTCGAGGCTGGTTTCGGCATCGATTCCGCTGTCCACCGGCCCGGTCAGGGTCCATGCCGTGGAAGCCACCCCGCCGTCGCCAATGGTAGCGATTACGACTTCCAAGTTGATGTCGTCAATCGAGACCGCCGTGTCGGGATTGATTTCATTGGCGGCAAACACAAATCGCATGGTGCGAATGTCATGCGGCATGTAGTCCATGAATATATCGACCGTGGCAAGCCCGCGTTCATCGCCAAGCGTGGACATCCCAAATTGGGCCACGTTGGTGATTCCGCCGGGGAACGCAACAAAGGGCGAGAGGTTGCCGTTCACCAATCCGATATCGATGTCCTGGGAAAAACCTCCCGAGATGAGGCCTTGGTTCGGCAGGTCGCAGGGAAAGCGCCCATCGCTCGGATCGTTGAAGGTGGCCGCAGTGCGGCTTGCCACTGTATCTTCCGCGCTGAGCGAGACGTAGCTCAGGACCAGTTGCGATATGAGGTCGTTCTTGATCGACAAGTCGCAATCGTCGTCCAGTATGTCCGTGCTGCACCAATCGTACAATGTCTCGATGCCGGGCACCCGTTCCGTGTCTTCGCCGAGCAAGGGGCCATTGAGCAACAGGGGGGCCACGTAGAGGTGACCTCCCGTCTCGGCGGCAATGGTCGCCAAGGGGCCCGGATTGGGCTCGGCACCCCACGAAATAGCGAACAGGCGTGCGCGGAAACCTCGCAAGGCATCCACTGCGTCGGGGATTTCCGTGGGACCCGTGGTTAAACGGCCGTCCGAGACCACGATAATTCCCCGCACGTCCGCATCGTTGAACGAAATGATCGGCACAACGGGATTTCTCGATGGCAGCGGAACGTCCTCGGAATAGATGGCGGTCGCGGCATCGATTATCGCCGGCACCAGCTCGGTGGCGCCGGGATCGGTGATATTGATCGCTTCAAGCGCTTCGATAAGTCTCACGCGGCCCGCAACGGTGTTGGGAGTAAAACCGATTACGGTTTGACCTTCCTGATCGCGGTCGTGGAATTCCCGGATCGCGATGCGGTAATGCTCGGGGAGTTCGGAGATTAGTTTGCCGATGGTCGCGTTGTAGATGAACTGGAGCGGATCCGGCGCCTCGGCGAACCCGTCGAATTCCTCGTAATCGCGTCCCGTGCCGTTTTCGGCGGCCTCGTCGACCAGATGATCCAGGACCGCCAAGTGATTGTCCTGGGCGAGGTATGCGGACTCGACGGCGCTTCCGGAATAGTCGAGGAGTATCGCGATTTCGGTGCGCAGGTTCGACGCGCTGGTGACGAAATAATTTGTCTCGCTCAACTCGACCGCTTGATTGTCCTCGAAAAGGAGGAACGCATTGCTAATTTCCGCCAACTTGTCGTCGGGAATGGTGATCGGTCCGAATCGAAGGTTTCGCATCGACATGACGTATCGCGCTTGAGTCGGTACGCGCAGCCGGGCCGGGGCCACCTCGAAAAACAGTTCGGCCGCTCCGACCGACACCAATATCTCGGCAGGCTCGATGGATGGATCGGGGATTTTGATGGCGTTGTTCTCGTCATCTACACCGTCCATCAGGGCAACAATGGTGAGGGTTCCCGTCCCAGAGCCGCTTTCCGAGAGGCCCGAGCGGTCAATCGAGACGCTGACCACCTGGTAGTCCGCGGCCAATTCGGGATCGGCGACGCCCTGGCTCTGCCCGATGGCGGGGAACGCGAAGAGCCAGGGTTTGTTACTGGTCACCTCGAAATCCAACACGGAGGGATCGTCGCCAAAATTTGCGACAAACACGTCCGCAGTGGTGTCCGCGAACCCGAAGTCGAGGTTCTCAGGGGACACCTCGATTATGGGCACCGGAGGCACGACCATTTCGACCCGTACCGGGACGTCAGGCGTGTCGGGGTCGTCGGTGATAAAGTGGAAGGTGTATTTCTGCGAGCCTGCGGTGAGACCAGTCCGGTTTACCGCGATGTGAATCGGGACATCGCCGTCGGAACTCGCCAGGGAATTGGGCCCCTGGGGGCCGACGGTGAGCCATGAGGGGAAAGATTCCTCCGGATCCGGCATGATTCGCCATGTCAGCGTGCCCGTTCCTTCGTTGGAGATGGTGAAGTCCGCTTCGGTTTGTAAACCGACATTCACGAAAGCGACCCCATCCAAATCCACGCTGCCGCCGGTGTTAACGGCGAACGCGGGATTCTCGGAAACGGACATGAATAGCCGCAACGGGACAACGCGCGTGCCGCCGCGGATGACGATTTGCGGCAAATCCGGGAAATCGGCAAAATCGCCCGGGGCGACGCAATCGGCGGCGGAGGTGCAGGGCCATGCATAATTGCCCGGAGGCAAGCCGTTTCGGTTCACGGAGATTTCGACAAGGTCGGTCGTGTTCGCGCTCACCACGCCGGAGGTTTTCGAGAAAAAGGCCGGGCCGTTACCAGGCCGGCGGAGCCATCCCGGAAGTTCATCCGCCTGGAGCGGATCGGTGGCGTCATCGTCGGTGTCGATGGTCCACGTGATTTCTCCCACGCCGGAATTGAAAATCAGGATACGCCGGGTAACGATGTTTGTGTCGAACTCAAGGATATCGGGCACCACCTCGAGCCGGGGAGGGAGCACCACGGCTTCTATGGTAACGATCACATCGGGATCGGCCGCAGGGTCGCTGGACGAGCTAACGGTCACGGTTCCGACCTGGGTGCCCGGGTTCAATGAGGCCCTATCGATGGTGAAGTCGACGATGCCGCTATCGATGTCGGATGAACCGGACAAGTCTTCTTCCGCGATCTGGATCCATCCGGAATCTTCGCTCACGGCCAGTGTCCACACGAGCACCCCGGTCCCGGCGTTTTCGATACGGAAGAAGTCGTCGGTCTGTTGGCCCGCCATCGCGATTCGATGATCCGGCAGGGAGGTGATGACCTCGAGTTTCGGGATCGGAATCGGGACCGTAAGGGTCACGGCCAGGGATTCGTCTGGGCCGGCGAATTCGTTGTCGGGGCCGACCGCCGAGAAGACAATCGTTTGGCGGTACGTCGCGGGATCTAGGTTTGTCGCGTCGACCGTGAGGGCCAGACGGTCGCCTGCGGCACCGGCCGCGATGTCCCCGGAGGTCACATCGAAGTTGAGCCGGTCTGGCAAATCGCCCGTGTTCGACTTGATCGACCACTCGATGGCAGCGGTGCCCGTGTTCCGGACCACGACCTGTTTGGTCTGTTGCGTGTCGGTCTCGAAACTCAGTTCGTCCGGGGCAACCTGCAATTCCCCGGCCAGTTCGGTCACTGACATCGTAACGCCGATTGTCCTGGTACCGCCGTCCGAGGTTACGACGATGGAACCGATATAGTCGTCCGGCTCAAGGGCGTTGCGGTTTACGGCGACCCTGACCGTCTGCGGCTCCGAGCCCGAATTGGGAATGGTCCCTTCGCGGGGACTGCCGGTGGCGATGCTGAGCCATTCGTCCTCGGGTTCTATCGAGGCTATCTCCCAGTTGAGCGCCTCGTCGCCGCCATTGGCAATGGTGAACGACGCCTCGACCGTGATGTCGCCGAAGGGAATTTCCGCCGGGTCGACGATGAGATCGCCAAGCGTCGAGACGCGTAGCGTGACCGAGATGACCTCATTTCCCCCGTCCGAGAAGACGGTGAACTCCTCGCGATAGAGGCCCGGTTCAAGGACCTCTGCCTCCGCCTCGACTAGGGACATGGTCACCACTTGCGCGCCGTTCAAATCGCCGTCCGGATTGGCGCTGACAGTTCCCTCGAGCGGGGAGAGCTGGAGCCAATCAGGCAGGACGTCGGCCGTGACGAACCATGCCAAATCCCCGGAGCCGGTGTTGGAGATGGTGAATGTATCCGCAGTGGCGTCACTATTGAATACGAACGCGACTTGCGAAATCGTGAGCGTGGCCCCCCCGCCGGTGGGACACCCGGCGAGCGCGACGGCGGCGACGATCGCCACGGCAGTCTTCGCCAAGCGTACTGTCATGCGAGACATGTCCTGCTCCTTACTGCGTACCGGCTTGCCGGCATCGGCTACCCCGCCATGCCGCCACATTATTTCACCACGTTTAAGCGAAGCGCGACGGGGTCGACCGTCAGATTTGTAAGGATGCCCACGTCGCCGAAAATTACGCCGGCCGGCAGCCCGGCTCGATCTATCGTCACCGCAATTTCCACCGAATGCCCGGGTTCGAGTACGCTTGAGTTCGGGGAAAAACGAACGCGCTCGACGCCTTCCGGCAGGGTGAGGGCATCGAACAGGGGCCCGGACGGTCCCGTGGGCGACGAGGGATCCAGGTCGACTTCCCAACTTAGCGTGTCCAGGCGATTGTTCGTGAGCAGGACAGTTCCGGCGACCGCCCCGACAGGCACTGTAAGGAAGGCGGGGTCTATCATTGCCCCTGGGGCGTCTTTATCGTCTGGGAACGGATCGTCGAAGTCGAACAACCCGTCCTTGTCGCGGTCGTAGGCGAATACGGCCTCGGGATTGAACGAAGTGTCCTGCAAGGCCGCAATCGATTCGCCCGGCCCCGCGATCCCCGGGTTTTTCGTGACCGCCAGGACGCCTTCGGGGTTTGTGTGGGCGCCGGGATAGACGAAGAACTTCGTATTTACCGAGCTGTTCGGATCGGCTTGCTGGTAAAGCGTGTTGTCCACGCGGAATCCGACTTCGAATTCATCCCCGGGCGTGAGCCCATGGAATGTCAAGCGCATCATGTTCCCGAAGGCCCCGAAGGGTAGGGGATTGTCGGGGAAAGTGACGAGACTGTATACGTTGTCGCCCTCGGGCGCCATGTGCCATCCACTCAAAAGCCCATCGTCATCGCTCGCCGAAAGCAGTACGGCGTCATCGACAAAGCCGGGGCCCGGGTCCGCAGGGATCAGCAAGTTGGCCCGATACTCGGGCGGGATGATGAACCGCAAGCGAAACTGGGAAATATTGCGGGGCGCGTAGTCGAGCCGGACGATGACTTCCGCGATGCCGTTGGCGTCCGCCGTGGCCGTATTGCCGCCCGTCAAGAGGGAGAGTTGGCCAGCGCGCGAATCGCCCGTGAATACGGTCGCGTCCCGCTCGAATTGTCCCGAGACATTGTCCGCCAGGGACACTGTGATGTTGTAGGTGGTTTCGCCATCGGCGAGCGAGATATAGGTCAACGCCAATTGACGTTGCAGGTCGTACCAAATGTCGCCTTCCTTGTCCGCAGTCCCGAAGAAACTGGCCAGGGTGCTCGTACCGAGGACACTGTAGGTGCTTCCGCCGGTTTCGCTGGCCATGGGGATCAAGTTGCCCAAGTTTGCATTGTCCCCATAGGATACCGGGTACAAGCGAACGCGTTTTTCGTTTGCGTGATCGATGACGGCGCTAATGTCGAGTGCGCTCGAGGTGTCGTTTCCATCGGACACAAAGATGATCGACCTGACATCGGCCTCGTCGAAGGAGATGACTCCCGCGTCCTGGCCATCGAGCGCGGTCACCGCATCGTCGAGCGCGTCGAATATTTCCGATTCGCCATGGTCGGCGGGAGCCAGCGTAAAGTTCTCCAAGGCGCCGGCCAGCGAATCCGTGCTCGTCGAGAATGGGTGTATCACGTTGGAAATCTGGTCCTGTTCGTGATACTCGTGGATGGCGATGCGAAAGTTCTCCGGGTGATCGATCTCGGCCAGATGCTCGATAAAATCCACCACCGCCTTGCGCATGGCCTCGATCCGTACGCCTTGTGCCACCGGGGGCGACTCTTCCGTGCCCGCGTTGAACATGCTTCCCGTGAAATCGAGGAGGATCACGATGTTGTGTACCAAATTTTCGGGGCCCTGTACGAAGAAATTCGTTTCGTCGAGCTCGAGGGGCAACTCGTTCTCCTCGATATCGAATTGCAGGCTCCGCATGACGTCGCGATCAAGGGTGTCGACGGTCTTGAGCAGCGAATCGCGCAGCATGAACACGAACCGCATGACGCTGGGCGGGCGGCTGCGGTTGGTCGCGCCCTCGACGCGCAGCGGCGCGCGCTCGACCTTCACCGAGACAGAAATCGGATCGATGCCTTCCAATTCCGCGCCCGCATCGTCGACGGCGACGATTTCGAACGAACCGCCATCGACATCGGATGCCGGGTTGATGGCCGAGCGGCGGATGGCGACGCTGAATTGTTGCCAGTCATGGCACGAGATGTATTCGGAGAAGAGGCACTCGTTTGCCGTGCTTTCGCCCGTGGCCAATCCGGGCAGGATAATCAGGCTCGAGGGCTTGGCGTTTTGGAGCCTGAACTTCAGCGATTGTCCCACCCGGCCCGTGTTTCCGACCCCGATGGTCAAGATGTCTTTGTCGCGCCCGAAATCGAGCGATCCGAACGTGCGGAATGGGGGCTCTTGCTGGATGGAAAGCCGTGGCCCCAATTCGGAGGACACCTGGAGGCGGACCGTGTCGCTTCCCAACCCCTCCGCCTCGATAATGACGTTGATATCGACGCGGGTTTCCTCGCTAAGTCCGGTGGGATCGAGGGTCACTTTCAGGTCGAGGTCCCGGCCCGCAGCCACCGTCCCGCTTGTCGGCACGATGGAGATGAACGATGGGAGTTCCGCAGGTTCTCCGAGTAAATCGTCGCTGGCTTCCTCGAATTTCAAGGCAAACGTGAGCGGTTGAGTACCGGGATTGCTAATCGTGATGGATTGAATGTCCCTGGGCTCGGTCGAGCCGAAAATATTGACCGTTTCGGTAATGTTATCGGGGGTGACCTCGAAAACGCCAACGCCGCCGACGCCAAAGATGACTTCCACCACCGCAGTCCCTCCGTTCGTTGCGGGACTGCCGACTTCGGTCCGAATTAGTAGATAGGTGGTGTATTGCGCCGGGTCCAGGCCGGTCCGGTCGATGGTCACTACGATGGGCTTGGAGCTACCGGCCGGAATCGAGCCGGGGGGGATACGGTCAACATATTCCGGCAGAGGGATGATGGAGCCTAGATCGTCGGGATCCGAGAGGGCGTCCACACGATACGACAATGGCAACGAGCCGTTGTTGCGAATCGTGAAGGTCTCGGAGTTGAGGTTCGGTTGGATAAGCAGCGGTACCGTCGGGGTGACGCTCAGGGCCTGGATTACCTTGAGCGACACGGGAACCACTTGGATTCCCGCGCTGCTTTGAATCTCGATGCCGATGTCCGTGTAGTCGCGAGACGCAAGACCTGTGCGATTGGCAATAAGGTTGATCTGGTCAATTTCGGTCGAAGTCGTGCCCTCGATACGGTCTTCGCCCGTCACGGTACCGTCGGTCGCGGTATTCGGTTCGAGCGTCAAAAACGGGATGTCGGAGGCGGTCCAAAGATTCTCCGCGGGCTCGCCTATCCGGCGCACCTCGCGGGCGGTCCATGTGAATTCAGTGCCGGGGTCACCTGAGTTAAAGATGATGAGCGGGCGTTCGACGGAGGCCGTTCCGAAGGATATTGCCAACGGATTCACGGCGAGGGTCGGCGTCAAGCCCCCGCCCCCGGGGCATCCCGCCGTAAAGAGACATACAACGGCCAAGGCGCATACCTTGGCCTGCGGGACTAGTCGAATCATGGAATACACCCCACTCGCTGGGGATCGCCAAGACCCCGCCGCATACTCAAGCGTGTCGTGCAACGCAGGTTACTCCCATCGGATTCGTATCGCTGGACGGACCCGCCGCCCATTCGGCCTCGGCGCGAGACCCGCCGCTATTCGACCAACTGCACGACCACGCCATTGGCCACCAAACGCCCCACGTCCTCGGAGATCGCCGGAGGTGTACGGCTATCATCGACCAATGGCGCGCGGGACAGGGTGACCGTGTCTCCATCCGCCAAGCCCCCGCTATCGGAGTTCGTCACGAGCGGTAGAATGTGAAAGATTTGGTTTCCGGCCAAGTAGAGCTGATCCAAGTTCAGAAGGCCCGTGAGTGGCGCGACGTTTGTGATCGCGTTATTCTCCACGTTCAAGAGATTGAGCTTCCGGAGTAGCGTGACAGGAGTGAGATCGGCTATGCCTTGCTCGGGAAGCGCATCGTTGCCGACGTCGAGGGAAATGAGGTTTGTCGCGAACTCGAGGCCATGCAGTCTGGTGATGCCGACATTGCGTGCGTTCAAGGTGCGCAACTGATCCATGTCGCCTTGCCGGATGAAACCGAAATAGATCCCGAGCTCTGCCCGCACGGCTTCCTCCAAGCCCTGATCGGGAAACAGCACGATATCCCCATCGCCAGGGCAACCGCTCATCCCGGTTGCGGCACCCACAAGGAGCGCGGTCAACACGAGGATTCTCACTCGCTTTACGATCATGGCTGGTAACACCTTATCCGTAGGAGCGCATAACTCGAACAAACCACGGTAGGGGGCTATCCCCTAACCAAGCGCAATTATGCGGTAAAAAACAAAAACTGTCAATAGTTTTCTCGATGTCGCGACTTTGGCGCCGTCCCCCCGCAGGATCTCGCCTTGATCCGCCTAATCTTCGTATTGACTAAGACACTTCAAAACGAAAAGCGGGGAACCGGGTTCGGCAATCGGCGCTATACAGGGTCGCCCTGCGAACCTGGGCACTTGGTGTCAACGAAATCCTTGACGGTCGAAACGTCCCCTTTAAGGGCGAGCAAATCCTGCATGGTGCCGTTCACGGAACAAATGAGATCCTGAGTTTCGTCCGCGACGATGGGAAATTGCTTTGTAAGCCCAGTTATATGCTTCACGTCGATCTACCTCCCAGTGTTTCGGGTGCTCTAATTGACAGGCCCCACACGGTGCCTGAATTTGGCAAGAATACACGCCCCTATCGCTGTCTTGTAAAGAGATTACCCTATATAACTTCTTGTGTCAAGCCCCATTTATGCCGTTTCGCCGATAATTATGAAGCCCCGGGGCCGCTGGCCGAAGCCTGTCGCGGTTCTGGTCGCACGCAGCCCCGCATTAGGAATGGGTATCGCTCACATCAGGACAATTTTCAGGCTAGGGCCACACGGTGGCGCGATTTCTTCAATCCCTTCAGGATCCGGCCTCGAACCTGAGAGCCATGCCGCAGCACGCCCTTGCGCCTGCGCGTTGGCCGCGATAGGGACCTCGCAAAGGGGGAACAACGTGTCTTCGCTCATGGGGGGGCGCCCTGCAGGGTTAAAATTCGTATCAGGACAAAATACTATAATATTTATCTATTATTGTCAATCAATTTCTCGCTCGCGGACATTTTTTCACAGGCTCTCACTCAAGCTGAAGACGCGAAGGACACCGACAGAAAGTCAGTGTAGGACACCGAATATGCCCCGATGGGGCGCCTCTCGCCAACGGGGCGTGCGTCAGGAAGGCAGGAATGGACGATATGGACATGATGGACAATATGGACGGGAATGGGGTCGTTGTAATAGGCCCATTTTTGTGGCGCAGGCCTCCGCCACCGCCGCGAAATGCTCCGGCAACACCTTGATGGCCACTTCGCGCCCGAGCTTCGTGTCCCGCGCGCGATACACCTCACCCATTCGGCCCTTGCCGAGCAGGCCGGCGATTTCGAATGCGCCCAACTTGAGCCCGGGTTCGAGCGGCATCACTCGGGCTCCGGCGGGAGGAGCTTCTTGAGTTCCTCGCCCCAGTTGCGAACGACGACGAGTTCCGTGGCGCCAAAATCGCCCGCGGCGTGGTCAACCATGACAAAGCGATTGCCGTCCGGATGGACATCGTAACTCGGGGAGTAAAGACTGACCGTGCCGCCAAAGGGAAAATCGAACAGGGCCTCGGGTTGCCCGACGCGCATGGACCCGCCGCTTTCGACGCGCACGGCCATTAACGCATCGCCGTTACGGTAGAAGAGCTCCGTGCCATCCCGCGCCCAGACCGGATCCGAACCGCCGTCGATCGAAACTTGAATCCGCCGTCCGGGTCGATGGAAAGGCCTGACGTACACATCCCATCTTCCGGACTCGTTCGAGGCGTAGGCGAGATATTCGCCCGAGGGGCTAAAGCGCGGGCAGATATTCCGGCACTGCGTGTCGACGATGACCTCTTCGTCGCCCTGTTCGTTCAAGACGCAGACGCGGAAATCGACGGGGCTATCCGACTTCGAGAACGCGATATGGGACGCGTCGAACGTATAGTCGGATGTCCATGCGGGTCTTGACGACTTGTGTAGCGTGCGGACCGAATAGTCCTCGAGCGAAAACAGCCGGACGGTAGGGGAGCCCACGGCGAATTCGGAAAACGCCAGATGGTTCCCGCCGGGATGCCAGACAGGCGTCACGGCGCCGCGGACCCCGGACGTGAGTTTCTCGATGACACCCCGGCGCAGCTCGAGCATATGTATTTGGGCAACGCCGGCGCGATCTCGACAGACGACGGCAAGCGATTCTCCGTCGGGCGATATCCGCGGGCCGGCATATCCGTTTGCAGGGAGCGCTATTTCCTGGCGGGCGCCCTGCCGCGTGACCCAATACATCGTATTTGGCGAGTTTCCGGAGCCGGCCGGCACATACACCAGCGAACCGCTCGCCGAGACGTCAAACAGCGGCATATTGTCGCCGTCCAGCGCGACTCCGCCCAGGATCCTTACGGGCTCGCCGGATAGCCGGGGCACGTCCCCTATCGTCCGAATGGCAATCAACTCCGGTTCGCCTATCCTGCAGAACACCATATGGCCGGTATCCATGTGCAGCCCGGAGTTCGCGTGCTCGTCGATTTTTGCCGTTCGCCCGTATGGGTCGAGATGAACTCAAGACGGCTCCGTGCCAGGCCCGAGACGACGTTCGCCAAAATCCAGCCCTGTTTACCCACGGTGCAAAATGGAGTGTGCCATTGCTCGCCCGTTTCCTTGTCGCTCGCGGTGATCGTTTTACGTCCCGTGCCATCGGGCTTTATCATCTGGAGTCCGGAATTAAGTTCGCCCCAAATAATCGTATCCTCCGGCGTCCAAACCCCATTGACGGGGGTTGACTCGCATTCCACAATCGTGCGGATGGTGCCACCGGCGGCGGGCACCGCCTTGATCGCGCGCCGTTGGAAGAAACCGAGCCACTTCCCGTCGAATGAGAAGAACGGTGCGCGCGCGCGATCGGTGCCCGGTACCGGCCTGAAGTCCAACGCATCCATGGGCCGGATGTACAACTGTTGCTTTCCCTCGTACGTAAGCGCACACGCAATGGCCTGTCCGTCCGGCGAAATGGCCAAGGGCGAGAAGGTGGTCGAAAGATAGTGGTTCGCCGGAAAGGAAACCGTGAAACGGGTGACCTCGCGTTCGGCGGAAGCGCACGCGCCCCCGGTCTCCGGCTTCAGCGGGTGATTTAACGCATACCAGGCTTCCCCGATGTCGCGCAGGCGGAGCTTGGGCTCCTTTTCCAGGCACCGCGACAGCAGCGCGTGGAGGTGCGCGGGTGTGCCCGTGGGGAGACGGCCTAGGTTGGGCTCGTCGCGCACGATCGCCGCGACCAGGTCCGTCGCGGATGCGCCGTCGAAGGGCGGGAACCCCGTGAGCGCCTCGAAGAGACATACGCCCCAGGCCCAGATATCCGTGCGTTTGTCGACAGGTCTGCCCCGGGCCTGCTCCGGGCTCATGTAGTGCGGCGTGCCGATGAACCCGCCGGGGCCGGTCGCGAACACGCTGGGCGTGGTCGACATCGGCTTGGTCGCGCCGCCGGAACCGGAAGGAGTGCTCGGTCTTGGCGAGGACGCGCCGGGCGTCGCGAAACCCTCGGTCGATTTCGCGATGCCGAAGTCGAGGATTTTCACGCGCCCCTCGTGCGTGACCTTGACGTTGGCCGGTTTGAGATCGCGATGGACAATGCCGCGCGCGTGGGCCGCCTCGAGGCCCTCGGCAATCTGGGAGAAGACGCCGATGGCCTCGTCGGCCGGCAGGGGCCCGCGGCCGATGCGGTCCGCCAAAGTTTCTCCCTCGACGAGCTGCATCACGAGAAAGTGGTGCACGCCGTTGTTGCCGGCCTCCAGGCCGATGAATTCGTAGATCGCGGCGATGTTGGAATGATCAAGCGACGCCAACATCTTCGCTTCGCGCTCGAAACGCACCAAGTACTCCGCGTCCCCCGCCAACGCCTCCGGCAACACCTTGATCGCCACTTCGCGCCCGAGCTTCGTGTCGCGCGCGCGATACACCTCGCCCATGCCGCCCGCCCCAAGGGGGCCGGTGATTTCGAACAGACCGAGTTTTGTGCCGGGCGTTAGCGCCATGATACCCCTAAATTAAGATACTTCCGCAATGCGTCGAAATCACGGGGGAAAGCTCTAACCCCCTCTCCAAACTTCAGTACCGAATCGATTCGTGCGTTCCTAACTTGCCGGGGCGCTCCCCTCGATTGCATCGAGAAGACCTTGCACCTCTCGCACGAGGATGGGCAGTTTTTCGTGGATGAGCGTCCGTCCCCGGCTGAACTCGACAACAAACCGACAAGAGTCCAGCATGTCGTGAAGCAGCGTCCCTGGCTCATGCGGCATATAGGAGACGCTTGCTCGCATTTACCGCGCGAACGAAATAGGGGTTACGCATGGCCTGCGCCTCGATCAGGTCCACGGGGCGCGTGAGAAGGGCTTCCAGGGATTCAAGCAGGCCAAAGTAGCGTTCGTAGTGCTCACTGGGGGTACAGGGTTCGAATGAGACCAGAAAATCCAGATCGCTAGTCTGCGGATCGAAAGAGGCATCCGTGGCAGAACCAAACAGTTCGAGACGAAGTACGTGGTAAGCACGGCACAAATTCGCGAGGGCCTTGCGTTCGTTCGCCAATAGAATTTCAGCGGTCATATCGTCAAGCCTTCCTTCGTGACGCAGAAGTCGCGGCCGGTAGTCCGGCATAACGCACGATTTCCAGATGCACCCCATAATACCCCAGCATCGATCCACACTCCACAATGCGAATTGGGCCGGAAACTACAGCGCCTGCCGGTCGAGGTTCCGGTACTGGATCGCCTCGGCGACGTGGTGCTCGGCGATGTCGTCCATGCATTCGAGGTCGGCCAGCGTCCTCGCGACCCGCGGCATTTTGTCGTGGACGTGGTCGCCAGATACATTCCACGAGAGCGAATCGCGACTAACAAGCCACTGAATCTCGATCATAACCGCGCTACGCCCCGGGGTTCATGACGACGCTCTGCCCGATTCCGGGCGGATGGATTCGCACAAACATCTCCTTCGAGGGGATGAGCGTGTTGTTAAACTCGAGCCAGAGATATCCCGGATCGTCTATCGAGTTCTTAAACCGGAATGAAACCCGCGTCGGTTCCCCGCGCACGGATACGCCGAGGACTTCCACCCGAAGGTTTTCCAGTTCCACCGTGTCGCCCACCGCCATCGGGTGGCCATAGTCGCGGAACAACAACCACCGGTACGGTTCGCGCGGCTCATAGACCAATGTTTTGTCGTCCGTGCGGGTGATGCGTATCTCGGTATCGAAAAAGGTATCGGGAGCGAGATTGTACATGCATCGCGGCGTGGGCATTCCCCCGAGCCTACGCTGGATGGACGAGTAGACTGTCACGAAAGAGGTCGGACAGTCGAGCACCACGGCGACCTTGTTTGCGTCGGATTCGTCAAACGGCATGCCTTCGGCAATCTGATCCGTGACGGCCCCAATAATCCCAAAGCCCGCGATGCGCCCCACGAGCATGAACGGCGCCACGACCACATGAATCAGCACGAGGGCGACCACGGCCATCGACGCAGCGCGGCGCGGGACGCCGTTGAGACTCCAGATTGTGCGGCTTCGAACGCCGACGATGAACTGCGCCAACAGACCCATCGCGCCCAGTCCGGAGAAACTCAGCAGCCGATCCATCGGGAATGCCGCGCATACTGGGACCAACGACAGGACCATGCCGGTACAGAAGAAACGGGCCGTGGCATCGCGCCGGAGCAGCGGAAATAACAGGACGCATACCCCGGACCCGATCAGCGTCGCCCCGAGGATCCACCACCACGAACCAAACAGGATAAATCCGTCGCACGGCATGCCCGTCCATTGCGACGCGAAGAGCACGGGCAGCCGTTGAAACAATTGGCGGGTGAACTCGAACGGCGCGATCAGCGGGTCCGTGTACGTATCGGAACCCTCGACACCGAATCCCTGCACGCGGTAAATGATTCGCCATACAACAATGACAGCCGCATACGGAACCAGCGTCGCAAGCCGACGCAGAATGACACCCCGGTCCAAGAACAGGGCGTATCCGAGGAGGTACGCGGTGGCGGCAATGGTCCCCTCCTTGGCAAACAGGCCAATGGTGAATACCGCGAGGGCTGCGAGGGCAAACGGCGTCCGTTTCTCCTCACGCCAGCGGATGTGCAAATAGATCGCCGTGAAACCGAATGCCGCCTCGATTAACGAGTTGCGATTGGCGATCCAACCGATGGGCATGGCCCGGGCATCGTCGATTGCGTAGCACATCATGGCGATACCCGCCGCAACACCCGGTCCGAGCATGCGGCGGTAAAGTATGCAAACAATGACAAGAAGCAGCGCGAACCACGCCAAGTTATGGAGGTGCATGAGGAACGGCGAATTCGGCCACAGCGCATAGTCGAGCATGTGCGTCAGGGCGGTCACTGGCCGCCACAGCGCCAGCTTGACGTCCAGCGAGGTCCACCACGGATACATGCCCGCGTCGATGTAGCGCATCGTGTGCGCGGGATCGCCATCCACGAACGAAAATAGCTCGAATGGCGAATGCTCGACGCCATCGAAGATCTCGACGTCGAGCAGAATCGCTCGGTGAAAATAGTCGTCCAGAACAAATCCCGTGCCCAGCGCGGCGCTGCCGAGAAGAGTTCCTGAAATCACTGCGATCGAGGCAATCCGCGGCGAACCCATCCAACTCAACAGCCAATTCACGGCTTCATCCCTTCAAAAGGCATTCGATTGCATGGGCGACAGACGGTCCCCACTCCCTCACGCTCACGGAGGGCGGATAGTAGCATGCGGCGCTGGGGCCTGGGTCTCCATCGCGAACCCGCGACACGCCGTCCGAATAGCGTAACCCGCCCTGACGGGCCGGACTAAGGATTCGCGGCATTGATCCCGTCGGCGGTTTCCGCCACGATGATGTACAACATGCCCATATGGAAATCGCGGTGAAATTGGCTCGGCTCTGTGCCGGTTTCTGCAATCTGTAGGCCACGGGGAAACAACATGAGACTCATGGACAAGGCCGCCATTGTAGTCGGTGCGGGGCAGACGCCCGGCCACGCGATTGGGAACGGCCGCGCGACGGCAATCCTGTTCGCACGCGAAGGGGCGCGTGTGTTGCTCGTCGACCGGGACCTGGCTTCCGCGGACGAGACGCGCGTCCTGATCGAAAGGGAAGGCGGCACTGCGTCCACGTTCCGGGCGGATGTTACCGTGGATTCGCAATGCAAGGCCGTGGTCGACGCATGCGTGGAGCGGTTTGGCCGGATCGACGTCCTGCATAACAACGTGGGGATCGGCGCCGGCGACCAAAGCATCACCGAGGTCAGCGAAGAGGCGTTCGTGCGGATCCTGAATGTGAACCTCAAGGGTCCATTCTCGATGTGCCGCCACGCGATACCCGTCATGCGTGCGCAGAAGAGCGGTGTCATTACCAACATTTCCTCAATTGCCGCCGTCGCGGCTACGACGACATTGACCGCGTATCGGGCCTCGAAGGCGGCACTCAACGCCCTGACGCAAAACATAGCCATCGACAACGCGGCCTACGGAATTCGCGCGAACGCGATCATGCCCGGACTCATCGACACGCCCATGGCCATCGAGGGGAACGCGAAGCGGTTGAACATCGACAAGCAGGAATTGATCGAGCAACGCGGCAAGCGCGTGCCCATGGGGCATATGGGGTCCGCGTGGGACGTTGCGTACGCGGCGCTATTCCTGGCGTCGGACGAGGCCAAATTCATCACCGGCGTCTTGCTTCCTGTCGACGGGGGTCAAAGTTGCCGGGTGGGATGAACGAAGCGGAAGGTTGGCGCTTGAAAGTTCGCGTTTTGAAGTGGACGCAGGATGTGGTTTGGCTGATCGCGGTGGCGTCTTTCACGAAATGGGCTGCAACGGAGACGGTTTTTGTTCCGATGCGCGACAGCGACTACTGCCGCCCCACTTGAGATTTTCAAGGGGGTAGATCGATTCTATCCAACTCCAAAATGACATGCCGGCGCCCCGTTCCCACGGAGCGCCGGCCTGACGATTCGGTAAATATTACAGTGAGGGTGTGATAACGACGGTAGCCGCCGTCACGCTGCCATCGACTTGCGCGCGGCCCGCCACGTCGAGCATCGCCCCGACGGCGAGATTGCCCTCCGTGGCTGGGGTCGCGTCGGCAAATGTCAGGGTGGCCGACGCATAATTCACGGTCACCTGCTGTCCGCCACTACCCTCGATCTCGATCACGCATGAATCGTTGTCCGGATTGACCGATACGATGGCGCCGGCCACCGTCACTTCCGCGTCCGTCACGCTGAAATTGACATCGGCTTGCGGCGTCAAGACGAAGCCGCCGCTTCCGCCTCGCTGGACAAGATGCAGATCATTCAAATCGATGATCAGCAACGAGTCCTGATCCGCCGGGAGTATAAGATCCTCCCCGATGAAAAGTCGGCCGCTTGCGGTCAACTGCACATCCGTAATGGGCGTCTCGGGGTCCCCTCCCACGAGTACCAATTCCGGATCGGATATGGATAACCGCGTCTGCGTGTAGGTCCCTGCGGGAATCTCCACCGAGGACAGGACTTCGGAGACCTCAGTCAGGTCTAGAAGGTTTACGCGCAGTTCGCCTGTGAATATGAGCTCGTGGCTGTCGGGTACGGCTTGCTTTTCTCCTTCACCCTCGCCCTCGCCTTCACCCTCGCCTTCACCTTCACCTTCACCTTCACCTTCACCTTCACCTTCACCTTCACCCTCGCCCTCGCCCTCGCCTTCACCTTCACCCTCACCTTCAGTGCCTTCCTCGCCTTGGGGCACCAGGACAATCTGGTTAATGGTTATCGTCAAGCTTTCGATTTCGTCAAGTGAAATTCCGCCGCCTACTTTCGCACCCCCGCCGGAGGCGGTCAGGAGCGTCGTAACTTTCGCGGTCCCATCTTCGCGCGGACAGCCCGTAATCGCCAAGGACAGACTAACGGCGAAGATTTATAGGGCAGCCAATTTGAACGTGCCAAGTTTAATCATGGTAAGAAAACCTCCCAAGTTTCGTTCCGATTACTATGCTGCTGGGAATTATACCACCTAAAGTAGTTGGGCCCAAGGGGCAGGCGGTATGGGGTTCGTGGCCCATTCTCGCGGATTTCCACAAACCAATTCTCATAACGGCCATCGACTCGGCCCAATCGTATTTCGCCACGCCTTCGCGAATTGTTGGAAACCGACACCGTTCCCGATAATCGCGGCGGAGAATGGGAATGGCTTTGTGTTCGCTCGCGAACCGGATTTCAGCGCTCTTCTCGACAAGCCTTCAAATGTGGCGCGGGAAGCGAGTCCGTTATCCAGGCTCTATCTCCGTTTCCGTGTGTTTCGTATGACTCCTCGGCCTATGGCTCCATGCCCAAGGGTGCCGACAAAGCTGAATATCTATAGCGCGGCCCGATCGAGATTACGGTACTGAATCGCCTCGGCGACGTGGTGCTCGGCGATGTCGTCCATGCATTCGAGGTCGGCGAGGGTCCGGGCTACGCGGAGCACCTTGTCGTAGGCGCGGGCGCTGAACCCGAGCTTGTCTATCGCCGTCTCGAGCAGGGACGACGCCCCTTCGTTCAACGCGCACCAACGCCGCACGGACACGGAGTCGATCTGCGCGTTGCTCATGAACGCCCCCTTGTAGCGTGCCCGCTGCCGGTCGCGCGCGGCCTGCACCATCGCGCGCACCTCGGCGCTCGTGGAACCGCTGGGCCGCATGTCGGCGATTTCGCCAAACGACAGCGCGGGCACGTCGACGTGGATGTCGATCCGATCGAGCAGCGGCCCGGACAAGCGGCTCATGTATCGCTGGATTTGCCCGACCGAGCACCGGCATTCGCGGTGGGGGTCCGTGCGACATCCGCAGGGACACGGGTTCATCGCGACGACGAGCATGAACGCGCTTGGGTAGGTCACGGAATACATCGCGCGGCGGATATGGACGAGCCGTTCCTCGAGTGGTTGGCGCAACACCTCGAGCGCCGCGCGGTTGAACTCGGGCAACTCGTCGAGGAACAACACGCCGTTGTGCGCGAGGCTGACCTCGCCCGGGAACGGTTGTTGTCCCCCGCCGCCGCCGACAATCGACACCGTCGTCGCGGTGTGGTGCGGCGCGCGAAACGGGCGGGTCGAAATTAACGACTGCCGCGCCCCGTTCAACGCGGACACGCTGTAGACGCGCGTGGTCTCGAGGGCTTCCTCGAAGGTCATGTCCGGCAGGATACCCGGTAGCCGCGATGCGAGCATGCTCTTCCCCGTGCCGGGCGGGCCTATCATCAGCAGGTTGTGTCCGCCCGCCGCCGCGACAGTCAACGCGCGCTTCACGTGCGCCTGGCCCTTCACGTCGGTGAGGTCGGGAACATGCCCGCTCCTCCCGCTCATCAGGGTGGCGACATCGGTCACGTGCGGCGCGATATCGAGCTGGCCATTCACATACGCCGCCGCGTCGTTCAACGACGCCACCGGAATCACGTCGATCCCCGGAACCACGCCTGCGCTCACGACGTTCTCGGCGGGCAACACAATCGCCCGGAACCCGCTGTCGCGCGCGGCAATCGCCATGCAGAGCGCCCCAGCCACAGGGCGGACCGATCCGTCCAGCGCGAGCTCCCCCGCGAAGGCTATCCCGGTGAACCGCTTGCCGTCGATTTGTTCCGAGGCCGCGAGCAATCCCAACGCGATGGGCAGGTCGAGCGCGCTGCCCTCCTTGCGAATGTCCGCCGGGGCGAGATTGACGACGTTGATTCCCCGCAGGCCCCGGAACCCCGAATTCTTAATCGCCGACGCGACCCGTTCCTGGCTCTCCTTCACCGCCGCGTCCGGCAGCCCCACCATCACGAACCGAATCTCGCCGGGATGGTGATCCACCTCGACCGCCACGAGGATGCCGTCGATCCCCTGGACGGCGCAAGTCTGGATTCGGGCAAGCACGCAGACGGTTCTCCTCGGCGGCGCTTGGTCGACCCTTCAACCCGCCGGAGCCAGCATCATAGTGACGCCGCGAACCGGCGGTCAAGCGAACTGCCTTGCCCAGAATCCGCGTGCAGGGAACGAAGTGGGACGCATCGTCTACAATTTCGCGTCATGTAGACGATGCGTCCCGCTTCGTTCCTTCCACGCCCGACACAACACCGGGCGCTAACGCTCGATCCCATGGGTGTGCGAGGGGACGCGTCAACTGCCCGCGACACCGCAAGCTCCGTCGCTCACTACAAGCGGATCGCCCTGCGAGGCCTCGAGGCCATGCCCGCCACGGCCAACACTATCGCCAGCGCGTCTCCGATGGGCAAGTCCCCCTTGGAAGGGGGAATGTCCGAAGGGCCGCATGGGTCGAAATAAGGCCATAGGACATATAGAGGCTACGAACTCCGGGGCCTGCGCGACCGGTAGGGATTATAGGTCGAGTCCCCGCGCGATGATGTTGCGCTGGATTTCGCTGGTGCCCTCGACGATGGTGTAGACGAGCGCGTCGCGGTGGATTCGGCCGACGGGGTATTCGCGCATGACGCCCGCGCCGCCGTGGATGCGCAACGCGGCCTCGGAGACGCGGACGGCGGTCTCGCTGGCGACCAGCTTGACCTTGGCGCCGGTCGGCATGTCGAGGGTGCCTTGATCGACGCGCCACGCGCCGTAGTAGACGAGCCAGCGGGCGGCCTCGATGTCGGCGGCCATGTCGGCGAGTTTGTGGGCGATGGCCTGGTAACTGCCGACAGTGCGGCCGTTGACCTGGCGTTCGCGGGCGAACCGGACGGCGGCCTCGAGCGCGGCGCGGGCCATGCCCAGGGCGTTCGCGGCGACGCCGACACGGTTCTCGCTGAGCGATTCGAGGATGACGGGATAGGTGCCCTCGATGCCGCCGAGCAACCCCGCATCGGGAACGAAGACATCGGTAAAGTGAATCAGCCCGGTTTCGGAGGCGCGGATGCCTTCCTTTTCGAGGCTGTGGATCTCGACGCCATCGCGCGGAACGTCCACGATGAAGAGGCTGATGGCGTCGGCGCTGAGTTCGGGCCGGGTGCGCGCGGCGACGAGGAGGAAATCGGCGATGGGCGCGTTGGTGATATACAGCTTCGAGCCGGTGATTCGGTAACCCCCGGCGATCTTCTCCGCGCGGGTTGCAAGGGCGCGAATGTTAGAGCCGACGTCCGGTTCGCTAAGGGCAAATGCGGCGATCTTGTCGCCCGCGAGCGCTGGGCGGAAGTGGGATGCCTTTTGCTCCGGCGTGCCTGCTTTCCAGATCGGCCAGATGCCGAGGTGCGAATGCGCGGACCACGCGGAGGCGAAGCCCTGCGAGACGGCGCTCATCTCCTCGCGGATGAGGCAGTCCGAGACTTTGTCCATCCCCGCGCCGCCGTCCTCCGCGGGATAGCGCACGCCGAGCAAGCCGAGGTCGCCCCATTTCTTGAAGACGTGACGGGGAAAGCGTTCGTGTTCCTCGGCGTCGCGGACGAGGGGAGCGATCTCGGTTTCGCAAAAGCGCCGGGCAAGGTCGCGGACTTGTTCTTGTTCGGGGGTGAAGGAGAAATCCATGGAGTCACTATAGCGTTGGGGGAGCACGGCGATCCATAGACGCCGGGGGACGCGACGTGGCGCGGGAATTCCGGAGATATCAGTGGATTGGCCGATGCGGAGCAGACATGAATCGTGGTATTCTGGGCGCGCTGAATCTGGCTGGTGACCTGCACGGAGGGCATGCGTATGACCGCGTTACCGAGAGTGGCCCGCCAGAAATCCACCGGCATGTCCAATGGAGAACCACAATGACTGTCGCGATCAACACTCTCACCATCCGGGGTTTTCGAGCGCTTCGCGACGTGACGCTCGAGGGACTGGGCCGAGTCAACCTCATCACCGGGAAGAACAATACGGGGAAATCATCCGTACTCGAAGCCTTGCGAATACTCGTCTCGGACGCCGCGCACGGGGTAATTTGGAGGATTCTGAGCGAACGCGAGGAAGATCGCGCGGAATCGGACGATTCGAACGGTTTGAGCGAAGTGGATAGGCTGATCCCGATCACTTGCCTGTTTTCTGGATTTCCGATCCTTTCCGATACACGAAGCTCCATTGAATTGACCGCAGACGATGCGGCGCGGCCAATGCGAATTGTCCTGGGAATCGAGTGGTTTTCCCAGCAAAAGGGACCGGGAGGCTCGATCAAACTAACGCAGCCAGGGCCCGGGCTTTTCGAGGATGAGGAGAATGATCGCATTCCGTGCCTCGTGGCCGATACGCCTCGCGGGAAACGCCTAGTGCGTTTGCGGCGGTTCGGCACTCGAGACAGCATCTATCCACATGACGAGCCTGATGAATCACGTTTGGCGTGCGTATATGTGGGCCCGTACGGCGGTGAACGAACGACAAGGCTGGGAGCGCTCTGGGACAGAATCGCGCTGTCCGATATGGAAGACGAGGTGGTTAGGGCACTGAGAATTATCGACCCCGATATCTCAGGAGTGTCCATGATTGGCGGGGAAAGGCCCGGAATGTCGCGGTTGGCAATCGTGCGATCGAAACGGTTTCAACGGCCAGTACCGCTACGCTCATTCGGCGACGGCCTTAATCGCTTGTTCGGAATTGTATTGTCTCTCGTGGCCGCTAAGGGGGGTGTACTCTTGATCGATGAATTCGAGAACGGTATGCACCATACCGTTCAACTGGACACATGGAGAACAATCTTCTCGATGGCCGAGCGGCTGAACGTCCAAGTCTTCGCGACATCCCATAGCTGGAGTTGCATTGAAGCCTTTCAGAAAGCGGCTGCGGAGACCCCCGAGGACGGAGTGCTTGTCCGGTTGGCCCGCCGGAACGACCAAATTCTGACGACGACATTTCGAGAGAACGATCTTGAGGTAGTGACCGCCGAAGGGATTGAGGTCCGCTAACGTGTCCGGAAGACGACTTCTTCTCGTTGAGGGCAAGGACGATATGCATGTCGTCATGAGTCTTCTGAATCGAAATGAACTCGAACCGCTCGATGAAATCAAAGATCACGAGGGAGTAGAGCGACTTCTGGGAAGCTTTCGGGGGTCCACCTGAAGGGAAGCGATACTGCCTCCCTTGGCGTGCTGCTGGATGCAGACGATAGCTCTGCGGATCGTTGGCAGTCGCTCCGAGACAGCATCGCCAAGGCGGGCTACGAGAACATACCCTCCGAACCGGATCCAGATGGAACCATTCTAGATCCGCCCATCAACGCGCTGCTTCCTCGCGTCGGGGTATGGGTTATGCCCAACAACCGAACGTCTGGGATGTTGGAGGATTTTCTTCGGACGCTTGTACCTTCTGGCAACGTGCTTCTCGATTACGCACGGCGATGCGTCCAGGGAATTCCGGAAGGTCAACGGCTTTTCGCGCCATCCGCTGACTCCAAGGCGATCATGCACACGTGGCTGGCATGGCAGAATAAGCCGGGAAGACCATTCGGAACGGCGATCACCGCGAGATACTTGGACGCGGATGTTCCCGAGGCCACGGCGTTCGTCGCGTGGCTCGAGAAGTTGTTCTTTTCCTGAGGCAGTCCCAATTCGGCGTGCGCCCGGATCGCGGGGATTTCGCCAGAACCAAATTGGCGTGTCTCACCCCGGAACTTTCTTGTGCTATTCTCACCGATCCCGGTATTGTTTGGCCTGTTCCGGGGCCGGGGCTTGGGGTTGGGCAGATGACCGGCACTGGGTATGTGGGCCGCGCTGCGTGCGCCACGTCGCCCCGCGATTCGGGAATGAGTTGTTTCGCGCTCGACGATTGACTAGACCTATTGGAGAAGTAGATCAATGCCGAAAAGCGACCGAAAGAAAAAGTCCAAGCAGGCACCCATCGAGAACGAGCTCTCCGGGGGTGGCGGATGGATGGACCTGTTGGCGCGGTTCTCGGAGCACTACGTCCCCGACGCGCTGACGACGGCGATCATGATGATGGTCGGGCTCGCCGTGGCGGCGCTCATGCTGGGCAATACGGTTGAACAGACCATCGACGCCTATTACGTGGGACTCTGGGAACTCTTGGAGTTCACGATGCAGATGACGCTCATGCTGACGCTGAGCCTCGTCCTCGCGGAGACGCGGCCGTTCAAGGCGGGCGTCGTCTTTCTGTCGAGACTTCCGAAGACGGCACCCCAAGTCATCGCGGGCGCCGTGCTGCTTTGCGCCGTGATTGCTTATTCCAATTGGGCGCTGTCGATCGCGCTCGGGCCGTTGATCGCGATTCACTTTTGCAAGCAGGCCGAGCGCAAGGGAATTCCCATCGATTTTAACTGGATGATGGCGGTGCTCGCGGGCGCGGGCTCGGTATGGCAGTTTGGGTTGTCCGCCACGGCGCCGCTGCAGATGACGTCCGAGACGCATTTCCTGGCCGATAGGACGCCGGTGATGCCCCTGTCCACGACGATTTGGAGCCCGGCCGCCATCACGATGGTGCTGTCGTTCATCGTGGTGAACATCCTCGTCGGCATTTGGTTCATGCCGAAAAAAGTAAAACAGTTGTCTTCCTTCACGGAGTCGGACAAGCTGGCCGAGGCGGCGTTGTCCGCGGAATTCGCGGGTAAACAGACCATCCGCGCGAATTACACCTTCGCGCAGAAAGTGGAGCGCACCTCCTTCACGTTGATTCCGATGTGGATTGCGCTCGCGGCCTGGCTCTTCTATCATTTTGTCACGAAGGGGCAGAGCCTGAACATCAACTCGATGATCACCATTTTGCTGCTTTCGTGCTTCCTGCTGCACCGCACTGTCATCGGGTTCACGGACGCCCTGCAACGGGTCATCGTGTCCGCGTGGCCCGTGATCGTGATGTATCACCTCTACGCCGGCGTGGCGGGACTCATCAAGTACACCGATGTGGGCCCGTTCCTGACGGACGCGATCACCTCCGTCGCCACGCCCTACACGCTCCCCTTCCTAACAGCCGTCATCAGCACCATCGTGGCCATCTTTATCCCGACGAGCGGTGGACAATGGACGATTCAGGGTCTGGTCACGGTCACCACCGCCGAGGCCGTCGGCATCAGCGCGCAGCGCAATCTGCTTGCGCTCGGCGTCGGCGACCACATGGGCAATCTGATTTCTCCGTTCTGGGCCGTGGTGGGTGCGGGAATCGCCAAGGTCGATTTCCGGAGGATTTTCGGATATCGCCTGATTTTCGCTGCAATCTGGTTTGTGATGGGAACGCTCATCTTTACGTTTCTTCCCTGCTAGGGTGCGGCGGTCCCGTCGACCCCGATCCGCAGATAGAGGTTGTTATTTTTTGTGAACGGAGACGATGAGGGCTTGCTTGGTGGCGATTTCATTGGAGATTCGGATTTAGGGGGGCGGTGTAATTTTTCGCTTTACATATCAAGACAGTCTTGATATAATAGTGCACAT